>CAIWPG010000190.1 GCA_903914535.1 uncultured Oxalobacteraceae bacterium
CAAAGTTACGGCCTGCAAGTTGCGGCGCTGGCGGGCGTGCCGCAGAGTGTCATCCGTAGCGCGAAGAAACAGTTGCGCGTGCTGGAACAAAACAGTGCCGCGCAAAATCCGCAGGGGGATTTATTTGATTTCAGGCCGGTTGAAGTCGAAGAACCGGAAGCGCAGGAGCATCCTCTGTTAACGGCGTTACGTGGAATGCAACCGGACGAACTGACGCCCAAAGAAGCACTCGAAAAATTGTATGCTCTAAAAAAGCTGTTATAGCAACCTGCATACTGAATAATCAAATCATTTCATCACACAGATAAAAGGGTATTTCATGATCTTGCGCGGCAGACCGTCTGGTTTCACGTTATTTTTTATTTTCCGTGGTTCCGTGTTGTCCCAAATTTGGGGCGTACTTCTGGTCAACATCGCACTGGCTACCTTGGTCACGATGAATAACGGTGATCTTTTCCGGTTAAAAATTACCCTGACCTCGATCCCTTTTTCACTGATCGGTTTACCGTTAGCCATCTTTCTTGGCTTCCGCAATAATGCCGCCTATGATCGCTACTGTGAAGGCCGTAAATTGTGGGGAGAGATTGTTTTACAAAGCAGGAATTTCTCTCGTCAGTGTTTAAGCCTGATTACCCCTCCCGAATCGCTCAAACCGGAGTCAGGATTGAATAATGTGCGGATCAGGATGATTTACCGCACGATTGCGTTTGCTCACGCATTACGGCATCTATTACGCGACACCGATGCCCGTAGCGAACTCGAACCGCTGATCGTGCAAAGCGAATGGCAGAACATGAACCGGGCCTCCAATCTACCGGATTACCTGATGCACCGCATGGGCAATGACTTACAGCTCTGCCTGACTGAAAATCGCCTCGATGGCTGCCTTGCGTCCACCATTGATTCAACCCTATGTTCATTGACTGCCGCTGCAGCTGCCTGCGAACGAATCAAAGGCACACCCATCCCGTTTTCTTACACGCTCATGCTGCACCGCACAGCTTATCTGTACTGCTTTTTGCTACCATTCGGCTTGGTCGATACGATCGGCTTCATGACCCCTTTTGTGGTTGGAATTGTGGCTTACACTATTTTCGGTCTGGATGCCCTCGGTGATGAAATCGAAGAACCCTTCGGTAATCTGCCGAATGATTTGGCCCTGGATGCGATCTGCCGTTCAATTGAAATTAATCTGCGCGAATCAATCGGGGAGGATCACCAACTTGCTGCGCTTGCACCGGTCGATTTTTGTTTAATGTAACGCAGGAATGAGCTTGCCCCACCTCGTCGTTTCCATTTCGGGACATGGCTTCGGCCATGTTGCACAAACCGCGCCGGTTTTAAACGCCCTGCATTGGTTGTTACCCGAAGTGAAAATCACGGTGCGCTCAGCCGTGGCAGTCGAGCACCTGCGTTCGCGCATCCATGCTCCGTTTACGCATCTGATGAGCGAGGGTGACATTGGCATGATCATGTCTTCGGCACTCGACGTATGTATTGAGGAGAGCCGTGCCGCGTACTATCAATTTCACTCTAATTGGGAGAATCGGGTCGAGCAGGAAGCTCAAATTCTGCGCGATCTCGATACAGATTTCGTCCTCTCCAATGTGGGCTATCTTCCGCTTGCGGGAGCACAGTTGGCAGGCATTCCCAATGCTGCAATGTGCTCATTGAACTGGGCCGACATTTACCGTCATTACTGTGTTAATCCTCCAACGAGTGCAGCGCAAACTGACGATCAAATAATCGCCACGCAGATTCATGCCAGCTATGCTAGTGCAGATGCTTTCTTGCGCGCCACGCCCGGCATGGAG
>CAIWPG010000191.1 GCA_903914535.1 uncultured Oxalobacteraceae bacterium
AGGACGTAGCGTTGCAATTGTGCGTGACGGTGCAGCGCAGGGCGATGTGTGTGGCCGTGTATCAGCGTGTGCGCGCCTGTGTGCGTAAACAGGTCGTCTACGGCGAGCAGATTGACATCCATAATTGACTCAGTGCTGCCCTGCATATGCTCTTGCTGGTGCTGCTGACTCTGCATGCGCATACTTGTAATAATTGCTTTGCGCTCTGCCAGCGGTTTTGCCAGAAATGCCGATTGCCAGTCCGGCTGACGAACCTGATGCCGGAATGCCTGGTAGCGTACATCGTCGCTACATAATTGATCTCCGTGACTGATCGCATAACGTTGCCCGGCATAATGCAGTGTGCAGGGGTCATTGAGCAATGTTACCCTGGTTGCTTTCGCAAATTGTGTGCCCACCAAAAAATCACGATTTCCTGCAATCCAGAAAATGGCGACACCTGAATCACTTAATATGCGCAACTGAAGGGCGATTTTTTGCGGGTAGGGAGAGCTCAGGTCATCGTCGCCTGCCCAGTATTCGAAGATATCACCAAGCAGATAAAGTTGTTTGGTGTGGACGGCATGAAACTGAAGGAAGTGTAAAAATGCAGCAGTGGTTGCTGGCATATCTGCCTGCAAATGTATGTCGGAGATGAACAGCGCAACGATATTTTGTTGCGCTGATTTACCTGCCTCCGCTATGGTCAGTTCGGCAATGCCAGGGACGACCGGTGTGCTGGTGCTGTTTGCATTGACGGTAGTGGCGGTGGGGCGGGTCATGTCGGTTGTTATCGTCGTTGTAATCAGTCAGATGACTTAGATGACTTCAGCTTTTTCAATAACAACGTCGTCCGCCGGTACGTCCTGGAACATACCGGAACGGGAAGTTTTAACCGCTTTGATTTTATCAACTACATCCTGACCTTCGGTTACTGCACCGAATACACAGTAGCCCCATCCGTCCTGGCCCGGGTAGTCAAGGAAGCTGTTGTTGCTGATGTTAATAAAAAATTGTGCAGATGCAGAATGCGGATCTGAAGTACGTGCCATTGCAATGGAGTACTTCACATTTTTTAAGCCATTGCTGGCTTCGTTTTCAATTTGGTCCTGTGTTTCTTTTTGTTTCATGCCAGGCTCAAATCCACCGCCCTGAATCATGAAGCCATCGATAACGCGATGGAAAATAGTGTTCGAATAAAAGCCGTCATTGACATAATTCAGAAAGTTAGCGACCGTTTTAGGTGCTTTTTCTGCATTGAGTTCAATTTTGATGGTGCCGTGGTTAGTTGTAAGTAAAACAGCCATAATATTCTTTCATAGTAAAAAAAGATGCGTGGTAAAAAGGAGGCCACACAGATGTTAATGAAGTTGGTTTGAATCTGTCTGCGCCCGGTTTCAAGCGGACTGCTGGGTAACTTGCGTGCCGGGGACTTTAGTTATTCAGTATTTTTGCTGACTGAATGACAATATCTCGTTTCGGGACATTTTGATTACCGCTCCGGTACTCTGTTTCTGTTGTGCTGATTTGATTGACTACATCTAATCCTTTTATGACCTTGCCAAAAGGGGTGTAGCCCGCAGTTGCCTGTAATGCCTGCGAGCGTGGTGCGTTTATCATGCGGCCACCCTGATTAAATTGCACAGGATCGCCTTCCGGCAAATTTTGGTGATTTAAAAAATCATTATTGGCCACGTTGATAAAAAATTGTGCGGTAGCAGAGTCGGGATCTCCGGTGCGGGCCATTGCAACCGTGCCAATGTCATTTTTTAAGCCATGTTCCAGTGCTCTGCCTGCCTCCAGCGGAATCGCTGCCCGCACGGGTTTTTCTCGCATGTCTTTACCCAATCCGCCGCCCTGAATCATGAAGCTGGCAATAACGCGGTGAAAAATAGTTCCGTTGTACTGCCCGCTTTTTACGTATTGTAAAAAATTATCGACGGTTTTAGGCGCGGCATCCGGGTAGAGTTCCAGCACGATGACGCCTGCGGTGGTTTTCAGTTCGACCTGTGGCGGGCGGGTGTCCGCAAAGCTGCCGGCGGAGATTGCCAGGCCTGCCAGCAAGGATAAACAAAAATTGCGTAATTGCATGACGTTTCCTTGATTGGTTTATTTGTTGTTAGTGAAAATTAATTTAGTCTGTATTTAAGAAGCCATCGCTGAGCTAACCGGATCACTGGCTTGCTCCGTTGTGCTGACCGGTTTAAATCAGACCTTCGTAAATTATTTTCCAGC
Organism: uncultured Oxalobacteraceae bacterium; assembly: GCA_903914535.1. Classification (GTDB taxonomy): domain Bacteria; phylum Pseudomonadota; class Gammaproteobacteria; order Burkholderiales; family Burkholderiaceae_D; genus Solimicrobium. Next base: position 2,215 of record CAIWPG010000191.1, read on the forward strand.
GATTCGCTTCTTTAACCCAGTACTGGCGCTTGCGTGTGATGCTGCGTATTTTTCCGTAAGTTGATTCTTGCGTAAATGTGCTGACCAGCATGTTTTCTTTGCCCGGATACTGAAATAGTGAAATATCGCTCAGTCTGATCATAATATCGACAGCCGGTGGTATATCACGTTGCTGCTTATCAAACCAATCGGTAATTGATTCACCCTGAGCACTTTTAAAATTGTGCGAATAATTTGACAGCCAGCGCAGGCTGTTTCTGCTTTCAATATCTTGCCGCCAGTCATTAAGTAGTTTTTTTGCAGATTCGCGTTCATCATTCCATTTTTGCTGAGACACAAATTCAACTTGTTCACTGATGACTACCGGTGTTTTTCCTACGTCAACCATATCGGCAATTTTTTGTAAATCGGGATTGGTCAGCACCAGACAGCCATCCGATGCACGCGGTGCCCGGCTATAACTGCCGGAAGGTGTGCCGTGAAACCAGATGCCGGAGCCGCTGCGTCCGTTGATTTTATCCCAGTCGTTGGGGTAGTTGAGCGGAAGTGCGCCCGGCCCGTAAAAATCCGGTAATTTGGCACCCTTGAGCCGGCTGGTAATGTAGTAGACACCGAGCGGAGTTTTCTGATCCCCGGCCTTTAATTTATCTACTCCTAATTTACCCTGGCTGACATAATAATCCATGATAAATTTAGGTTGTCCGTTTTGATTTTCATATATGTACAGGCGTGAGCGTTTTGCATCCACGACCAGAACATGCTTTTGATCATCGCGTAGTTGCAGTACCGCACGCGGAATCAGGGTGGGATTAGGTTTTTCACTTAGCGATTTAATCCGTGCCCGTGCCTCATCACGTAAATCCTTCAGTTTGTCAGGCGGACCGTCTTTGACTGCGCCGAAGGTGCTTACCGGATAGGTGTGCATAAGGAATAAGTCGCCCTGAAGCAAATGGCCAAGGTGAAATGTCGGATAAGCATCTACCAAAACGTCGGCCAGATTTTGTGCCGCAATCAGTTTATTTTGTGCTAATAGTTTATAGACTTCAATCAATAAAGAATCTGGATCAGGTGCTTGAGCACGCGATAGCGGCATCGCTGCAACAGCGGTGCCGCTAAACGAAAACGATACAGCGAAAAGACAGGCAAATAAGGAAACGAAATACGATAAACGTCGTGTGGTGCGTGTCAGCCGGCCTGCGCCCTTCAGAATAAAGCTTTGCATCAGTTACCCGTCCGCTCCGTTTTTATTTGCCATTTTCCATCCTGTTTCACTAAAATCAGTGTTTTTCTGCTGTTGGCTTTCAGTCTGTCAGAGCTGTAAATCTGGCGGAATTTTACTGTTGCAGTGCTGCCATCCAGGCTAACCTTAGGTGTTTCAACTTTGACATTGATATGGCCTTTGCTTTCTATCCTGAGGCGGCGTTCATCTGCCCATGATTTGCGGGAAACGCCACCCGGTAACTGGAAATCTCTGGCATAAAAAGCCAGGTAGCCGGACGTGTCCTTGTTACTCCATGCATTGGCCCAGGCATCGACCATTTTAAGGATTTCTTCCACGTTTTGGTTGTTTGCCGTTGTTTTGGCGGCTGGTTTTCCTGATTCTGCTTTATTTTCTGCTGTCGTTGTTGCTGTTACGGTGGCAGGAGGGGGCGTTGTGGCAGGCAGCGCAGCAACGCCCGCAGGTTTAACTTTGCTTACGGCCGGCGCTGTTTTCGGGTTGGTTCCGCCCGTAGTATTGCCGATCAGGCTGCGTATCAGTGTCAGTTTTACCTTGGCACCAGAATTGCCTGAGTCCAGTTGCAATGCTTTGTCATAAGCCTGGCTAGCCAGTTTTGCATAAACATCGCCTAAATTTTCGTGCGCAGTTCCGTAGGTTGGATTAGTGCGGATAGCCATTTCAAGTGCGGCGCGTGCCTTGTCGTATTGGTTGGTTGATGCAAACAACACAGCCAGATTATTGTAAGGTTCCGGCAAATCGGGGTAATCGTCAGTTAACTTGGAGAATACGGCAATCGCTTCGTTCGTTTTATTTTGTTCGGTTAGAATTAAGCCTTTAAAGAAGCGCATTTGCGCATCTTTCGGATGTTGTGCCAGATAGCTATCCGCTTTTTGCATAGCTTCCGGCCATTGGCCAGATTTCATTAATTTGTTGATGTCAGCGACGTCATCTGCCCATGCGGTGCAGGTGAGTGTAGTCAAAGCCAGGCCAATTGCTGCTAACCAGCTTCGTGTAAGTGTACTTGTCATGTAGGTTGCAAGGGTTAGGGGTGGCTTCAATGTTATACTTGGCATTAAATTTTGATTCGGGTTCTGCGACAAAGGCATCATCTTATCAAAAAAGCGCTGAGTTTTTTGTGGATTATGGCGTCTTGACAGTTATTTATCGCCAATTTCTAATTCGCTGCCACAAATTTTTACTAAAGTTGCTCTATGAGTATGAATTTTTCGACTAATTAATTCCAGTAAAGCCAAGTTATTTACATGAGTGTTCAAAAAATCTACAACACGTTAGCACGTGAGAAGCAAATTTTTACCCCTATTGAGCCGGGACGTGTTCGTATGTACGCGTGTGGGATGACAGTTTATGATTATTGTCATATCGGGCATGCGCGGGTCATGGTAGTGTTCGACATGGTGCAGCGCTGGCTGCGTGCTTCCGGCTATGAGGTGACTTATGTCCAGAATATCACTGATATTGACGATAAAAT
>CAIWPG010000192.1 GCA_903914535.1 uncultured Oxalobacteraceae bacterium
CGTAATCCTGCTCGAACTTAATCTTCAAATCTATGCAAGGTGTGCCGATTATCTTATTAGAGTGACAGTACAGTGTTTTCACGCAATACCCATACGCCAGCGACCAGTCAACTGAATTGCCCCAAATACCCGGACAATGACGGTCCGTAAGTTTCTGCCTTCGGGTCCATACGCTTTACCGTACGTGCCAGTCCAATATTTTTGTCGATAACTTCCGTTACGGTAGTCAATTGCGGATGCAGCATTTCATGCGTACCCGGTCCGTGCATCGGATCTACCCAGCGATGCCACAAATCAGGCTCATTATCCAGTTCATACGCTTTAATACCGCGCGCGGAAGTGGAAAGCCCAAAATTAACAATTAAAAAATTAATTTCTTCACTGACATAAACCGTGTTATCCGCCAGATCGGGCTTACGTGTTAAGGGCCCGGCCGAAACCGGTTTATCATTTACAACGGCAACCCAGCGATTAACATCAATATCGGACGGGCCTGCACTTGATTGCATCAAAGGCTTACCCTTGCAATTTCCTGGCGTGGCCAGATCAATACTATCTTTAGGCAGTTTTCCGGCGGCAGGCAACTGCAACACCGAGTAGGCACCCAACTGCAAAGACTGGCTGTGAAACTGCATCAGTGCTTCGCCCGGCGGATAATAAGCCAGACCAGTCAGCATGGATGGCCAGCCGGACCCGGTAATATAACTGAGTGCGCCATTCGATGACTGACACCAGTCAGAACCCGAGTTATTGACGCCGTTTTCCCAGTTATATGCGGTCATTGAATTACCACCCAAACGGCGCGATGTCAGATTCAAAGCACGCAATGCAGCCAGCCCCCCCTGATTTTCCAGTCCCGGCAAACCGGAATCGTTCGCGTAGGCGTTGTAACCATAGATCAGCGGACTGATATTTTTTCTTTGCGCGTCGGTATTAATAACAAAAGTGGCACTCTGGGCACACGACACATACGTAACAAAACCAAGCACCACAGCCACAGCAAGACGTGGCGCAACATATCTGTCGGCTAAACCACGATAAAGGGAAAGCAGATACATGTTCAAACCTCACACAACAAATAATTAAAAACCACACAAAAATCAATAACAAAAACAGTAACAAGCCACCGTAGAAATAGTTATCTACAAACACTTCTACTAATTGATCCGGCTTAATTTTAACTGATTAGCAACAATTTAGCTAACGACAGAAAACTTACAAGAAGGAGAGCTGCAACTGACAAGCGGAAATCCGGCGAACTGAAATCCGGTCAATTGCTAGCCGCGGGCAATCAGAGCAAGCACATTATCAAGACGTGTCGTATCACAGGCAACAGCCAGGCCATCTTCCCATTGAGACTCCGCCAAACCGGTCAGAACCGTACCTCCCGGCATTTCAACGGCAAGTCGGGCACCATATTCCCAGGCCAGTCGTAAAGTTTCAGACCAATGCACCTGCCTGGCCATATTAGTGGATAAATCATAAGAAATTATCTGTGGGTCAACAAGAGATCTGGCAGCGCTGGCGCTCAGATAACGCAAACGGGGACGCTGCAATTCTGCCGTTAAAAATTCAGACTGCATAATCAGTGCCGCATCGGCAAACAAGTCGCAATGGGATGGAACATTAACCGCCAGACGTACCGCTTTAACTGCACCAGCCTGCCGGGCCTGCAACATTACCGCCTGCAATGCCGCTACACTGCCCGAAATAACCAATTGTCGCGGCGCATTCAGATTAGCCAGATAAACCGGATTTTCCTGACAATGCACATCCGCAATCAGAGATTCCAGCCGGAACCGGTCCAAACCAGTGATAGCCGCCATACCATAGCCGGCCGGATAAGCTGACTCCATGAGTTGCGCACGCCGTCTGACCAGACGAAGCGCATCCGCATACTCCAGCGCACCCGCTACGACCGCCGCAGGATAAGCACCTACCGACAAACCCGCCACTATGGCAGGAATTGCGCCCTCAGATAAAAGTACCCGCCCCATCGCCACACCGGCAATCAGCAAACATAATTGCACCGCTACCGTAGACTGCAGAGCCTGTGCCGTATCCAGCAACAAAGGATCACTGCCAAGTATATCCGCTGTCTGCCTCAGAGTACGAAGCACTTCAGGCCCCGAAGGCAATGCATGCAACATACCCGGTTGCTGTGCCCCCTGCCCCGGAAACATAAAAAGTACGCTCATACCGATCTGCCCGTTATGTCACCCCACGGATCAGAAGTCATAAATGGCCCGTTATCCGTCTTCAGCAAAACTGTTTTCGGGCTATCAGAAATCCGTATCCACTCCATAAAAGCAAAGCCCCCGCGACCGGTATCAATTTGCATATCAATCCGGCAGTGACACAACAAAAACTGAACCATTTGCAATAAATACATTTGCTTGCGGGTTAACGGGGATGGTGCACGCACGACCAGATCAAGATCACTACCGCAATGCAATACAGGTAAACCACTGGCCAGCGCAAAACCGACACTGCCGGCAGGACCCCATGTTAAGCCAGTAGCGCAAAGCAAGGGCGCGACCCGCAACAAAGCCTGCACAGCAGGAAATGAACGCAGTTCATTAAACCATGCTGCAGGCTGCCCGGGACTACCCATTGACTCTTTATTCCAGGCTTCTGACGGCACCAGTTGCTCGGGTGAGACACGGCGAGCAACAGCAGAACGTCGCACAACAGCACTGAAACGCTCGCTTCTGCCCTTGCCACGCACCCCGACCGGAATCCGGCCTATATCATTCAGCTGCTCACGCCGCACTACCACAGGTGCGCATGCCTGCCAATTGGACTGTACCCAGTCAGGCAGAGGCTGACTGATCTCAAGATCGCCCATGCTGCGAACCCAAAGCAAATCGTGGGGACGCGTCATCACCAGGTTTTGCACTTAACCCACCACTGCTTTAATCGAAAAATACAACACAGACGGACCAAGCAGACAACCGACTCCCGTGTGAAATGTGGCGACCAGCGCACCATAAGGCACCAAACGACGATCCGTTGCGGCCAATCCGGCAGACACACCGCTCACATTGGTTTTAACGCCAATCAGGTGCCCCAACATATCTCCAAGAAAAATACCCGGCAAGTGGCAAATAGCCAGTAAGGCTGTTCCGTAGATAATCATATCTGTCCCCTCCGTTGATAAGGCTGATCCCGGCATGGCTGTCCGATATGTCCAGGCAGTTTTTTATTTTGTTTTATTTTTTCACAACATATCTGTTCAACCATCTCCGCTACACCAGCGGCTATGCCACCACACCTTTCCACTGTGTGCGCAATTTTCTGCGCACCTTCGCTGATGTGCTGCGATACGGCGCACCCAGACGCCCCCGCAAATCACGATGAACATCCGCATGAATAGCATCCAGCTCTTTACACAAGCTATGCATCACCTTAAGCACCTCCGGCTCATCAGGACAGTCTGGTGTATTGACAGACAAACACTGTGATAACAAACCCAGCGAAGCAAAACTCTGAATGTCATACGCCATGGGTGGAATGGCGGCAGCAAGCGTTTCCAGTTCAGCGACAGAACGAAGCGTAATACGGGCTGCGGATGCCTTTCCCATGGCATGAACCATCACTTCACTATCATCAAATGCGATCAGCCGATTTGCCTGATAACCATGTGCAAGGAATGCACCCGACATAGCCTTCCCTACAATCAACCCGATCACCGGATGTCCTGCCAGACGTGCGCTGGCATAAGCACCGGCAGCAGCAGCCAGCGCCAGATGAATACCGAATGCTTCTTCACGACGTCCATACGCCTGGCTGGCAACATCAATGACCGCAATAATCGGTGTTTTAATCTTAGCGTCGTGATCTGCCAGTATCAGGTCTTGTACAGCATGCGCCAATTGCCAGCCTTCCAGTAAACCCACTTCACCGTTGCGCGCCCGCGGAAACCGGTTCTGCACATCGGGTACCACCGCAATATAACGGGCAGACTTTTCATTCAGCATTGCATCGGCGACTAACACCGAGCGTGCATAGCCCGGCAACAATGCTGCACCTCCGGTTAAAGCTGCAAACCAGCTGGCTCCCCGGCCTGTTGCCACCGTATTGTCGCAGGCTGCGGGCAAAACCGGCTCTGCAACATCAGTAACAAGCGGCGGTGATGTATAAATCTGCCGTACCATTTCAGGTGTCGCCTGTACATCCGTATCCACCCTGTCTATACAAGCAAGATAATGCCCGACCTGCTCGCTGCGATGCCTGTCAGGCAGACCACGCAAAATAAGAGAACTAAGTGCCGTGCGCAGCTCCGCAACATCATCCCCGGCCAACACATCGGCTAAACCTGAAGCATAACGTTGCTCCCCTCCCGTAAAGCTCCAGATAAATGACCTGTCACGCGAGTCGTATTCAGCAATGCCGGCTTCCTGCTCAATGACCGCGGGGCCATTAAGCCCGATGCGCGCCTCGCGCGTAACGATCAGGTAACTACACAATGCGGCCGCAACTGACATACCGCCAAAACATCCCACCGTCCCGGCTGTAATGCCAATTACAGGCTGATAGCGACGTAAATCAACAATAGCAGCGTGTATTTCAGCGATAGCAGCCAGTCCCAGATTAGCTTCCTGCAAACGCACGCCGCCGGTTTCAAATAAAATAAACGCTCCGGTCGGAATCCCTTTGCGGTTGTTGTCTGCCGCCAGCTCCAGCGCACCGGCAATTTTTGCA
>CAIWPG010000193.1 GCA_903914535.1 uncultured Oxalobacteraceae bacterium
ATTCCCAATTCAGGACTTACCAACTCAAGCATTACGATTAAATAAAAATAGGTAAATAAAGAAATGGCTGATTAATTCATCAGCCCGGCTTTGATCCGGATGAACGCAAGCCGACAATACATTAAGTAAAGCCTAACATTGTCGCATGAGAAGGAGCAAAGCCGTCTATTTAAGCGCAGGAATATCAGTCAGCAACAGGAAGTGTATCAAGCCAGACCTCCAGACCCTGCGTATTCAGCTCAAGATCTGTCCCCCATATACCGAGCAGCACCTCTTCAGACAAATCACAACCATAGGCACGCACTTCACTGAGCAAATACTGCGTCATGGCAGACTTGATACGCTCATGACGCAGCAGCCCGCTGTCACGCTCAGCCAGCGCAAATCCGACTAAGGCATCCAGACGCTGACGCAATTCCTGACCACGCAACACAACATCACGCACCTGACCATAATGGGTTAAATACATTGCAGGAGGAGATAATGCCAGCAAACGGCTAAACGAGGCGCGCATTTCATCCGGACTGAACTGACTAGGCGTAGTCGTCGGAAAAATAAACTGCTCCGTACCCGCATCCAGCTCCCGATACGACAAGCCAAACATATCACCGGTAAAAATACCGCCAGTCTGTTCATCTACGATACAAATATGATGGCGGGCATGCCCCGGCGTATCCAGGCAAGTCAGCTTACGTCCACCTAATAAAAATGCATCACCATCCACCACAGAAACAATACGTTCTGCCGGAACAGGAATAATATCGCCGTAGACCCGCCGCACGTACTCCTCACCATACACCGCCGACACACCGGCAACCAATTTGGATGGCTCTGCCATATGCCGTGCGCCGCGGAAATGCACGATCAGCCGGGCATTCGGGAACGACTGCATCATGGCACCGGCACCACCGGCATGATCCAGATGGATATGAGTAAGGATAACGTAGTCGACCGCCGTTTCATCCAGACCCAGTTTACGCAGCGCCGACAATGCATTTGGCAGGGAATCATTACTACCGGTATCAATAAATGCAAGGCGCCCGTTTTCAACAATCAGGTGTATGGCTGCAAGAACAGGCCGCACATAACCGGAATCAAACGCAATGATTCCATTACCGTAATCTCTCCAATCCATCATTTTTTACTCTCCCCTTATATTTTTTTCGACCTGTCCATCATTCGATTGCGCTGGTACAGGTAATGTTGAGTGCGCAACTCCTTAAGCCGTATCCTAACAGAATCGCACCGGACGGCACGCTGCCACTCAGGATAAATTAACATATAGCAAATGATATAAATAATGCTATTGATTTTCTGTCAGATGAATCTTTAATCCGGACTTAACGCTGTCCCGGACAATCCCGGCACCATAAAGTAAAAATAATAAGATGTAGATAACTTGCATCTTATTAAAGATGTAGATAAAATGAATCTTTATTGCAGGAATTTATTCATTGTTTAACACCAGACCTACCCTCATTAACACACTGTTCTTTTAACGACTAAGGAGCCGGATATGCAACAAGTTTTTACCAAAGCAATGGCCCGCAATATTTTTCTGGGTGGCGCAGTATTTTTTATCGCCATTTATCTCATGCTCAGTTACGACACCTGGCAGCGCATACCGGAACGGGATCATGCCGACAAAATGACAGCATCTGTATTGCGCGGCAAGTATCTGCTAGACACAAATGACTGTATAGGCTGCCATACCATTAACGGTGAAGGCGCTTATTTTGCACCGGAACTGGCCAATGTCTACAAACGCCGTGGCCCTGACTTCATCAAATCATGGATACAGTCACAACCCACCGGCGCGCCGGGAAGACGGCAAATGCCGAATTTCCATTTAAGCCCCAGCCAATTGGATGATCTGGTTGCCTATCTGCAATGGCTTTCCAACGTCGACACCAATAACTGGCCACCCAACATCCAGGGTTAATGGATTCCATATCGGCACCCCTTTTCATTGCCATTACACCATTACCCCCCCTGACCCCAAAGGAGAACCTATGAAATACCAGTCTCAAAAGGTGGCGATGCCCTACTTCATCGCTGCGCTGGCGCTGTTTGTCGGACAAATCGTATTCGGCCTGATCGCCGGACTACAATATTTAAACGGAAGCTTCCTGTTCCCTGCACTCCCGTTCGACGTGGCTCACATGAGTCATACCAATCTGTTAATTGTCTGGCTGTTGATGGCATTTATGGGCGCTGCCTACTTTATTGTGCCTGAAGAAGCCGAAACAGAATTGTATAGTCCTAAACTGGCCTTAATCACTTTCTGGATTTTTTTGATTGCGGGCGCACTGACCATCACAGCTTATCTGTTCATTCCTTACGCAAAACTGGCTGCCATGACTGGCAATGCGGTACTGCCTACCATGGGACGCGGCTATCTGGAACAACCGTTACCGACTAAAGTCGGCATCGTACTGGTGGCACTTTCATTATTATTCAACGTCACAATGACACTGCTCAAAGGAAGAAAAACATCTATCAATCTGATTCTGGTCGGTAGTCTCTGGGGTCTGGCATTATTGTTTTTACCTGCATTCTATTTTCCGGAAGACACCGTTAAAGCAAGTTTCGGATGGTGGTGGATTGTGCACGGCTGGGTAGAAGGCGATTGGGAATTAATTTTGGGTGCTTTATTAGGTTTCATACTGATTAAAATGACCGGTGTAGATCGTGAAATCGTCGAAAAATGGCTCTACATTATTATCGCCATGACTTTAATCTCAGGCATCATCGGGATCGGACATCATTACTACTACACAGGCGCACCCGGCTATTGGATCTGGTTAGGCTCGATTTTCTCTGCGATTGAACCGATTCCATTTATTTTGCTGATTATTTTTTCATTCAAAATGCTGTTACAACGTCGACGTGAGCATCCGAATAAATCCGCTATGCTGTGGGCACTCGGTACGCCGGTAATGGCATTTCTCGGTGCCGGATTATGGGGCTTCTTAATCACACTGGCACCAGCACAATACTACATGCACGGTACTAACTTTACCGCAGCTCACGGTCATCTGGCTTTCTTTGGTGCTTATGCCATGGTATCACTGGCGATTATTTCCTATGCCATGCCATTGTTACGCGGTCGCATTGCTAACAGTGCAGGCGCTCAGCGCTGGGAAGTGACCGGATTTTGGATCATGGTACTCA
>CAIWPG010000194.1 GCA_903914535.1 uncultured Oxalobacteraceae bacterium
CGACAAGCACATTAATTCGGATGCCGTATTAATTCCGATTGGTTATTCGCCGTCACTTTACCGCATCCCCAAAGCAGCGATACAGGACATTGACGTTTTGTTTTACGGTGCAATTAATGAGCGCAGAAAAAAAATACTGAACGATTTAACTAATGCAGGACTCAATACTGTCAGTCTGACCGGCGTTTACGGGACTGAACTTGATCACTACATTTCCAGAAGTAAAACCGTCATTAATCTGCATTTTCATGAATCCAAAATATTTGAAATTGTCCGGGTAAGCTATCTGTTAAATAATAAAAAAGCCGTGATTTCAGAGGTAAGCGCCGATACAGAAATTGAGCCGGATATTCATAAAGCCGTTATTGGTGTTCCTTATGATAATCTTGTCGATGCAGTCAGACAACTGATCAACGATGATGCACTGAGATTACAGGCAGAAGAAAATGGCTATGCGCTTTTCTCCCGTCGACTACAGGCAAATTTATTAAAAAATGCGCTCTTCCCTGAAAAAATTATTGCCGGATCAATGACATGACATGTCCAACGCCCGTATTCAGCATCATCATCGCCACACACAAGCGGGCATCATTACTAAGCAGAGCGCTCACTTCGCTTCGCGCTCAGACTTACCCGCACAAACAAATTATTGTCATTTCAGACCAACATGATAAAGCCACGTATGATGTAGCCGCTGAAAGCATGGCTACGGGTGATCTATTCATCTTAAGGCATGGCATAGCAGGCCCATCCGAAAGCAGAAATCTCGGCATGTCCTTAATTACAGGAGACTATTTCTTATTTCTGGATGACGACGACACCTTTGATGTGCATTTTTTAGAAAACCTGGCGAATCACTTACCACATCCGTCAGCGGGTAATACGCCATCTCAGGTTTTTTACACCAACTTTGAAATCGTCAATGAGCTTACAGAGGCAGAAAAAATCACCACAACGCAAATCAGTCCGGTGGATATTTCTGCACAAGCAGCCACCAGTGTTTTCATTAAAAACTTTATACCCAATAATTGCCTTATTTTCCCGAAAAAACTTGCGTCAGAAATTCAGTTTGATGCCGCGATTCCCTACGAAGACTGGGACTTTATACTGAGTGCCTGCGGTAAAATGCCACTACACCATTTACCTGTTTATGGGCCTAAAATTCACAAAAATGATTCTGCTGAATCTGTTCAGCGTGGCAAATCGAATGAATCAAGTCTGTTAAATTGCTACCTGTCTGTTTATACCAGACACCCGGCACCCACTCCGCAAATTGCAGCAATGCGCACCGCGCTTTTTTCTTCGCTTGGTCTGAATCTGGAATCATTATTGCAATCTGTAAATAAATAACTTTAAGCAAAAATTATTCTCACATAGCATGCATCACCACCATAGGTATAAAAGAAATGAGTATTAATAAATTACCTTTTAGGAATATCCTCATTGTCGGTGGCGGCGGATTTATCGGACAGGCATTTATAAAAAGGCTTATGCTGTCGGAAGGGTATAACATAATTGCGGTTGGCCGTTCTTCCGCACCTAAATTCCTGCTTCCCGCATCAATTGCATATCACACCGGTGATATTACCGATCCGGCTTTTATCGGACCATTGCTGGACTGGGCCGATACGGTTGTCGACCTGGCTTATGGCACAACACCGAAAACCAGTTTTGATGATCCGGTCAAAGATGTCATTTTAAACCTGCCCGCATCGGTTTCTTTACAGCGCATGTCAAGTGAACGTCAGTTGCGCCAGTATTTACTGGTATCTTCGGGCGGAACGGTCTACGGACGTCCGAATTATTTACCGATAGATGAGTCACACCCCAATAATCCGATTTCCCCCTATGGAATTTCTAAACTGGTCACTGAAAAATACGCCGGATTTTTCTTTCAGATGAAGAATCTTCCGGTTGTGATTGCCCGACCTGGCAACGCCTATGGTATCGGGCAGTTTGGCCCCAATCCACAGGGATTTATCGGCGTTTCCATGCATGCCATTTTAAATGAGCTTCCCATCGAGATTTTTGGCGAAAGAGGCACGGTCAGGGACTACCTTTACATTCACGATCTGGCAGACGCATTAATTGCACTACTTAATCATGGCGTTGCAGGTGAAACATATAATATCGGGAGTGAAACAGGCAGCGATAATGCCGACGTCTTAAACGCGATACGCAAGGTCATTGGCGAACAATACAATATTAAAACTATCATTCATCCCTTACGACCATTTGATGTTTCTGCCAATGTCCTTAACTGCAAAAAAATTAAAGATCATACCGGCTGGTCACCTGAATATAGCCTGCTGCAGGGAATAGACGAAACCTGGAATGGCATTTTAAAATTAAACAACATGTGACTTACGAAAATTGTTCCGGCAAAGTAAAGCAACGTCGCCGGAGCGGTTTTCATTAATCCGACAACATATCGAAATAAGGTTGATCAACTATGCGCAGAATTATTTTTTCAGGATGGATGGGACCCAATGAGATGACGGAATCCCGTTCACAGGCCTTACTTTCATTGGTAAGAAACAGCGCCTGCCCTCAGATGCACCTGACCACAACAACATTGAGCAGTTGGGTAGATCCCCGGTTTCCGCTACACCCGCTGTTTGATCATCTGAGCGCGGTACATAAATGCGACTACCTGCGTTGCTACGTCTTACACGTACATGGTGGTGGCTACGCCGATGTAAAACATACGACTAAAAACTGGCATCCTTTCTTTGACCAGCTGGAAAAATCTGCTGCCTTCGGTGTCGGCTATACTGAAGTCGGTGCGCACGGCGTTGCTACAGTTGGCGGTGATTTAGAAATAGCAATGAAGGAAAATTACACCAGACTGATCGGCTTATGTGCCATGATTTTCCGGCCGCAGACTGACTTTACCGGTCTCTGGTATCAACAACTGACGGATTTAATTGATAGCAAAGCAGATTCATTACTCAACAATCCTGCCCGTCATCCACAGGACAGATTTGGAGCTTCTTTTACTGACGGCACCGTATCGGAATATCCTTTCGCCTGGACTGCCGTAGGGGGCGATCTGTTTCATCCGCTGGTCTATCAATTTGCAGATCAGATTGCACATGCGGATATGGCACCTTCTTTTGAGAATTACCGATAAAACTCCGACAGCCCCATTGAATATGAGGGGGGGAGTCTTATCCGCAATGGAACCAATTATCCCCGTCCACATATTATCCAGCGCCAAAAAGAAGATTTTACCGACCAACTCAATTACATAAAGATGACAATGAAAGAAATCACCATTGTTTGCGTTTCTTACAAACGATATCAACTTGTTCCGATATTGATACACTGCTTTTTAGCGCAAACGCTGCAAAATTTTAAATTACTCATTCTGCATGATGGCTACGATGCCGAAATGGAAAAAATATTCATCGAATTTAAAACAAAAAATCCAACTACATTCGATTATTACTTTTCAGAAGAAAGATTTAATGACTACGGCCATTCATTAAGGGACATTGGCATAAAAATGGCGGATACGGAATATCTTTTAATCACTAATGATGATAATTATTACTGTCCCGATTTTCTGGAAATCATGTTCAACGCCATTAAGCAAACCGGTGCCTCTATAGCAATGTGCGACATGGTACACGGGCATAATAATCCCGGTGGCAGGCAACAACTTCCCCATACTTTTTTTGAAACTGCCCCTCAAAAAAATTCTGTGGATATGGGATGCTTCATCACCAAAACAAGTTTTGCCAAAAAAGTAGGATTCAGGGATAAAACCTATGCGGGCGATGCGACGTATTTTGAGGATCTGATCAGTGTCGCGGGTGATGCAAAATTTGTCAAAATTCAC
>CAIWPG010000195.1 GCA_903914535.1 uncultured Oxalobacteraceae bacterium
GGAGGCTGGTGTTTATTGTTCTGCGGCCTGGCATATTTGCCAGGTGGCAACCGGTTATTTTATGAAGGAAGAGTATGCCACTGCGTTGTGGTGGTATCGTCTGGTGCTATTACTTGAGCCTGATAATGCAGTTGCCTTGCTGAATTTGGTGGTTATTTATCTTGATGCGCAGCGTATCGCCGAAGCGCAAATTTGTCGTGAGCGTGCTTATCAGATTCAGCGGGTGTTTATTGATGAAGCTCCTTCTGTTGTCCTGCCGGGGCAGCAAAAGAGTGTGGCCGCCCGTCAGTTGCTTATCCTGTGTGTCGGGCGTACGGCGGGTAATATTCCTTATGAAACATTGTTGTCTGGTGGCATCAACCGGCGTATTAAGTATGTGATTGATTATGCGGCGGAGTCAGAAGACGGGCACTTACTTGCTTACGATCTGGTGTTTAATGCGATTGGCGATCCCGATGTGGCTGTGTCGCTGACAGCCCGGCTGGCGCAGTTTGTAAATGTTTGCCGCGTTCCCTTATTGAATCCGCCTGTGATGGTGGCACGTACCGGACGTGATCAGTTGGCCAGTCTGGTGGCAGGGCTGGATGATGTGTTTGCTGCCCCCTGTGTCTTGTTTGATTATGTACCAGAAGAACAGGCTGAGCTGGAGCAGTGTCTGCTTTCTGCGAATATCGTATTTCCTGTGTTGGTGCGTCCGACAGAAACGCATGGCGGGCAGGGACTAATTCATTGTCCTGATATGGATGCGCTATCTGATGCATTACAAAATAGGCTGTCCGGTTTTAATGGGGGGCGTTATCTGATGCGTTTTTATGATTACCGGCATGCCGATGGTTATTACCGTAAGTACCGGGTGGTGTTTATAGACCGTCAGCCGTATCCGTACCATATGGCGATTTCGTCACACTGGATGGTGCACTATTATTCTGCCGATATGGATACGATAGATTGGAAAATTAAAGAAGAACATGATTTTTTGCGTAATCCGGCTGCGGTGCTGGGGGAGCGTGCTATGACAGCATTACGTGCGGTCGGGCAGCGTATTAATTTGGATTATGTCGGAATAGACTTTACCTTGCTGCCGGACGGGCGTGTGTTTATCTTTGAAGCGAACGCCACGATGCTGGTACACCGGGTACGGGGCAGCGTGCCCTTAGCGCATAAAAATCCTTATATAGAATATATTGTTCAGGCATTTGAACGGATGCTGGTTAAGGCGCTAAATTGAGCCGGTAATCTGTGCCGTGCAGTTATCCGGCGTCAGCCAGTTTGGAATAAAGCATCTATTCAGTAATAGTGTTGGCAGGATAGTGATAGCGCTTACTTCGGGTACACTCGTAGCGCGTTGCTGTGTGCACACTATATGTGCCGTATGTATTTTTGCATTTAATTTGTTAACTCATGAGCGGGATATTTATGTCTTTTGCTGGTACTTCTCACTGGATAGAGCCTGTTCGTACCGCTGATTTACCTATCCTTCATTTTGTGCATGGTAATAGTTTTCCGACCGGGACTTACCGGGTTTTTCTTGATTTTTTACGAGAAAATTACCATGTGCAGGCGCTGGAAATGCACGGGCATAATCCGGCGTATCCGGTGAATGATTGTTGGGTGGGATTATGTCAGGAACTGATTGCTACGTTGTCGGAGCGGTATTCTGAGCCGGTTATTCTGGCCGGTCATTCGCTTGGCGGAATGTTGTGCCTGATGGCTGCCAGATTACGCCCGGACCTGGTGCGTTGTGTGGTGATGCTGGATTCGCCGGTCGTGGCCGGATGGCGTGCTAAGGTGTTGTTTGCGGCTAAAATAGTGGGGCTTGATAAGCGCCTGTCACCGGCCAGTTCGTCTGAGCGGCGGCGTACCCGGTGGGAAAGCGCGGAGGCGGCTTATCAGCATTTTTTGGGTAAGCGTGTGTTTGCCCGCTGGCCGGATCAGGTGTTGCGTGATTATGTACGCTATGGGACTGAACCACATCAGGCCGGAGTGGCATTACGCTTTAATCGTGAGATAGAAACAGCAATTTATCGTACCCTTCCGCATGGCGTCAGTAAATTATTGCATAAGCCGTTTCCGGTTCCTGTCGGTTTTATTGGCGGACTGGATTCAGTTGAATGCCGTCAGGCCGGTTTGCTGGCAACTAAACGTTTGGTGGGTGAGCATTTTATACAGATTCCCGGCGGACATCTTTATCCGTTGGAATCACCGGAACAGGCTGCGGTCAGTGTGCATGCCATGATAGGTAGCTTGCTTAAAGAATGAGGGGAAAACCGGATGGAAGAATAAGGGATACCGGGGTGTTGTCCTGTGGTACTGCCGTATGGGGCAGATCAGATGATCTGCCCCTTTTTTTATTTAAATAAGCGCTACCAGCTACCAGATAATGACGCGTTGCTCTGGCGGCAGATACATTTTGTCGCCTTTTTTGACGTCAAATGCCTGATAAAAACCGGGTTGGTTTTGTACCGTTCCGTTGCCACGGAATTGTTCCGGAGAGTGTGGGTCTGTTTTGATTTGAACCAGGGTAGCTGCATCACGCGTTTTACTGCGCCATACTTGTCCGAAGCCCAGATAAAACCGTTGTTCGCCAGTCAGGCCGTCAATTACCGGAGATGGTTTGCCACCCAGTGAGAGTTCATAGGCTTTGTAGGCAATGGCTAAGCCGGAATTGTCCGCAATGTTTTCACCCAGCGTGAGCTCGCCATTTACAAAATAGCCGGGAATCGGACTGAATGCACTGTATTGTTTGATAAGTGCAGCCGTTTTTGCGGCAAATTTTTTGTGATCTTGCGCTGTCCACCAATTACGCAAATTCCCTTTTTCATCGTACTGGCTTCCCTGATCATCAAAGCCGTGACTGATTTCGTGGCCGATTACGGCACCAATAGCACCGTAATTGACTGCGTCATCAGCACCGGCATTAAAGAAGGGCGGTTGCAGGATGGCAGCCGGAAAAACCACTTCATTTAACTCAGGGTTATAGTAAGCATTGACTGTTTGCGGCGTCATGCCCCATTCATCGCGATCAATAGGCTGTCCCAGTTTATTGATATCGATTTGCGTAGCGAAGGCATTAATGCGCATATGATTGCCAATTAAATCGTCTTTGGCGATAGTGAGTGACGTGTAATCGCGCCACTTGACCGGGTAGCCGATTTTAGGCATCAGGGTGACTAACTTCGCTTGTGCCTGTTTTTTGGTGGATGGGCTCATCCAGTCCAGTGTTTTGACGCTTTGTTTGTAGGCAACTAATAGGTTGTCTACCAGTTTTTCCATGCGTGCTTTGTATTCAGGCGGGAAATAACGTTCTACATACAGTTTGCCCAGTGCTTCACCCAGACCTCCATTGGCCATGCGAACTGCACGTTTCCAACGGGGTTCCTGCTGGGGTATGCCACGCAGGCTGGTGCTGAAAAAGGCAAAATGGGCATCGGCGAAACTGGCAGGCAGGAGTGCGGCACTGTTATTGAGCACATGCCATTTAAAATAGGTTTTCCAGGTGTCCAGCGGTGTATTTTGTACTATTTTGGCAAAGCCTTTGAAGTAGCTGGGCTGAGATACAATGACATAACTGATTTTTCTGGCTACACCAGCTTCGTTTAAAAACAAAAGTAAGTCATGGTTAGGTGTCAGCTTGTTCAGCTGCGCGAGGGTGATTTTGTTGTAGGTTTTGACCGGATCACGTTCCTCTACCTTACTCCATTGCACCCTGGCCAGTGCTGTTTCCAGTTTGATGATGGCTGCAGCACTGCTTGCAGCGTTGCTGTCACCCGCCATAGACAGCATTTTTTCTATATGTTTTTGATAGTCATCACGCGATTGCTTTAATTTGGTGTCGCTATCTTTTAAATAATAATCACGATCCGGCAGACCCAGGCCGCTTTGCCCCAGGTCGACGATGTATTTGGTGGAGTCCCTGGCATCCTGGTGAATTCCGAAGTCATACGGTGTGTTGATTCCGATGTGTGCTAAATGGGCAATCAGTGCCGGCAGCTGATTTTTATCGGTCAATGCTGCGATTTGATTAAATAACGGAGTCAGTGGTGTTAACCCGCGTGACTCTATTGTTTCTGTATCCATAAAGCTGGCATATAGATCACTGATCTTTTGTGCATCCGATCCGGTTGATGTGGCAGTATCTTTGATAGCTGCATTAATGATTTCATGTAATTGCGGCAGAATTGAGTCGCTGAGCACGTTAAACGCACCCCAGCTGGATTTATCTGCCGGAATTTCAGCTGTTTTTAGCCATGTGCCATTGACGTGACGATAAAAATCATCCTGAATGCGTATATCGTTATCATTGTTTTGCTTTTCTATTCCGGATGATAATGTGGTGGCTGGCATGGTCATTGTCTCTGTGGTAGCGGCGTTGGCAGATGAAAGTGTGGCGGGTATAGCCAGTGCCATGGTACAGAGAATGAAGCGATTGCTTAATTGTTGCATCAACTTGGTCATAATTAACTCCAGGCATGAATAGGGGGGCATCGTTGGTGTGATTGAAATGTGGATTGACAGGCGGGGGTCCAGCCACATAGACCGGTGTATTTTGAAATGGTTCGTCATAATTGTCGATCTTTATTTTCTCATGCAATGAAAAGCTGAATTTACTCTGGCAGGGGCAGGTCTCGTCAGTACTTCCTTTGCTTGACGATTTGCCGGACTATGCACTACAGTCAGCGCCTGATCTATGTCTACGGAGTTCCTTATGCCTAAATTCGCAGCTAACCTGACTATGATGTTTACTGAGGTGGCTTTTCCTGATCGTTTTGCTGCGGCTGCGGCTGCCGGTTTTTCTGCTGTGGAGTTTCTTTTTCCTTATGATTATTTACCAGAGCAAGTCGCATTATGCTTGCAAAAAAATGGCTTAAAAAATGTGTTATTTAATTTGCCGTGCGGTGACTGGGCGGCAGGTGAGCGCGGGTTAGCCGCGTTGCCGGGGCGTGAGGCGGAGTTTGAAGCCGGAGTAGCGCGCGCTATTGATTATGCGCTGGCGCTTGGTACCACACGCTTGCATATGATGGCGGGTGTGATTCCTGCCGGTGTTGATCCGGCATCTTGCCGGGCAACTTATCTGGCTAATTTATGTTTTGCTGCCGGTGCTGTGGCAAAGCATGGTATTACTCTGATGATTGAGCCTATCAATGGCCGCGATA
>CAIWPG010000196.1 GCA_903914535.1 uncultured Oxalobacteraceae bacterium
CCTACATTCGGGACTGGCCGGTGGAAAGTGAAGAGTAGTATAAAGGTAATACGCTGCGCATAAACACACTAAATACATTGAATCCTGATAAAGGAAGTCTTTATGACTTCCTTTTTTTTTATTTAGCACGCGTATAGCGCGTGCGTTGAGGTATATTCGCAGGATTGCCAAGCTTCCCCCCGATTCTGATGAAACCTTCCAGCCAGTTTTCCCTGCTTTTACAGCAGCGTTTTGCCCCTTTCTTTTGGACACAATTTTTGGGGGCACTTAACGATAATGTGTTTAAAACAGCGTTAGTCACCATACTCACCTTCGATGCCATGAGTTGGACCACTATGAATGTGGGCCTGCTGAACAACATGATTCCTGCTCTGTTCATTCTGCCGTTTTTATTATTTTCTGCCAGTGCAGGGCAAATTGCAGATAAAGTCGAAAAAGCGAAATTATCCCGTATAGTTAAGTTGCTGGAAATTGCGATCATGTGCATTGCCGCATTTGGCTGGTTCGGGCATCAGCTATGGCTGCTTATTTGTGCTGTAGTGGGTATGGGAGTGCATTCAACCCTGTTTGGCCCGGTAAAATATGCCTATTTGCCACAGCACTTAAAAAATAATGAACTCACAGGCGGAAACGGCCTTATCGAAATGGGTACATTTGTCGGTATCTTGCTGGGTGAAGTTATTGGTGCCGTATTAGTGGTACACCGGCCCTGGGGCGTACAGCTGGTTGCTGCCGGCACTGTCCTGATCGCGCTATCCGGCGCACTGTTAAGCTGGCGTATCCCCTATTCACCTGCACCGGCACCCACTTTGACAATCAATTGGAATCCTCTGACTGAAATAGGGCGTAACTTACGTCACTCCTGTCAAAATCGTACCGTCTTTTTATCTCTGATCGGCAATTCCTGGTTCTGGTTTTATGGTGCTATCGTATTGGCGCAGTTTCCGCAATATACCAAAGAAGTACTGCACGGCGAATACAGCGTTTTTGTGTTGTTACTGATGGTTTTTTCATTTGGCATCGGCGCAGGCTCGTTGCTGTGCGACCGCTTGTCCGGGCATAAAATAGAAATCGGCTTAGTGCCGATGGGAGCGCTTGGTATGTCTTTATTTGGAATAGGTTTGTATTTTTCCAGTCTGCATTACACCAACACCATCAGCGTTAACTGGCTATCATTCATACAACAAGCCGGTGCCTGGCCCATTCTGGCAGCTATTTTTGGTATCGGTCTTTTTGGTGGTATTTATATCGTACCTTTATTTGCCCTGATTCAGACACGTTGTGACCCGACCCACATAGCACGCACGATTGCAGGCATGAATATATTAAATTCCTTATTTATGATTGGTTCTGCCGTGTTTGCCATCATCTTACTGAAAGCCGGTTGCAATATCCCGCAGATTTTTCTGGCAACAGCATGTTTAAATGCATTGGTTGCTATTGTTATATTTAGCCTGTTGCCTGAATTTTTCTTGCGATTCGGTGTTTGGTTACTCGCCCTGACAGGCAGGACTTAACTTATCTGATCTTGTCTGTGCCGCCCTGCCAAACGCCGGTTTAGCGGGGCTGAAGTGCAATGCTCTGTTCCGCGGCATCACCGCATTACTGTAATATTCCCTGTACCATTATTTGCTATCGTCATCATATGGAATTGAGATCAGCTTAAAAAATTGCATCGACTCTGCCTCAAACGAACTTTGATTGATTTTGCAATGTATTATTTTTTTTCAATAAAATACCTGAATGAAAAAATTTAGTTATAATCCACTACTAACTTTCAAGTCATTAATGTTATTGGCTTTTTTTCAGGAGTGTAAAAATTGAAAAAAGTGACGGGTATAAGGGCTAACTCGCTAAAAATGGTACTGCATGGCACCGGGAGTAGTGTTGCTCTGGGCCTCGGCCTGATGCTGAGCGGTTGCGCAGCAGGACCAGACTTTCATGCGCCTGAGGCGCCGGTAAAATCAGAAGGATATTCGTACATAACAACACCGTCTGCAACAAAAACGGCAACAACGTCAGGCACGGCGGGAGCAGTACAAACTTTAAACACAGCGCAGGATATTCCTGCACAGTGGTGGGAAATTTTTCACTCCAGTGAGCTGGATCAGTTGATTCGTTCTGCCTTAGCACAAAGCCCGACACTGGCTACGGCACAGGCAGCGCTGCGCGGTGCCCGGGAAAATTATAATGCACAGGCAGGAACCAGTACCTATCCGACAGTCACAGCCAATCTGGGGGCAGGGCGGGAACTGGCTTCCGCAGTATCAACAGGTATTCCGGGCGGTAGTTTATTTAATTTATACAATGCATCGGTCAATGTGTCGTATACGCTGGATGTTTTTGGCGGAAATCAACGTGGTCTTGAAAGTAGCCGGGCTGCTGTCGATTACCAGCGCTTCCAGTTAGAAGCAGCTTATTTATCGCTGACAGCGAACCTGGTTACCACCGTGATCAGAGAAGCCTCACTCAGAGCTCAATTACAGGCAACCCAGGAAATTTTGCAGGCACAGACAGTACAAATGGACGTCGTTACTCAACAGTATTCCATCGGTGCTATTCCTAAAGCCAGTGTGCTGGCACAACGTACTTTATTAGCACAGACCCGTGCCAGTTTGCCTGCCCTGCAAAAATCGCTGGAACAAACTCGCCATCAACTGGCGGTTTATGCCGGAAGATTACCTGGTGGTTCCGGCTTACCTGAATTTCAGCTTGATTCATTAGCTTTCCCACAAGAATTACCTGTATCGATTCCTTCTGCTTTAGTGCGTCAGCGTCCGGATATTCGTGCAAATGAAGCGCTACTGCATCAGGCCAGTGCCGATATCGGTGTTGCTACAGCAAACCAATATCCGCAATTCTCGTTAACCGCCAGTTATGGGGCCGCCAGTACCAATGTACACCAGTTGACCGATCCGTCCATGTCGCTGTGGAATTTGGCCGGTGGCATTACTCAGCCTATTTTTAATGCCGGTGCATTATCCGCCAAACGACGTGCAGCCGAAGCTGCACACGATCAGGCTGCCGCAGAATACCGTGCCACTGTATTAAGCGCGTTTCAAAGTGTGGCCGATAGTCTGAAAGCATTGGAATTTGATGCACTGACGCTGAAGCAACAAGTTGAGGTGGAAGCCGCAGCTAAAGAAACCCTGGAATTAACCACGACCCAGTTTAAATTGGGCACCGTGAATTCTCTGGCATTGCTGGATGCAAAACGCGTATACCAAACTGCACGTATTGCACTGGTTCAGGCACAGGCAGCGCGTTATGCCGATACTGCTGCTTTGTTTCAGGCAATGGGCGGCGGATGGTGGAATCGTCCGGAGCTGGCGGATATTTCGATCAAATTCGATGCTGCGCACGGAGCGCAGTAATTTCGGTCAATTTTGATCATTATTAGTAAATTTTGAACATTGAATTATAAGGGAAAGTAGTCATGACTAAGCGTATGCTCATTATGTTGGGCGGTGTCCTTGTACTTATCGCGGTATTGGCCTTTGGCAAATATCTGCAAATCAAACAATTAATCGCCAGCGCCCCGAAAGCCGGCGCACAAACTGTCAGTACTGTTATTGCAACAGTACAGGAATGGCAACCACAAATAGCCGCAGTCGGTACAGTGACGGCTTTTCGTGGTGTCGATGTTACGGCCGAAATCGCCGGACTGGTACGTGATGTGCAATTTAAATCCGGCCAGAACGTCAAGCACGGCGATATCCTGTTTCAATTGAATGCCGATACGGATGTAGCACAGCTGCATGCATTACAGGCGGCAGCGGAGTTAGCTGTAACGGTACTTAAACGTGATCGGGCACAATTAGCTGCTCAGGCAATCAGTC
>CAIWPG010000197.1 GCA_903914535.1 uncultured Oxalobacteraceae bacterium
TCAATGTGAATGACAAAGCTGGACTAAGCTTTGCCGTCGCCCTAAAATCATTCCTGAGGCAAGATCCGGACGTGATCATGGTTGGTGAAATCCGGGATCTGGAAACAGCTGATATTGCGATTAAAGCCGCACAAACTGGTCATATGGTTTTCTCTACTTTGCATACCAATGATGCGCCGTCCACACTAACCCGGTTAATGAACATGGGTGTGGCGCCATTTAACATTGCATCTTCAATCATCCTGATCACGGCACAGCGTCTGGCGCGCCGCCTGTGTACTTGCAAAAAACCGGTACGCGTTATTGATGAAGCATTAATTGAAGCTGGCTTTAGTGAATCCGAACTGGATGGAAGCTGGGCCCCCTATCAACCGGTAGGATGTGATCGCTGCAATGGATCAGGCTACAAAGGCCGTGTTGGTGTTTATCAGATCATGCCGATTACAGAAGCAATTCAACGTATTATTCTGGCGCACGGAAGTGCCCTTGACATTGAAAGACAAGCTAAAAGCGAAGGTGTAAGAACCTTACGCGAATCGGGTCTGATCAAAGTAAAACAGGGCTTAACCAGCCTTGAAGAGATTTTAGGATGTACCAATGTGTAGCCTGTGAGCCACACTGGACGCATTATCGTTACCACCTTTACGGCATGCGTTGTTTTAACCATGTTTTAAGTCGTGTTTTTAATCGAAGTTGAAGCAGCGTTTCATTTTTTGTTTTCAAGGCAGGTAAGTCAAATGGCAACCAGTTCTAAAAAAGCCTCAGGTAACGTCAGGGATTTTATCTTTTACTGGGAAGGTAAAGATAAAACCGGTAAACGCATACACGGTGAATTACGTGCCAGTGGTGAAGCACTGGTCAGTGCTACATTACGACGACAAGGTATTTTGGTACTGAAAGTAAAAAAGAAGACGTTTACCAGCGGTAAAAAAATTACTGAAAAAGACATCGCGTTATTCACGCGCCAGTTAGCCACCATGATGCGATCCGGTGTGCCCTTATTACAGGCATTCGATATTGTAGGAAAAGGGCATGCTAATCCTGCCGTTTCCAAATTAATTTTTGATATTCGCGCTGATGTGGAAACCGGAACCAGCCTGAATCAGGCATTCCGCAAATTTCCATTATATTTTGACGCTCTGTTTTGCAATCTGGTCGGTGCCGGTGAACAGGCTGGTATTCTGGAAGACTTGTTAAGCCGCCTGGCAACCTATAAAGAAAAAACGCTGGCGATCAAGGCCAAAATCAAATCGGCACTGTTTTACCCTATATCCATTCTGGCTGTTGCCTTCATCGTGACCACCATCATCATGATTTGGGTTATTCCGGCATTCAAGGAAGTATTTAAAAGCTTTGGTGCTGATTTACCGGCACCCACTCTGGTCGTAATGGCTATATCCGATTTTTTTGTCAAATACTGGTACATTATTTTCACCATTATTTTTGGCGGGCTTTATTTATTTTTTAATGCATGGCAACGTTCTGTAGTCGTCCAGCGCATGATGGACAGGCTTTTATTAAGGCTGCCTGTTTTTGGTCTTATTATTCGCAAAGCCACCATAGCACGCTGGACCCGCACACTGGCCACGATGTTCGCTGCCGGCGTGCCTTTAGTTGAATCGCTGGACTCCGTGGGAGGCGCTTCCGGCAATACCGTCTATCAGGATGCCACAATCAAAATTCAGGGAGATGTCAGCTCCGGCACCAGCCTGACTGTTGCAATGCAAAATGTTGAAATCTTCCCCAATATGGTTACGCAAATGGTCGCCATTGGCGAAGAATCGGGATCACTTGATCAGATGCTGGGCAAAGTTGCCGATTTTTATGAAGAAGAAGTCAACGAAAGTGTCGCTTCCCTGTCAAGCCTGATGGAACCGCTGATCATGGTATTTTTAGGCGTCGTTATTGGTGGCCTGGTTATCGCGATGTATTTGCCGATTTTCAAACTGGGTGCAGTAGTCTCATGACAGATAATATTTACATCGCCGCCCCTGGCAATCTGGCGGTCAGCTTAATTGCCGGCATACTGGGATTGCTATTCGGTAGTTTTTTAAATGTGGTGATTTACCGTCTTCCAAAAATGATGCAGCAGGATTTTGACAACTACGTTGCAGAGCAAAACGGGCAAGACTTACCACACATCAGCAAATTTAATTTAATGGTGCCACGTTCAGCCTGTCCGCACTGCGGACATGCCATTAGTGCTCTTGAGAATATCCCGGTCATCAGCTATCTGGTGCTGCATGGTCGCTGCATCAGCTGTAAACACCTCATATCCAAACGCTATCCTATAGTAGAACTGGTCACTGCATTCATCTCCGCAGCGCTCATCTGGCACTTCGGCAGCGGTCTGGCTGGTGCTGCAAGCCTGGTATTTGCTTATTTTATTATTGCAATGGCGCTCATTGATTTTGATACGCAGCTATTGCCTGATGATCTGACCTTGCCGCTGATGTGGTGCGGATTAATCATTAACACACAAGGCGTATTTTGCTCTCTGGAGCAAGCTGTATGGGGCGCAATAGCAGGCTACCTGTCTTTGTGGCTGGTCTATTGGATATTTAAGTTTATTACCGGCAAAGAAGGTATGGGCTACGGCGATTTTAAATTACTGGCAGCGCTGGGAGCCTGGTGCGGCTGGACAGTATTACCAGCTATCATTCTTTTTTCTTCACTGGCCGGTGCTATCATCGGATTACTGTTAATCTGGATAACAAAACGCGGACGCAACGTGCCAATGCCATTCGGGCCTTATCTGGCTATCGCCGGATTAATTGCACTTCCCTTCGGAGACACGATCACCCGTGCCTATCTGACAGGCCTACAATAACTTGATGCAATGAACCCGACACCATCCCCAAAAAAATTTGTAGTAGGCCTCACCGGAGGTATAGGAAGCGGCAAAACCAGTATTGCCAACTGCTTTGCAGAACTCGGGGTCAGTTTAATTGATGCCGATCTCATTGCACATAGTCTGACAGCACCGGGAGGTATTGCTATTCCTGCGATCAGAAACACATTTGGCGATGCCATAATCACACCGGATGGCGCTATGGATCGCAACAAAATGCGTGCACTGGCATTTAGCGACCCGCTCCATAAAAAACGCCTGGAGGCAATCCTCCACCCCTTGATTCGCGCTCAGGCTGAGTATGAAATCACACAGGCAACCGGCCCTTATATCATCTACGTGGTTCCACTGCTGGTCGAATCCGGCAATCGTGATGTATCACGCATCCTGGTCGTCGACTGCGAAGAACAAGTACAGGTAGAACGCGTTTGCGCACGCAATGGCTTAACCGAATCTCAGGTACGCGCCATCATGGCAAATCAGGCCAGCCGGCATGATCGTTGCGCGGCTGCCGATGATATTATTATCAATCAGGGTAAATTTTCTGAACTTAAAGCTGAAATTTTCAATCTCCATCAACGCTATTGCCACTTATCTGGCGTAATTTAAATAGAGTATTTGTAATTTGTGCCAGCTTGGTTCAGAATCACGTCAGTTAGCTACTCGTTTTGAGTAATGCGCGATTTAAACCTGACATCACTTAACAGGGAAACTACTTTGATTGTTTACGAATACCCTTTCAACGAGCGTATTCGCACGTTATTGCGA
>CAIWPG010000198.1 GCA_903914535.1 uncultured Oxalobacteraceae bacterium
TATGTGACTATTCATTTTGAACTGAAAATTGGCAATTTAATTTTTAAGTCCATTTAATAGTCCATTTACTTATAGTTGATAAATTAATTCGCAATAAATCAATAACTTAGATCAATAGTTAAACTCCCACCCTTTCCGCCATGAATTATAAAGAACCCCTAAGTTGTTAATTACTTAGGGGTTTTTTGTTTTTTATGATGTTGTCAAGTAGTGAATCATGTCATATCAGGCCTTACTTCTTAATACCCCCCCAGATTGTTGACAGCACGCCTTCTGCCGTTTTGGTATTAGTTGCGGTTTGGTATACATTTGTCATAAAATATTGTTTTTTGGAAATTAATCTTACTCAATATGCTTGCATTCTGGCAAACTGAGGTCAATAATTTTCCAGGAGAAACAATGTGTAGTTACGATGAGATGACTCATGCGGAGCTGATTGAGGTTATCAGGTCTCTTGAAATGGCTCAGTCCGCGTCGGCCGCCGGGGTAACAAAATTTGATCAGACATATCCTCTCAATGCAGAGGATATGCGTTTTTTTATTCCTAATTTAATTAATCTTGATGCAATGCCGTCGGAGGACAGTTCTGTACTAAAGTGGATTTATGATCCGCACACCTTTTCATGCCTTGCTGTGAATGAGGCTGCATTAGCGTATTTTTCGTATTCGCGCGCAGAATTCATGTCTTTAAAACTGATTAATTCTTTTCCTCCCGGAGTTTTGCCGCTCGGACAAAAGACCGTGCCAGGTGATTTTGTTAATCTGGCAATATCGGGTATCTGGCAGTACTATGGGAAAAATGGACGGGTTGGATTTTTACACGTATTTTCTCTGGATATCATGTGCGATAGCAGACCTTATCTGCTAATAACGGCATATGATGTTTCTAAACAGTATCATTCGGAATTTGAGTTGAAGCGTGAGCGGGAATGGATGAATCGCAGCCAGGTTTATGCCAGTTTCGGTATATGGGATTGGGATACCCAAAGTGGTATTACACATCTGTCAGAGCATATTTCTGCGCTATTCGGCTGTAAAAATAAATCATTTCAGGCAACGCGGGAGTACTTTCAGCGTGCGATTCATCCGGATGACAGTCAGCGTGTGAGGGATGTTATTCAGGCCTACTGCGATTATCAGGGCGATTGCATCTACCGAAAAGATTATTTTGATATTCAGTACCGGATCGTGCGTCCATGTGGTGCTATACGCTGGATGCGTGAACGGGGTGGCATAGAGCAATGTAAAGATGGGAGCCCTCAGCGTATCGTTGCTGTTGTGCAAGACATTACCGATCAAAAAAAATCAGAGCAGGCACTACGGGAATCGGAAGAGAAATTTCGTCTGTTTGCTGAAAATACGCGTGAAATGATTTGGATTGCCAGTCCGTGTTTTGATAAATTATTTTATGTCAGTCGCCCTTGTTCGGATATTTTTAAAACGGATCACACGAATTTGTGTCGTGAATTACTGGACTGGAGAGAGTTTGTTTACCCGGAAGATATCAGTCTGGTGGAAGCGGCGCTTCTGAAGCAGAAGCTGGGTGAATCTGCAGAAGTTGAGGCCCGTATGATTCGGGCGGATGGCAAAATACGGTGGATCAGGGTGCGTTCATTTCCGTTAAAAACAGAGCTCGGTGAGCACATGGCCGGTGGAATCGCTGAGGATGTGACCGACCGCAGACATCTTGAAGAGGAGCATCAGGCTCACATGATACAACAACGTGTCAATCTGGTGCGTGAGGTACATCATCGAATTAAAAATAATTTACAGGGCGTTGCCGGTTTATTGAGACAGCAGGCAAATGAATACCCGGAAGTGCATGCCATTATTAATCGGGCAATTGCACAGGTACACGCGGTTGCAGTAGTTCATGGATTGCACGGAGCGACTTCCGATAGTGAAGTTATTCTCTGTGAAATGGTGCCAACGATTGCGCACACGGTAGAAACACTGTTATCACCGCGTATTACGTTTATGGTTTGCGTTGATGTGCCGCAGCGAATCAGGGTGCCTGAGCAGGAAGCAGTACCAATAGCGCTGATACTGAACGAGCTGATTATGAATTCAGCCAAACATGCTACTATCGAATCGGGTATTCCACGTATTACAATCTCGGTTTGTTGGGACCCGTTGCTGACACAAGCTGTAATTAGTATCACTAACCCTGGTGTACTCCCGGAAGGATTTAATTTTTTTACGGGCAGTGGAATTGGTATTGGACTTGAGTTGGTGCAATCACTCTTACCCAGGGACGGTGGTAAGCTATCTTTTGTTTCAGA
>CAIWPG010000199.1 GCA_903914535.1 uncultured Oxalobacteraceae bacterium
ATAGAGCTGCAACATGTTAGAATCGACGGTTTATCGCAAGATGATGTTTCTCTCTTGCTACAGTAATTTAAGATGTTCGTGTTTGCCAGATAATTGCAGCGAGTTAAGTAAAATTACGCCATCGCAAAAAGTTGCACTCAAGAACCTTTCCCTTAATGTCAAGTTAACAGACTGCCTGCATGACTATGGATCAATTCGCTAAAGAAACACTCCCTATTTCCCTGGAAGAAGAGATGCGCAAGAGCTACCTCGATTACGCAATGAGCGTGATCGTAGGTCGGGCATTGCCGGATGTTCGAGATGGTTTGAAACCCGTGCACAGACGGGTGCTGTTTGCCATGCATGAAATGAACAATGTGTATAACCGGCCGTTCGTCAAGTGTGCGCGGGTTGTCGGTGAGGTGATGGGTAAATACCACCCTCATGGTGATGCGTCAATTTACGACACGCTGGTGCGCATGGCCCAGCATTTTTCGTTGCGTTACACACTGGTCGACGGTCAGGGAAACTTTGGTTCGGTTGATGGCGACAATGCTGCGGCGATGCGTTATACCGAATGTCGCCTGTCAAAAATAGCGAATGAAATTCTGGCGGATATTGACAAGGAAACCGTTGATTTTGTGCCGAATTATGATGGCAAGGAGAAAGAGCCGTCGGTCCTGCCGACCCGGATTCCGAATCTGCTGATTAACGGTGCATCGGGAATCGCAGTCGGTATGGCGACCAATATTCCCCCGCACAACATTACCGAAGTCATTACCGGCGCTTTGCATCTGTTGGGCAATCCGGAATGCTCCATTGATGAATTAATCGAAATCATTCCCGCACCGGACTTCCCGACGGCAGGCCTGATTTACGGTGTTTCAGGTGTGCGGGACGGTTATCGTACCGGACGCGGCCGGGTTGTCATGCGCGCCAAAACGCACTACGAAGAATATGGCAAAGATGCCCGTACTGCGCTCATCGTTGATGAGTTGCCGTATCAGGTTAATAAAAAGTCCCTGCTGGAGCGTATCGCTGAACTGGTGCGCGACAAAAAGCTGGACGGTATTTCTGATATTCGCGATGAATCCGACAAGTCAGGCATGCGCGTAGTCATCGAATTGAAGCGCAACGAAGTGCCCGATGTGATTCTGAATAATCTGTACAAGCAAACGCAACTGCAGGACACGTTCGGCATGAACATGGTCGCCCTGGTGAACGGGCAGCCAAAATTACTCAACCTCAAGCAGATGCTGGACTGTTTCCTGTCGCACCGTCGCGAAGTGGTGACACGTCGCACCGTGTTCGAGCTGAAAAAGGCGCGTGAACGCGGTCATATGCTCGAAGGTCTGGCCGTTGCCCTGGCTAACATCGATGAGTTTATTGCCATCATTAAAGCGGCCCCAACTCCGCCAATGGCAAAATCAGAATTGATGAACCGTGCCTGGGACTCCTCCATGGTGCGCGAAATGCTCACGAGAACCGGCGCAGATAATGCCGCCGGCATTGAAGCCTTCCGTCCGGCCAATCTGCCTAAACACTATGGTATTCAGACCGACGGTTTGTACAAGCTTTCTGATGAGCAGGCGCAGGAAATTCTGCAGATGCGTCTGCAGCGCCTGACCGGTTTGGAACAGGATAAAATCGTCAACGAGTACAAGGAAATGATGGCGCAGATCGCCGATCTGCTGGATATTCTGTCCAAGCCATCGCGCGTTACTTCAATCATTACCGACGAATTGACTGCAGCGATGAACGAATATGGCGCAGGTGCCAAAGACGAACGTCGCTCGGAAATCATTCACAATGCCACCGAACTTGAAACCGAAGATCTGATTACGCCGCAGGATATGGTGGTGACTTTGTCGCATACCGGTTACATGAAGTCGCAGCC
>CAIWPG010000200.1 GCA_903914535.1 uncultured Oxalobacteraceae bacterium
CCTGCCGGATCGCCGCTGCAAAATCAGCCACCCGCACAAGTTGCAACAAAGGACCAAACCACTCTTCATCAGGAATAGCATGCGCCTGCGTCACATCAATAATACCAGGCGATAAAAAACCGGTATCGGCCTGTAAGTGACGCATTTCCAGCAAAGATTTTCCACCCAGAGCCAGTAATTTTTTTTGCACAGCCAGCATTTTTTGTGCGGCGGCGACTGAGATCACCGGCCCCATAAACGGCGCTGGGCTGGCATCAGACTGCCCCACCACAATAGCCGCTGCCACGTTCAGCAAACGCGTTAAAAATACCTGTCCGGACGGCGTATCAGGAATAATCAAACGGCGCGCACAGGTACAACGCTGACCGGTACTGATAAATGCAGAAAGTATCGTGTGGTGTACTGCTGCATCCACATGCTGCACATCCCATACAACTAAAGCATTATTTCCTCCCATTTCCAGCACCAGCATTTTTTCCGGTTGCCCGGCAAATTGCCGGTGCAGCGCCACACCGGTCTGATAGCTTCCGGTAAACAAAACACCATCCAGTTCGGCTTGTCCGGTCAGCGTCATGCCCACCTGGCTGCCACCTTGCACCAGATTGAGCACCCCATCAGGCAAGCCGGCCAAAGCCCACAACTCCACTGTTTTCATCGCGGTTTGCACGGCATATTCGCTCGGTTTAAAAACGATGGTATTACCCGCAATCAAAGCAGGAACAATATGACCGTTGGGCAAATGCCCCGGAAAATTATATGGACCCAATACGGCAAAAACACCATGCGCCCGATGACGCAACACCATATCGCCTTCTGTGGCCCGGCTACGCATTTCGCCGGTACGGGCTGCATAGGCCTGCACTGAAACAGTGACTTTATTAATCATGGTCGTTACTTCAGTACGCGCTTCCCACAAGGGTTTACCTACCTCTTGTGAAATCAATCCCGCCAACTCTTCCGCATGAATTTTCAGTAATTCAGCATAACGGATACACAGCGCAATACGCACTTGCGGACCACTGCTTTCCCACGCTGTAAAACTGGCGCGGGCCGCCTGACAGGCCTGTTCTATCTGAACGACACCGGCCGCATTTCCCTGCCAGACAACACCAGCATCAGCCGGATTCACCACAGAGAAAAAATCACCGGTTCCGGCAACCCAGTTACCGCCAAGGTAGTTGGATTTCATCAGCAGCCTCACTCTCTTATGGTGTAGTTAAAGACACAATAACGGCATAACACGCACCGATTCCGCGGTTTTACAATGTAAAATCTGTTGTTGCTGATGACTGAGTGGCATACGGCCGTTTTTAGGCGACGCTTCACTCAAAATTGTGCGAAATTCACGCAGTGCTGAGCTTGAAACCAGCATCAGTTGCGGTGTAGATGACAACGCAACAGAAGCGGATAGTGTCATCACCGGCACCAGGCGACTTTCCCGCACCGAACGCAACTCATTTACCCTGGACTGGACGACAGGTCCGGCATCAAAAATATCCACATAACCATCGTAATACATCCCCTCCTGCTCCAGCAAACGGCGTGCCGGAATGGTGGCAACATGCACCTGACCAATGACATCCTGTGCTTCTTGTGGCAAGTAAACAACATACAAGGGGTGACGCGGCATTAACTCAGCAATGAACGATTTTTTACCTATAGAACTCAGGTCATCGGCACGTTTAAAATCCATTTTAAAAAAATGGCGCCCCAGGTTATCCCAAAATGGTGAACTGCCATCGGCACGCTGAAATCCGCGCAATTCAGCAATCACTTTATCGGCAAATAAATGAGGAAATTGCGCCATAAATAAAAAGCGACTTTTAGATAATAATTTACCATTATGTGCACTACGATAATCGGGGTGCAGAAACAGGGAGCATAACTCGCTACAGCCTGTCAAATCGTTAGACAGATACAACGTTTCCATGCGCGAATATACATTGAGTTCACTACTGGAATGCACCAGTGAACCAATCCGGTAATTATAAAAAGGCTGATCCAGACCTACTGCACTTTTAATAGCGCAGACACCAACGACCTTAGCAGTATCCGTGTCTTCCATCACAAAAACAAAATCACATTGCTCAGGCGGGATTTCCCCGGCAAACGAAGCGCAGGCAAGAGCAATCCGGCGACCCAGCATGAGCGCATCGGGTTTTAATGTGGTCATGCCGGTGCCAACTTCACCGGCCAGCTTCATCAGACTATCCAGATCATCGCTCCGGATTGCACGAACAACCATCATGGCGACCTCACGATACGTAGTTATCCAGCGCGCGGCGCAAACGTACAACAGCATCCTGCATTTGTGCATCAGAGACGATCAGCGCAGGCGCCAGGCGCACCACATCCGGGCCGGCAATAAGCAACATCAGTCCCTGTGCTTCTGCCAGTCTGGTGAGTTCTTTCGCCCGGCCGCGACAGGCTTCACTCAGCACCATCCCCAACAACAAACCACGACCGCGCACTTCTGAAAATACCGATGGGTAGTCCTGCAAAACACCTTGTAATAAGAAGGTGAGTACGCCGGAGGCTTCTTTTACCCGCGCTAAAAATTCCGGGGTATTAATTGTACGCAATACTGTCAGCGCGACCGATGCTGCCAGCGGATTGCCGCCGTAAGTCGTGCCATGCGTCCCTGGTAAAAACACCGCTGCAATAGCGTCTGTCGTTAACATGGCACCAACCGGATAACCATTCCCCAGCGCTTTAGCACTGGTCAATATATCAGGAACAACGCCATACGCCATATAAGCATACAAATCACCGGTACGTCCCATGCCACACTGAACTTCATCAAAAATCAGCAAAGCATCGTGCGCATCACAACATTCACGTAAGGCCTCCAGATAAGCACTGCTCGCTGGTATGACACCCCCCTCTCCCTGCACCGGCTCAACCACGACAGCACAGACATCATCGGCAATAAGCGCACGCGCTGCATCAATATCATTAAAGGGAATATGAATAAGATCCGCCGGCAAGGGGCCAAAACCCTCAGTATATTTAGGCTGACCGCCTACCGACACCGTGAACAGGGTGCGACCGTGAAATGAATTAACGCAGGAAATAATTTTGGTTTTATGACGGGATTCATGAAGCTGAACGTTTTTAGCGGCATATTTTCGTGCCAGTTTAAAAGCCGCTTCGTTGGCTTCTGCGCCGGAATTACAAAAAAAGACACGCTGCGCAAATGTAGCAGCGACCAGTTCACGCGCCAGCTCCAGTACCGGCTCATTGGTGTAGCCGTTTCCGACATGCCACAATTTTTCTGCCTGCCGCTGCAAAGCCTGAACGACATCAGGATGCGCGTGCCCCAGACTGGTCACCGCGATACCGGAGGTAAAATCCAGATAATGGCGCTGTTGCTGATCCCATACATCCAGTCCCAGAGCACGTACCGGCACCATTTCTGACGGTGCATAGGTCGGAACAATAAGGTCATCGAACATATGGCGTGTAACGGGCATTAGCACGGGTACCTGCTCTGGTGCGCTCATGATTATCCTCAGTTTGCCTGCAATTTATTGTACTAACCCGGGATGACGCACTGACTCATCCCTTATTTACAAAACTTAATGCCGACATGCAATTGAATCATACCACCATGTTGAGGCACAAAAAACAGTTACCCGGATTTGATTTCACCAAAAATCAGTGCATATATTGCCGGACAAATCAGAAACACCTACAAAAATAAACCAAACTATGTAAAAATCATTTTATTGTATTTTTTTCTATTTATTTAAATATTTTTTCATGAATTAAAAATCAATAAAAATTATGCTTCCACATCACTTATTTTTACCCTGTCTGAGCGTCAGAATGTCGGCTTTTTTCTGGTTCTTTATTTGCATGAGTTATTTTTTAATCAGCGTAGCGTATGCTCAGACACACCGTAACAATGAAGAAAATACCTTACCCGGACATGATGCACTGCTCCGCCAGGAAAAACTTAGTGAAGAACAGTTACATTCACTCAGCCCCGATGCCAGCCTGCTACAAGCTGCCCCTCAAAAAAAAGTCATCCAAACATTAGCCAGAGAATCACCCTGCGTCGTAGTTACTGACCTTGTTTTTTCCGGTGAAAGTGCCAGACGGTTTAACTGGCTTAAAAGAAATGCCTCTCCCTATTTAGACCGCTGCATCGGAACAAAGGGCATTAATCGAATTGTAACTGCACTGGATGCCCAGTTGCTCGAATCAGGCTATATCACAACACGCATCAGCATTCCGCATCAACACATCAGCGATGGCACATTACAACTGACACTACATGTTGGTCGCGTGGCAGACATCAGGATGGAGAACACAGACAGCAAAACAGCACAAGCGGCGATACACTCTGCACCATGGGGACTCTGGCAGAATGCGTTCCCTGTCAGTCGCGGTGACATACTCAATCTGCGTAATCTGGAGCAGGGTCTTGAGCAAATGAAGCGAATGCATAGTCAGACAGTAACAAACCGACTAATACCGGGAGAACGCCCCGACACCAGTATAGTCATCATTGAACGCCGGAATACCGACTGGCACGACCGTATTCACAGTGGCCTTACGCTGGATAACTCGGGCTCACGGACACTTTCCAGTACCCAGTTATCTGCTTACCTCACCATAGATAATCTGCTTGGACTGAACGATATAATAACGATTAACAGCAATATCAATGCAGAACACATCCGGCCTGATCATCGCAACACAGGCACAACAATCAGTTACAGTATTCCATGGGGATATCATACCGTTACTATTTCCAGGAGCAAAAATCGCTTTTCGCAACTGGTACAAGGCACCGCCGTCAATTTTCTATCCAGTGGTCATAGCACGACATCCAAATTCAGGTGGCATGCATTACTACTGTGCTCAAGTTCCTTTAAAACGGGCGTTTACGCCAGCCTGTCCACACGTCAGGCTGCCAGCTATCTGAATGATCTGGAAATTCTTGTGCAACGCCGCCGCACCACTAACCTGGAAACCGGTATCACATTCAAACGGATCAGTAATACCGGCAACATCG
Organism: uncultured Oxalobacteraceae bacterium; assembly: GCA_903914535.1. Classification (GTDB taxonomy): domain Bacteria; phylum Pseudomonadota; class Gammaproteobacteria; order Burkholderiales; family Burkholderiaceae_D; genus Solimicrobium. The sequence continues at coordinate 5,024 of CAIWPG010000200.1, forward strand.
AGTTTGAACTTGGCTATCGCCGGGGTATGCCCTGGCAGGGAGCACAGAAAGACGTCGATACTAACATCTGGAATAGCGCCACGCTGCGCCCGGCGATATGGCTATTTTCCGGCAAACTGCACGCTGCTTTTTCAGTAAACAATCGACCTTTTTCATATACGACAACCCTACGTGCGCAACAAACCAGAAATACCACATTTGCCGCAGACCAGATCAGCATCGGTAACCGTTACAGTGTACGAGGCTTTGATGGCGAAGGTTTATTGTTGGCTGAAAATGGCATCATCATCAGAAATGAAATAAGCAGTCATTTTCGCCCGAATAACAACATCACAGCTCAGTGGTTTATCGGTCTGGATGCAGGGCATGTCTGGGGGCCGGCCCAACGTGTTTTAGCAGGAAACAAATTAGCCGGGGCCGTCGTCGGAGTAAGAGGAAACTGGAAGCAACTCAGTGCAGAATTAGCGCTGGCCACCCCTGTTTACAAGCCACAAAAATTTACAAGTAATAAGTTAAATCCCTATCTTTCTGTGACATACCGCTTTTAATACCGTCCACATAGCTAAAATCACGAAAAATCATTTTTATCATTAAAAAAATTTACGCATAATAGTGCATATAAACCTAGAATTTTATGCAACAATGATTCAAGTGTTTTACCGTCGTCGCCGTACAACTGCCTATGAGTTATGTGATTGACTGGTTTTTTTCATTCTCTGCCTTTGCCAAAACGCACCGTCAATCCGCTTCATCGTGTCGCAGGTGGGTTGCCGGAATGCTTCAGTTTTTTCATCTGCTCAGCATACTGCCGGCCGTGCTATCTGCTCCGGCTCTGGCGTCAGATCGTATCCCCCCCGATCATGCCACTGGTCAGCGCCCTGTTATTCCACTGACCAGTGCCCCGGCAGGTCAGCGCGCATTGATGGATGTCGCCAATAACGGAGTCCCTGTTACCCTGATCGCACCAGCCAGCCCGGCTGGGGTATCGCGCAATCAATTTTCCCAATTTAACGTCAGCCCGGATGGGTTGATTTTCAATAATAGCCCCAGTCATGTGCAAACCCGGCTGGGAGGCTGGATTCACGGCAACATGCAATTGGCTGCTCCGGCCAGCATTATCCTAACTGAGGTAGTTGCACCTCAGTCATCGGGGCATGTCAACAAACTGATCTCACACCTGAATGGCCCGATGGAGGTAGCGGGACAACAAGCAGATATGGTAATCGCTAATCCCAATGGCATTTACTGTAACGGGTGCAGCTTCATTAACACCGGACAAGCCACACTCACGACAGGACAGCCCTTGTTTGACGGCATCGGTGCCGGAGCTGACTTTTACAGGCAAGCTGGTGCGCCCGATGGTGCAATTACCGGTTACGACGTAAGGGGAGGTGAAATCCGGATTCAGCAACAAGGCTTAACAGCCGCCAATCTGGAACAATTGGATCTGATCGCACGTAATCTGGTGGTAGACGGGGAATTGTGGACGACTAATTTGCGCGTCATTACCGGTGCAAACCAACTCATGACGGAACATCGTCTGCAACTGCACACTCAGCCTGGCACCGGCCCTGTACCCCACTTTGCAATTGATGTCAGAGAGATGGGAGGGATGTATGCTAATAACGTGTTTATCGTCTCTACCGAAAAGGGGCTGGGTGTCAACAGCACCGGGCGCATCGCTGCCTTACAGGGAAATTTATTTCTGTCATCTGACGGCGAACTGACTGTCGCAGACAGTTATTCTGCCATTGCCACGCAATTCAACAGCACTGGCAACACCACACTCACAGGCCTGACCTCAGGCGATAACAGCATCCGGCTGACCAGCGCCGGAACCCTCACGCAACTAGGTTATGTTGAAGCCAAAGAACAATTATCTATCAAAGCAAACACCCTGGATAATCAGGGCATACTGATCCAGCATGGCACGAATGCATTACGTATTGATACGCAAAACAAGGTAACTAACCACGGTGAGATCCTTAGCGGCGGCGATATTCTCGTTACTGCCAACTCCCCATCGGGTACGATTTATGCCGACCAGGGTACATTTTCTGCCGCAGGCAATACGCAACTACAAGCCAATACCCTGACACTAACAGCTACCCGGTTAAGCAGTGGCCGGCGACTGACCCTGAACGCCGGGGATGGCGGCATTCATACTTCAGAAAGTCAGTTACATGCCGGTTCCGACATCCGCGCCGACACCAGCGGCCCTGTTTACAATACAAACGGTGACTGGCTGGCGCAACAACAACTTACCGTACAGGCCAATACATTCAATAACAACAAGGGCAGCATGCATGCCGCCGGAGCGTTAAATCTGACTATCGCCGGAGAGGCAGACAACACCAGTGCTCAGCTACTAAGTACTGATGCTGTCCACCTCAGTGCAGAGCACGTCATCAACGGTCAGAATGCGCTAATTGCCAGCAACACGACCACATCTATCCAGGCCGGCAGTCTGAACAACGATGGAGAAATCAGTGCTGCTGACATTACTCTTTCCATCAACAACACGCTGAATAATAATCAGCTGATTAATGGCACAAGCACGCATATCAATGCCGGTCAGACCAATAATACCGGACAGATTTATGGTGACACACTCGCACTGCAAAATACCCTGCTGAATAACAGCGCTACCGGTGTTATTGCTGCTCGCGACAAGCTATTCCTTGGTGGCACAAGCGTCAATAACACGGATGGCGGACTTATTTATGCAAATAACAATTTGCACATGGCAGGCAGTTTCAATGATGCCGGTCAGCCACAGGGATATATACAAAACCTGCTCAATACCTCATCACGCATTGATGCAGGCGGCGATATGCAATTGCAGGTACAGCACATCACCAATCGTAATAATGGTCTGCAAACAGAAAATCGCACTACTATCCAAGCGCTTAATACTACGCTGCTACAGCCATTCGGACATCCTAAACGCTACCCGCTAAGTGAATTGGGATTAGATGAACACTGGGAAAAGGTCGGGCGTTACGCCATACCCAACAGCCGCTATCCATTTGCACAGTTCGGCTGGCGACCAAAAAAATCCGTCTGGTGGTTTGATTGCAGCAATAAAAGTCGAGATGAACCCTGCACAAAAACACATAACTACCCTGCTAACGATCCCCATTGGGCCTTGTTCAACATCCGGCAAGCCGATGTAAGTGATCTGACTAAACCTGCTTTACCGAAAGGCAACAATTGCCTGTCTGGCTCGTATCGGAGTAGTGGCAGTAACTCCTGTGAAAAATACTGGAAAGAAATGGACCGCTACGACACAGAAGTAACACGGCGTTCTATGGATCAGAACAAAGCACTGGATGAAGCAATTAAGGCCTTTAATACCGATATCGCTTCTCGCTGGTTTACGCAATGGTTTGAATATCGCGTCCGGAATAAAATCGTCTCAGAACCGATACTCATCGCCTCGGACCCGGCAAAAATACAAGCAGGTGGCAATCTGACCCTGGCCGGACAAGGCACTAAAATCAATGACAATAGCCACATCATCGCTGGTGGTGCGGTGACAGCCGAAGGAACTCAACTGGAGAATCGCAGTCTGCACGGAATACGCAGCAGCACCGATCAGGGTGAAATGCGGGAACGCCGTGTTGTCAGGCGCCGGTCATGCATGGGGTGCTACAGCATACGACATTCAGCCTGGGTCGACACCACCGGCGCACCGGCACAAACCAGTATCGAACTGGGTGATGTGCTGGTACGGGAATATCAGGCGACTCACTCCCCGCCCCCACAGCAAGACAGCACATCCCTGCGCATACCCCCGCTCCCAACAACCCACCAGATAAGCCCGGCACTCCCACGTGTTGTTGTACTGACCACCCAGACACCATTAACACTACCCACAGCCCGTCTGTTTACCATACGCCCTGCTCCCGCAAACCCGGTGTTGGTCGAAACAGACCCTCTCTTTACCAAATATAAAAACTTCATCAGTAGCGATTACATGCTGCAACAACTCGCTAAGAATCCGGAACGGACTCTCAAGCGACTGGGTGATGGCTTTTACGAACAACAACTCATTAATGATCAAATCAACGCCTTAACCGGCCAGCGTTTTTTATCTGGCTATCATGACAATGAAACGCAATTTAAACAATTGATGGATCAGGGGCTGGTGTTTGCCCGCCAGTACCAACTTACTCCCGGCCTTGCCCTCAGTGCTGAACACATGGCAAGCCTCACCAGTGATATCGTCTGGCTGACACAACACACGGTCACGCTGCCCGACGGTAAAACCAGCCAGGTACTGGTACCTCAGGTTTACCTGCGTCGTCTGCAAGACGGGGATTTACATGCTAATGGCAGCATTATTTCCGGAAATAGCATCACCATCCGTACCGCACACGATATCGTCAACAATGGCACCATCGCCGCCGGTACCGGAATAACGCTGCACACCGATAAAGACATCCGGATGGATGGCGGCACTTTACAAGGCGCATCCGTTCTAGCGCACGCCGGACGGGATCTGCATCACGCCTCCGGCCGTATCAGCGGCAGCAGTACTACCGACAGTGAGGTGCAATTATCCGCCGGACGTGACATTCTGCTACAAACCCGTCTGCTGGACAGCACAGGGCAAACCGGTACCAGTCAACGCCGCACGGCAGACCGCATCGCAACCATAAAAGGCAGCACGGTCAGTTTAAGCGCACTGCGTGATGCCAGTATCACCGGCGCTGCTCTGCATGGCGATAATCAACTGACGCTGCATGCCGGACGGAATATGCACATCGCGGCAGCAGATGAGTACCTCCGGCTTACGCCACACCAGCAAAGCGGGCCTCAGTACCAGGAAGAGCGTCTGATGCATCAGGCGTCTGCCCTCAGCGCTCAAGATATTACGCTCACAGCAGGCCACCATGCCACGCTGACAGGCAGTACCGTTGCAGCAACACAGGATATCCGGCTGACAGCAGCAGATATCACCATCAGCGCAGCGCCCGACTATGAAAAACATGACAGTCGCGATGCCAGCGGCGGACACCACAGCCGCGCCATGCGCGAACGACAAAGACATTCAGGCGGCCAATTGCTTGCCGGACGCGACATCACTTTACAGGCAAGCGGCGGAGAGAATAGTGAAGGCAATATCACCCTGCAGGGTGCCAGCCTGCACGCCGCCACCGGCGAAAACAAGCTGATTGCCGCTAATGATATTCATCTCCGGACGCACAAGGCCACCGACAACATCATCACGCGGCATAGCGAAGAAGAAGTCGGTTTATTTTCCAGCACCCGTACCACCCGACGCCATACCAGCAAAACAACCGGCCAGCTTGGCAACACCATCACCGGCAATAGCATCGTGGCACAGGCCGGACGCGATATGGCATTACAAGGCAGCAGCCTTATCGCAAAAAATGATGTAACGCTCACTGCCGGCAACAATATCAACATTGCTGCAGCGACCACCACCGGACACCGCGTTGATCAACTCTACATCAAAGAAAGCGGCTTGCTGACTGGCAATGGCAATGGCATTAGTATCGGTGAACGCAACACCAGCACAGAACGCGACCAACGCACGCAGATTCAACAGTTGTCACGCAGCATGGTAAGTGCTGCGGATGGTCAGCTTAACATCCGGGCCGGGGCAAATGCCACCATCACTGGCAGCGACATACAAGCTGCCACCAATATCCATCTTGCCGCCGGCTCAATTACAGTGGATCCCGGCAGCGATAAGCACCAATACACGCACACCCATCAGATAACACAAGACGGCATCACCCTGGCTCTGGGCGGCGCACCCGCTACCGCAGTGTCCACGATGAATAGCATACCGGTTAGTCTTGATTTCCCGGACGATAAAGCACCCGACAGCCGGCTGAGCGCAGTAGCTGCAGCCACTGCGGCCATGGCCGCGCAAATAGCAGCCAGGGATATCGCGGCCAATGGCATAGGCATCACCCTTACCGCAGGTCACTCAGCATCAGAACAACAAAGTACCCGGCAACAAACACAACATAGCGGCAGCACCATCCGTGCCGGGCAGAAACTGATTCTGGACACCACAAACAGCAACAATGCCAGCAAGGTGGGTGACAGCGGACAAATCCGCATCACAGGCAGCGAGCTGATTGCCGATAATATTGAATTGCTGGCGCGCAGCAATCTCACCGTACAGGCCACCGCAGATAGTACACAACAGCACGGAACCAGCAGCAAGCAGAGTGCCGCCGCCGGTTTAAGCGCCAATTTTAGCAAGAGCGGCATCGCCTTCGGTGTGCATGCCAGTGCCGGTGCCGGTGCCGGGAAACACCGGGAACAAAACAAAAGTCAGCGCCTGAGCCAGATTCAGGCCGGCCAGCAACTGACTTTACAGAGTGATGGCAATACCACCCTGCAAGGCGCCCGTCTTCATGGCAAGCGTATCACCGGCAACATTGGCAGCTATCTGCATATCGACAGCGTACAGGATACCGCACGCGCCGACAGTCACGACCATCTCCTGAGCGGCCAGGCTACGATAGGGGTCGGGTTCAGCGCTGCCGCCAGTGCCAACATAAGCCGCCTGAATAACGACTATGCCAGCGTACAGCAGCAAAGCGGTATTTTTTCCGGAGACGATGGTTTTAACGTACAAGTTAACGGCGATACCCACCTTCACGGTGGCGTGATCAGCAGTACACAAGCCGCCGTCGATCAGCAAAAAAACACTTTCAGCACCGGCACGCTCTCTCACCAGAATATTACCAACCGCAGCCGCAGCAGCGGTATCAGCCTGACCGCCAGCACTACCCTTCCCATGGCAATCGCCCTCAGCAAGGAAGAATACAGTATCACCCGCAGCGACATCAGCGGCGGCACCATTGCCATCACAAATAAAGCCGCCCAACAGGCACGCACCGGCATCAGCGCCGATCACGTGATCGGCAGCCTGCACCGCAACATCAGGTCTGATACACCAGCCAGCAACAATATCGCCAGACCCGCAAGTACTCAGGAACTGCGCTCTGCCTTAACGGTATACAGTAACTTTGCCGCTTTAGCTGCCAGCGCCATCGGCGACTACGCGACCGGCAAATTACAAGAAGCAAATGAACTCAGCAAACAGGCCGGGCAAGAACCCGATGCCCACAAACGCACCGAACTGCTGGAACAAGCGCAAACCTTACAACAAAACTGGAAAGAAAACGGGCCAGCCCGTCTGGCATTACACACCGTAGTCGGTGGATTAACAGGCGGCATGCCGGGCGCATTAGGGACAAGTATCAGCACACTGATTACCCCGTCTGTCGCCACAAAAATCGCCTCACTGGAAATACCGGATGCATTAAAAAATACACTCACGCTAGCCGCTAGCACCGCCACAGGCGCGGCTGCCGGAGGAGCAACAGGTGCCGCCAGTGCGGCCACAGCGACTGCCAACAATTTCTTAACCCATCAGCAGGCCAGCGCTTTCAACGATGAACTGGCCGCCTGCCGCAAACAAGCCCGGGGTTGTCAGGACAGCGACATTAACACCATCACCAGCAAATACCATACTTTATCCAATGCCAATATCAGCAAGACAGAACAATGCATCTTCGCCGGTAACACCGCCTGTGTACAACAATTACACGAACAAGCCGCCAGTAGCCGCGCGGTCACCGGCAGCCTGCCACCGGGCTGGACAGGGTTGGAACGGCAATTTGCAGCACAGCAAGATAACATCCACACCCACGGCTCTGTCAAAGGTGCAGCCTCCCTGTTTGGCACGGATCTGAAACAAGCACAGGACGTCGCCCAATTACGGCAAAGTCACTGCACCGCACTCAGTGGTGCCGCCTGTGATGCACTGGTCACCCAGGCGTTAAATACTCGTATTTACCGTGGTGCAGCACTAGCCGCTATCGGTAACGCAACGGTGATAAATTTAGTTAACCGGAGAATAAAATTACCATCAAAACCCTTGACCGATGCCAGATCAGTCGAGGGTAAAATACAACAGCAACAAGGGACGAGTGCCAAGGAAAGTACGGTTGATGTGGCTAATCAATCCTTGGCTAAGGATGCCGACACCAAAAAGGCCGGGAGCAACACAAATAATGCGGCGGCGGATACACCGGCAAAACCAAAATCACTCACCGCAAGAGAAGCAGAAATCGCTGTTGAAAAAGAATATGGATCCAGTGCCAGACCGCAAATAAGTTTTTTGGACAGGAAAGAAGTGAAATACGGCACTCCGGGCAGCGTCCGCCCCGATTTGGCGGCAAAGGATTCTTCCTTTAGTGTTGAGGTAAAGCTTTACGACATTCAAAACAACTCAAATGGATTAATAAATAGCATTGCAAAACAAGCAATAAAACGAGCAGTAAACTTACCCAAAGGGATGACTCAGGAAATTGTTATTGACGTGCGGGAGCAGGTTACCACTAAAGCACAAAGAGAGCACATAACAAACAAAATTGTACAAAAATCGAATGGTCATATTAAACACAACTCGATAAGGTTTAAAACAAAATGAGAATCATTGGCTATGAAGGAGGAAACTCCATTTATGATGTTGGCACGGACTACGATTTCCTGCTGTTTTTTGATTGTCTTGATTATTTTGTAGTTAAAAATCATCCGGAGCAAGACTGGAGCTTGTTAAGCGATCGCTTGTACCGGCGTTATCTCAGGTTGGAAGAATTAGATCAGGCCGCTGTCTTAATGAATCAGGCACAGCAAATTTTTAGCGGCTTATCAAGCACAGAAATCGATTGGACAGAAACACTGCCCAATGATAAAAACTTGAGTTGGCTTGATCCAAACCAAGCGAATCTGGCGGAAATATTTAGTAAATTTTTTGACTATTTTACGGAAGCAAAAGAGTCGGCAATTTCTTTTTTTGAGTGCTTTCAAATATATCAACCACTCAAAATAATCCCGACAAACATATCCGCAATTATGATAGAAAAAAGACGGCCTTTGCAAGAATACGATGACTTAGAAGGTAAGCCATTTTGGCTCCGCTAAATGGGCTTTACCCCATTCATCTGCTTACGGTTTTTTATAGCTACAGATCCTCGTGGAAGAGCTTACAACATAATGGTTTTTTGGAATTAATTATCAAGTACAAATGTTTAAATTTAAGCGAGAATGAGGATGATAGGATTCACCGGCGGAAGCTCGATATGTGAAATTGGAACGGCATCAGATGTAGTTCTTTTCTTTGATTGCCTTGACTATTTTGTGGTTAAAAATCACCCGGAGCAAGACTGGAGCCTGTTAAGCGATCGCTTATACCGGCGCTATCTCAGACTGGAAGAGTTAGATCAGGCTGCTGCTTTAATGAATCAGGTAAAACAAATTTTTAGTGGCTTACCAAATACAGAAATCGATTGGGCACCAGAACTTCCCGGCAATAAAAACCTGACCCGGCTAGATCCGGGCCGGGCGAATCTGGCGGATGTGTTTATTAAATTTTTTGATCATTTTGAGTATTGCGTTGAGTCGGCAAAGCTCAATCACGAACACTTCCAATCTTATCCTGACTACAAATTTGAACCAGTCAAAATAATCCCGACAAATTTAGCTGCAATTGCGATCGAAGGAGATCGCCCTTTGAAGGAATACGATGACTTAGAAGGCAAGCCATTCTGGCTTGCTTGAATTGGCTTTACCCCATTCATCTGCTGATGGTTTTATTGTGTGCCGTTCATTTTTCCGCTTTGATTATTTTGCATGAAATAAAACTCAACTCAGCCGGTGCATTACTGCCAGCACTGATCCGATGCTGCACTCGCCACCACTGCCGTGCCGCTGATAAAACCACGCTGACCGGTATTGTCTATCCCTAAGGTAGGGCAGGCACTGTCTGCCTTGAACTGCGAAGCAGTAGGCGTTGCGACCAATACATAAGTGCTGGCAGTCGGTCCAGACACAAATGAAATCGTGTACATCGTGGTCCCGATAGCAGGGCTTACGTTAAAGCCAAGCAGAGCCAGCTTAGCATTATCCACCGTGACGCCGTTAATATCCGTAGCATACGTATAAGTAGCAGCCTGATTACGCTCCATCCACATGGTCACTTGCTGCAACATCGCTTTTGCATCGGTTCTGCGTGTACGCGCAATAAAACTTGAATACGATGGCATAGCAATCAGAGTCAATATCCCGATAATAACCACAACGATCATCATTTCCACTAAGGTAAAACCGAGTCGTAGCTGCTTCATTGATACACCTCACGCCAACTGAGTCGGCCCAGATTTTTTGGGTTACCTACGGTAGCAGGGCCGCTGGTTTTACCGCCATTTCCGGCACCGATACTTGCATTCCAGCCACCATTTGATGCTACCCCCTGATCCTGGCCTAAGCCTGGAAATAATAAGGACATAACTGTGGAATTGTTTTTTGAATTTAGCAGAACGGATGGTGCCAGGTATTGTGCACCGCTTACCGCCATGGCACTGGGATAAACCTGAGTACCAGCCCCGTTCATGAGCACATCGCTGTTATTTACAATACCGTCACCATTCACATCAAAGACCGGAGACGGAGTAGTGCCATACAAAGGACTCAGGGCATATAACCATGAACCGGGTGACGTACATACACCATTCACACCGGAGGCCGGTTTCACAACAGGTATCATCGCCAGACCAACCGGCGTCAGACTTGACGCGCCAACTACCTGCTCATTTGTCCCAAGGATCGTAAACCATCCACGCTTGTTACTACTATAGTTCACACCGGATGGCACTGCTGTGCGGAAATTAACACCAAGTGAACTGGCCGGACTATAATTTTGCTGAACCAATTGTGACTGAGCTACCGTACTGGAATCACCTTTATCAAGGATACTGACTAACAGTTGCTTTTCCGTGCCGGATACACTGCTGTTATCAAGCGGGCTTGCGTATAAACCTGTCCCGAATACCAACTGAAAACATTTACTACTGTTAGCAGCAGTACAGGCACCGGATGCGGCATTTCGGATGGCAAGAGGCGCTGCCTGTATCGGTTGCGCAGCACCACCCGGTGTCTGATATAAACGTGTTACAACAGGAGCTGTCACCTTAGTCAGATCAAATCGCCATAAGTTGCCCTGCATATCTCCGGCATACACCACATCGGCTTTACCATCACCATTAATGTCAACCGGACGCGGCGTTGAAAGACCATTACCGGCAGTAAGCAGTGGCTCCTTATCTGCATTAGCAAAAAGTGCATCCACTGCATAACGCCGCCAGCGCGGCGAACCGCCATCCAGATAAAACGCATATAGCACTGCCCTTGCCATACCCGTGGTGCCAGCGTTAGCATTCACACCATTACCAACCAATACTGCCCAGCGACCATCATTCAGTTTGACAATTTGTTGCGAACCTAGCGTAGTATCAGAAATGGGCTGGCTGCGTATCGTTCCTAAATCAGCCAGATCATCAACGCCGTCTTCACCCGTACCCTTCGTGTTATTGGTATACTCAAACAACACGCCCTTCCCCTTCGTTAATGTGTTGTAAGTGACATCCAGTGCGGTAACAGCACGTGCACCTGCGCCATAAGTAATTACCGCAATTGCACGCCAGTCTGGTGTTTTATCTGAACCGGTGTCGACATTAGCGGTCATGGGTACGTTATCCACGAAATAAGGATTTGCCTGAATCTGCAGCAGTGTTGTATCCGTATAACGTGGCGTTGCTCTCAGCATAACGTCTGGATAAAAACTCCAGGCTTCACTCAATTTTCCTTCCTGAACACTAATGGCATGCAGGGCCCCGTCATTACTGCCAAACAAAGCCAGAGGATTCGGACGTTTTTTGGCGGAATCGTTCAAATACGCGGTATAACCGGGATGATTTGCTTCCGACAGTGATGCCTGCGGTGCCATCGGCAATACCACCGGACCTGAATTAATAACAGGACCCAGGACACCACCAGAACGCGGACGGAAAGCACCATCAGTACCAGTCAGGTAGCTGATACGCTGCTCACCCAATTTATCGGCCGTGCCAAATATATTGGTATTCAATGCAATTTTCTGACTGGCACTGGCATTAGCATAACTCAGTGGATATATGCCCATAGCGCCATTCACCTTATCGGCCGGACTGGCCGAATACAAGGGACGTGAAGCGGAAGCTGTTATACTGGCGGAAGCCTTGGCCGGAGCCAGATTAAAACTACTGTCACTACTCAGTGAGAACGACCACAAATCACCGGAAAAATTAGCCCAGCTCCAGCGCCCCTGTAATACCTGTGTTTGTGGTGTGCCATCGGCCAGCGTCGCCAACACGCTCCGCGCCGTGGTCGAGGCAGATACAGCTGCATAACCTGAACTGGCGACAGCAGAAGACATATTCATACCAGTCGTAAGTGTTTCTTCATACACGCCGTCTTTGCTATCTACTTTTTTAGCATTAACAGTCAGAGTAGTTCCAGCGGTACAACCAGGATTGCCCGGTGTTTTTGTTTGAAAACAAATCTGGTAAGGGCCGCCCTTCCAGGTAACATCCACACTTAATTTTTGTCCCAGACTGCCGCCATTAACACCATTAAAGGCCATAGATACTCGTAAGCGTGGATATCTTGCGTAAGGTATATCTGCAATACTCAGACTATAACTTCCAGTCGTAAATTTTCTTACAGGATTAAAATCTGCAGGTAATTGCACACCATTCCCGTCACTCAAGGTCACAGTAACCGAAGATAATCCACTCCCCCAGGGCACCGAAGGAGTCAGGCGTATCAAATCCCATGCCGTGATATTAGCTTTAGTCGGGTCACATAAATAATAGCTGGCAGGATTCACATCAAAATACTCCGGCTTTGCCTCAGGTTTTTTACCTGTGCAGTTGATGCCGGTATTTGCATCGTACAATAAGCCAATAGATTTATCACCCAACAACATTACACAAGTCGGATACAAAGGGGAGATAATAGTGGAATAAGAAACCGTAGCAAACTCTGTACCTAAGGGCCAGCCAGAACACCCTGCATCCGTCGCAAAGTTATAACAACTCATTCCGTTAGTCATGGGAATAAAAATACGCGTATCCAGAATACCGCTAATGTTCATTGTGTAATTATTCCAGGTGCCATACGTCTTTAGGAATGCAGTAAAGTTAGCACTTGGCGAATATGGCACACCAGACATCGTGAAACAAGTTGGTAACGGCGTTGATCCCGTGCAAACGCCTTGTGGACTGCCATCTGCATTGAGCATGGGATATAAACCCATTGCGGTGCCAGTTAAATAATTCCCATCCGTTGTCCACCCACTGCAAGGCTGATTAACGCTGGGATCATGACACCGTAATACTCTGCTGGAACCATCTTCATAAAATAGTTTACCTGCAAAAATAAGCGGCAAAAAACTGTTATACACATCAAATACCGGAGGATATTGATAGGTGCCACAGGCAGTTTTTGAGATGATATCAAAACAAGAAAGTTGTCCCATATCGCTCACGGTGTAATATTTATTGCCCAGTTGTCCTATGTCTGCAATACGTCCGCCAACGCGTTGATTTGGCACAGGAAAGACCCCACACGAAGTTAAGGTATTTAAGTTAGTACAACTGATCATGGGCGGGCCGTCCCACATCTCACCGACAAAAAGTTCCCCGGTATTTAAATTCAATGCTTCCATGGGAATATAAGGTGTGGAGTACCCATCATTCCAATTCAAAATTGATTTACCTGCCGGTGCTCCCGGTTTAAGACCTTCTGCCGGAAAATTAGAGCAGGGAAGCATAGTAGCGATAACCCGGCAATTTAAAAAAGGCCCGGCTGAATGGTGATTAAGCACATACAAATTATTTCCATATGGAATCATCCGAAAACCATCACCGGTACCAGAAAAAGAACCGGCTGTCGGCAATATCACCGTCGATGCCACCTGTAGTGGATTAGCCCCCCACTGCACTTGCGTTACTACTGCACCATTGCCCGGTTCGGAATTTACCCATGCCCCATTGACCATCCACTTCATAGCAGTATTAGGCGGAGCTAATACGCTCCCCTGCACCCATGTATAGTTATCCGGCATAAACTGAGTACCGCTAATCGTATAAGGGCCAGATAAATGCGAGGCGTAAAAATTAGTCCACTGAACCTGATCACCGGCAGACAGGCCGTAAGTACTTCCGTAAGAGGCAGAAGTTTTCGGTGCAACGACCTGCCCGCTCAATGAGATAAAACTACCAATAGTACTGGTGTTAGTGCCTGCGCCGGCACTGGCAGCAGAACTTTGCGACAGTATTTGCGCCTGTGCCGGGACAAGCATACCAGTCACGGTAATACTCAGAAAAAAACAAAGAAAAATCCGGATTAAATTCAACGGAAAACTCACGTCATGCAAGCAGGATAAACAACGGTACCGGATCAGGAAAAATAGCGAAATTAATTGCATGGCTTATATACCTCTTGCAGTTTTATTGTCGTATTCCCTGATGCACCGTAACCTAAGGCTGTGATACGAAATAAAGGAGATGGCGCATCAGTGCCGGTAAGACTGACATCGAATACCTCAATATAATAACTGGGGGCCTTCGCTCCGGCGACACCGGGAACCACAATCATTGGTGCTCCCGTTTTTGCACCATATACAATAGCGCAGGAATTATTAGTACACTCTCCTGCCGCCACAGTCCAGTTGACAGCAGTATTCCCGCCTCCTGAATCACCGATATTGACCAGATTGGCCGAACTTGGCTGACGTCCCAATAAATTAATACCGGCATCCGGCTGCGTCGGCATCATCTGTGCACATGTCGGTGCCAGTGAGAGACAGTACGCATTAACATGTGCCTTGGGGTTTACTGCAGTAACACCTGCAACCGTTGTCTGAACCAGAGAATTGCTGTCATTACTCCAGACCTGACAAGTAGCATCCGCTTCGCCATCACGCAATGCGGCCTCGGCCGACTGGCGGGCAATCGCCAGATCACGCTCGTTACGGGAACCGCCAAAGAGACTGACAATACCGGATGCCTGAGAAAAAGCAATAAACGCCAGCATTAAAGTAAAAACCAACACAATAATCAGCGAAACGCCACGCTGCTGACTTGGTTTTCGTCCTCCTTTGGCAAGCTGCGTTGCTGATAGCTGTATCGCCGCCATTGCCTGCTGAGCGCACTGATGAACACGATTTTTCAGGGATTCATTCATCGGCATATTCATGGCATCACCACAGCAGTGGTCACGTTATTACGGACATTAACGACAAAGCGATGCGCACGTCGCAAACGCCCGTCCGAAATAACTATAGGTTGTCCGGCACAATCAAGATTAAATACATTAGTACCAGAATTCGGATCGGCACTTCCTACTTCACCGGAAATCACCATACACAACTGCACAGCAATAACATTCGGCCAGCCGTTGAGCATTGAATTTACAGCAGACGCATCCACGTAGCTGGCAACTGCAGTATATTGATCCGCCATGCTGGTCTGCCCCACTCCGTACAGCAACTGAAATTGCTCCACGCCGGTGGCAATTTGCACCGGCTGATCCGGATTACCATTACCGGAACAAAGCAATCGGCGGCTGCCAGTGGGCTCCAGGTAATAACGATTAATAATAACTTCTCCGGCGGGATCAGCGTTCGTATTATCGGACAGCGGGCTCAGACCGCCGCAATCAAAATTCAGACCCATTTTAGGATCAAAGCTGGTGGGAAGACTGGCTCCCATCCAATTTCCGACGTTTCCCGGAGGGCTGGATAAAGCCTGATACGCTACCGTAAACGATGAACTTAAATTGCCATTGGCTGAACTACACGCATAATCAAGCAATGTCGCAGGATGTGCATATCCGCCATTGCATCCGTGCAAAGCGTACAGACCCGGCATTGTGCCGGCATGAACGGTAGCGAGCATACTTCCGGTGCTGACCGCCCCGCTGTTAATCAAGGCCCATTGTCCTTCCGATTCCAAAATATCAACCAAACCGGCCATACGAATTTGCTGTCCGAGATGGGTTATAAGTGATTGTCCTCCAGTACTGATTGCAGCCGTCCCACGCTGGCTTCCGGCGAGTTTTGTCGCAACCAGAAAAGTAGCCATCGCCGCTCCTGCTACGATAATTCCCAATACAAGAGCCAGCATCAAATCGACAATCGACATCCCGTTACTATAAATCTGTGGCAATAAAAAACGACCGGAGCACACCGGAGCACACCGGCATGAACCGGATCTGAACAAGGACGGATATACGTGCTTCATAGGCGGAAATCCATGGTATAGCAACGGACATTCGGTGGTGCAGCCAATGTGGCAGGACAACTTGCATTTACTGCTGCAGTAATACCTGTACCATTTTTATCCGTAACAGGTTCAGACCAGGCAACAATGATCTGACGTGAGTTACTCCCTGCTGCACCGGCAGAGACAATACCAAGCCCGCCGGTAAAAGAGGTCTGTGCCTGAACCTGCCAGACGGCAAAATCGTAAGCAGCACTTGCTGCTGCCGTGCTGCAGACAGGCAGCATCACACTGGTTCTTGGGGGAGTGATATATGGACCGCCGCACACGGGCATTACTACTGTGCCGGTGAGAGTTGCATAACTACCTTGGGGAGTAATAAAGCCACCGGCGGCAAGAGCCGCGCTATCAACACGCATACGTTCAGCAATATCACTGGCCAATATTGCTGAACGACTTAAAAATACAGCAGAACGTTCTTCACGACTGGCTTTAGCCAGCAACATAGCAATACCCAAAAAAGTAAATGACAGGATCACTACAGCGAAAACAACTTCCAGAAGAAGGAAGCCACGCGCAGATAAAACCCGGTAATATGTCGTGAAAAATTTCATGGGTAAACGCATCCTGAATTCGTCTTCCTGCAATCGGCCGCCAGCAAAATCTGGGCGCGGCCATATCTGCCAATGACAACATAAAGAGCTGTCCCCGATCTGGTATCGGTCAATTTAATCGTGCGGGTATTACTGGCTCCGCTGGTCTGACTGATCACAGCACCGGTTTCATCAATCATGATCGGATTGGTATTGCCTGCCCCCAAAATAATATGACCGGATATAGTGGAATGCACTTTGAGCAAGGTATCATTGCCACCAAACTGACCATTGCTGTCACTATCTTTAAATAACACCCAACCGCTATTCCAGTCAGGTGCCCCGGCCTGGCATCCGCCTGTCGCCAGCCGGGGACAAACGGTAACAGTGTTACGCAATAAAATGGCATTACTGCGTCCCAAATCAATAGCATTAGCAAATTCTTCCGCCACAGTACGCAAACGCGTTGTGGCTACCGGAGTAACTAAATCAGGCATAGCAATTGCCATAAGAATAGCTGCTATGGCAATGGTGACGATTAGCTCTGTTAGCGTAAAACCACTCAGACGACGCGACGTTGGAATGACTAAATTAGCTACATAAAAATTCACAAAAACATCCCCCATACTGGTAAGACCAATTTATCGCATACCCTCAAAACTTCAAGCTAATTGTGACCCCATTGTTTTTTACACTGTCTCTTTTACGCTCTGGCATATCTGACATATGCGATTTTTTTTAACAAAACTTTGCTGCCGGCGACATCCGGCTCCCACAAAAACAACACCTGAAAAAATAACGAAAATCGCCTGTTTAAAATGGCAGACAAATCACAAAAAATTAAAAAACCAAGAGCTTGACAATCGCTACCCCCCACCTAGAATACGAACATCAAATTACGGTAAGATTACGATAAATACCATGACTACATTGTAGTTTGACGAAAGTAAGTATTCACATTTTAATAAATTAAATAAAAGGGCCATAACTTGCTTATGCAGCACTTTTGATCAGGAAATCAACTGTTTTATCTTGATGAAAAATGAAAAAGCGACACGATTTTGTTCAGACTGAAGTAAGTACCTTGCTATAAAAACTCATCTGTGTACCCGACTATGCGTCGTTCGGTGGAGCGACAAGACCTGATAACAACGTGAATGAGAAAGAGGCAACCATGAAAAAAAACATTAATACCACATTAGCTGAACAAGGTCGGCTGCCGTATTCTGTTCACGCACTGATAGCGACAGGGCTACTTATTGTGGCATTCGCGCACATGGGCTATGCGCATGCGCAAAATAAACCCGCGACAACAGTCACTCCGGCAAAAAATAGTATCAGCGTACATTTGGAGCAATTTAAAGTCGTCAAAAAACTAAAAGAGCCGGAGACATTTATTGATGTCGCCGCCGTCAAACCCGGTGATCTGATTGAATACCGTGCTACATATAAAAACAACGATAAATCCGCTGTGAAAGGAATGGTAGCAACGATTCCTATTCCAATCGGCACAGACTTTATACCAAAAAGTATTCGCCCTGAAAACAGTGCTGCTGAAGCGACGACAAAGACCGGAATATATGCTGCGATACCTTTGATGCACCCGGTCAGGCAATCTGACGGGAAAATCCGGAGTGAACCAGTACCAGCGACTGATTACCGGGCAATACGCTGGAATCTGGGGCAACTGGCGGCCGGAGCATCAACAACCGTGATTGTCCGCGTACAAGTACCTGCCGTTGTCGCACCGGTCGTACAGAACGATGCTTCCGATAAAAATTTAACGTTAACTCACCCGCAATAAATTAACTAAACACAGCACACCGGGAAACCGGTTTGTTGCATTGGTTCGTTTTTTGGATTCACCGCAAAAACGGTGTTGTTTTGCACTGTCATGAGGATAGTACGGAGTTGTGCCGCTCACACAAACGGTATGGTCTCGTACTGCCTTTTAAGACAGCGTAACTTTGCTGCTCTAAAAAGGCAGTGCTTCTTTGTGCTGCTGTTTCCGGCGGTATACGTTGGTATTTTTACCTAGCATAGGAGATTTATCGTGAATACAAATTTGTCTCTCTGGCGCAGCAGCCGTTTTTCGCTGATGCCCTGGGCGGCGACTTTCCTTGGTGCTGCACTACTCTTGTCTGCTGCGCCAGTCAAAGCCACTCCCCCTCCTTCAGGCACAGTCATCGGTAATCAGGCATCGGCATCTTATCTGGATACCAGCGGTGCACTCCGGTCATCTTCGTCCAATATGGTGCAAGTGACGGTAAGTCAGGTCGGGGCATACAGTATCACGGGTAACAACGTACGCTCAGCAACATCAGGCAGTACTACTTACGTAGAACACATACTCACTAACTCAGGCAACGGAAGCGATACGTTTAATATTTCCGTCGCTGATGCCGGCACTGGTGCCGGTGCATTCAGTCGTATTGAAATTTATGCAGACCCGAATGGCACAGGCCAGCCAAGCAGCACCACACCATTGTGCTCGAACGCTCCTGGTGCCACAGTACCACTGTGCTCAGCAGGTTATGTCGCCACAATTGCCGGTAACGGCGGCACATTTACTTTTGTCGTTGCTTACAGTATACCGCCAACTGCTACCTCAGGAACCTGGCCACACGATACAGGTACCGTCACAGCAATACCGTCTAATACGGCGTCAAGCTGGTACTCGACTTACAGCCCCAGCACGGCCAGCAATACGGATCTGTTAAATCTGGCAGCAGGTGCAGCATTCTCATCAAGCAAATCCATTGCGGCTCCGGCAGTAGCAGCACCTGGCGGCGGCGCATGGCCTGCGGTAATTATCAGCGGCCAGGCTTCGGCAGCGAGTTGTGCAGGCACATGGACTGCGGGCATGAATTCGACAAGCTCGCCAATTTGTAGTTATGTGGTGTACACAATCAAATACACCAACACCGGTACAGCAAGCGGCACCTATTATATGAGTGATCTGCTGCCAGCCGGATTAAGCTACGTAACCGGTTCTGCCATCTGGAGCTCCAACCCCGGGGTAGCATTAAGTGAAACCAATGCCGGCAATCCTGCCAACATGAATTTCACAGAATCATTGAATACGGTCACAGCGACGATATCCAATGTAGCCCCCAACGTCAGCGGCACACTCAGCTTTATCGCTCTGGTAAAAAGTACCGCTACGGTGGGAACAAGTACCAGCACCAATACAGCAACTTTTGCCTCAGATCCGACGACCTGTACCGGCAGTACCATCTCTACCTGTTCTACCGGCTCAACCAATCCGGCAATATTTACCGTAACACAAAGTTTTGGTGTCGTCGCCGCTAAAATCAGTTCAACATCCACCGACGTAAGCGATGGAGGAACTGCAGGTAGTCCGCCCAACAGCGGTAATGATCAGGTACTGCAAGCTGCTGTCTCAGCAGGAAGCTACGTCAACTTTAGCAACGTCATTACCAATACGGGTAACAGCACAGATACCTTCAACCTGGTTTTATCCAACCCGGCCGGCTCACTGACCTTCCCTTCCGGCACCATCTTTGCCTTCTACAAAGCGGATGGCGTCACACCCTTACTTGACTCAAATGGTGACGGCATTGCCGACACCGGGCCCTTAGCTGCCGGTGCCAGCGTTACCGTCGTTGTGCGTGCTAATGTGCCACCGAGTGCGGGTGTAGGGTCAGGACCATTCAATACCTTACTGACCGCCAGTTCTACCGGTGCCGTAGCAAACGGCGTTACGGCTGTTCCCGATGCGGTATGGGATCAGGTTACGGCAGTCATCGGCTCTACCGTTGATTTAACCAACACGGCGGCCGGGATATCGTGCTCAGTATCACCAACGACCTGCGATCTTGGTCCGGGGCCAAGCACCTCACCGACCACGACCAACTCAACTGCGGCCGGTACCGGAACCACCTTCACTCTGTACGTTAAAAACAACGATACTTTGTCGAACAGCTACACATTCTCTCCCAGCAGCTCAAGTGCATTCCCCGGCAGCCTGCCTACAGGATGGACTGTTAAATTTGTCGCCGCAGGCGGAACCTGTGCCAGCACGGCAATTACCACTCTGGGGCCGATTGCAGCAGGTGCTCAGTCCAGTGTAGTCGCTTGCGTCACACCACCGATAACCGCAACGATAGGAACTCAAAACATTGACTTCCAGGTGGTATCTTCCAGCAACTCCTCTACCGGAGGCATCGTGAACGACATCATTATGGATGCCGTCACTGTTACTCAGCAAATTATTTCATCCGATACACTGACTCCGTCTAATAACGGCCAAATTGGCCCAGGCGGTACGTCCGTATATCCACACACGCTGACAAACACAGGGAATCAATCATGCGGAGCCTTCACAATTGCTGCCAATTTGTCTGCTGCTGATGCGGCTGCCGGCTGGGTTGCAACGGTGTATATCGACACCAATAAAAATGGGGTGATCGATAGTGGTGATACGCTGGTTACCGGTACTGTCCCTGCCCTTGCCGCCGGTGCCTCGACATCATTGCTGATTAAAGTATTCGCGCCACCGGGTATTACACCGGGCACAGTAAGTACCGCAACCATTACCGCTACGGATACTGTTGGTGCGTGCGCAGTACAAACCACAACAGATGTCAGCACCGTTATCACCGGACAGGTTCGCCTGATGAAAACCCAGGTCGCTGATCCGGCCTGCGGCGGAAATCTGGGTAGTCTGGGCGCATTAACGACCACCACATTCTCGGTCAGAGCCGGTACCTGTGTCATCTATCAGGTCACAGGTACCAACCAGGGGGTCGCTCCTGTCGCTAATGTCAGTCTGTCGGATGCAATTCCGGCCTACACGACCTATGAAGGTGCTACTCAGCCATCAACAAATTGTGTCTCGACAGGCTTGAGCGGAACAGCCATTGCTTTTGCAACGACAGGAACACCGGTCAATACGGTGAGCTGTGGCAGCACAAGCAATAGTCTGGCTCCCGGTGGAACTGTCACCACCACCTTTGCTGTTAAGGTGAATCAATAGCTCTCCTTAAGCCAGTGTTCAGCATCCACTAACTGGCTTATTGGCGGACCACCATCCTACCAGGTGGTCCGCCTTTTTTAGAGCAGGTGGGGTATGAATTTTATTACCGACCATGCACAGAAAGATGAAGAGCAAAGGAATGTGAGAGGACAGGCGGTAATGAAACTCGATTTACTCTATACCAGAATAAGTAAAAAACACCATGTACCGACTGCGCCTTTTATTGCATTTAACGGATTAAGGACGCTGTTTTTTACCTTAATCTGGGTCAGCATATTTCATATAGCAACACTAACGTCAGCACTGGCCGGCATTACTCCTGCAGGCACGGTAATCAGTATACAGGCTATGGCCACCTACATTCCGGCCAACCTTACGCAAACAGAAACAATTCAGTCTAACGTTATCAGTACACTGATATTAGGTGTAGAAGCACTTTCTCTCACGCAAAGCCAGCTTGTACAACGACCACCCGGTGTGACAATAACGATGTCACATCTGCTGACGAATACCGGCAATGTGCCTTCGCAATATACCTTCTCGCTGACACCAAATAGTAGCAGTTGCGGCGTGACCAATTTCAATCTTTCATCAGTCAGTCTGTGGCTGGATGTGGACAACAATGGCATCATTGATAGTGCAGATACTCCATTGGCACTCAATAGTACCGGGATCTTACGCCTGCCATCAGGCGGTATTGCCAATATTCTGGTGCAAAGTCAGACACCGGTCGGACTGAGTAGCGGCACAGCCTGCTATAGCTTAACTGCGACCGCCAGTGCATCGGGACTTTCAGCCGGCAACACCGATACTGTACAACTAAGCAGCACCGCTTCTTTGGTAACGACCAAATCTGCTTTATATAGCGGCGTCGTTCAACCGGGTACTTCTATAGTCAGCTATACCGTTAGCACGACAAATATCGGCAATCAGGATGCAAGCGCCACCGGCACGACCAGCACAGGAACAAACATTATGGTCGATGGGGCACCACGCAGTCTGGTTTTACTACGAGATGCCATTCCGGCGGGAACACAATATGTTGCTACTACACTGAACACAGCAAGCATTTCCACTGTGCGACTGTTTCGCTTACCGGGCGATGCACCGATGAGCTACCGCAGCAACGGAGATGATGCCAGTGCCATTGAAGTTGCTATCGGCATGGCGTCATTACCCCGTAATACCTCTGTTGCCATGACCTTTTCCGTACTGGTATTAAGCAGCCCCAGTGGCTATATTACCAACGGTGCGTTTGCCAGCTTTAACAATGGTGTACAAAGCATAGACCAGCCATCTAACCCGGTTATTATTGCCACATCAACTGAGCGCATAGGACTGGCTAAAGCAGCCACTCAAATAACAGCAAATCTGAATTCACAGGGGCAACCTGATGGCACCATCAATGTGAATTTCAGTCTGCGCGTAAAAAATTACGGTGCCAGCACGCTGTATAACGTAGGCGTCACTGATTTACTGGAAGGCAGCGGCACACAATTTGGGACTTACACCAGTGCGACTGTCCCCGGTGCAGGCCAATACACCATTATCCCCGGTACTCTTTCCGTTACAAATATTATTGGCAGCAATACCATGACCGGCAGTACCAGAGCCAGTGTACAAACCAGTTATACCGGACAAGCAGCACAATCCAGTCTGATTACAGGCGGTGCTACATTGGCCATAGGCGGTGAATTTACTATTCAGTTTAGCTTAAGGGTAAATACCAGCGGTATGCCCGCCACACTCTATAACAGTGCACAGGCACAGGCAGGAACAAATCCCAACGGACCGGCAAACATCAGCGATACATCAACCAATGGCACCGATCCCGACCCTGATGGTGACGGCGATCCGACCAATAACAGTGTGCCGACACCGGTTTCCATATCGCTGCCTGCTATTGTTATGGTCAAAACCGCGAGTCCTCCGCGCCTCACAGGAGCCAGTGGTGTCTACGCACTGGATTATCACATACAGGTAACAAATACTGGTACGGCGACTGCGCCTAATGTACGTATTGCAGATAATCTGGATTGTGCTTTTCAGATGGATTTACCCGCAGGACCAGTCGCTTCATGGAGCTTGTCCGGCACACCAACCGTCACCAGCGGCGCACTGGCGGCAAACCCCGGCTTTACCGGACATGCGAGCTGCGACCGTGCCGGACAAAACAATCCCAGTGCAACTGCCAGCTTCCCTGCATCCACTGCACTCAATCTGGTCGACGGAATTCATTCACTGGCACCGGGACAAAGTGATCAGCTTAATTTTACTGTCACTGTGACACTCAAGCCATCCGGCATTGGTACAGGAACTATATTAAGCAATAAAGCCTGGGCTGCTGCGCTGGTATCAAACACCGTTAATGTGACTGCCGCATCACTGATAACAGCATCAGCGACCAGCACAGATGTACTATTAACAGACCCTGAAGGCATTGTATATAACTCAGCAACCCGGCAACCCGTCAGTGGTGCAATTGTAACTATGTCCCGCAACCATTGCCAGAACAGTACAGTATCCCCCATTTTGCCGGCTGAATTATATTATGGCACCACCAGTAACACATACACGTTTAATACCGATGGCAGCGTCTCAATGACCACTACTGCCAGTGGAAACTACCAGTTTTTCTTTAAGACACCTCCGGTAGCCGATCTGTGTACTTATCTGCTGACCGTCGCACCACCGGCGAACAGCAGCCTGCATTTTCCGTCAGCCATGATCCCGACCCAATCCGGCAGCTACAACGGCTGTGCTGCCGTTAATTCTGTCAATACTGCGCCACAGGGCAGCAATTCCACCTTGTACTACACCAGTGTGACTGCCGGTTATAACTCAGGAACACAAACATCGTGTCAGGTTTTGCACAATAACATTCCTCTTGACCCGGGAAGTCTGACCGGCCTGGTGCTGCAAAAACAAGGATCGCAAACCACAGCAGAGGTAGGCGATTTTATCGACTACATACTCACACTGACCAATAATACCGGCAGCACACTTACAGGAATCAATTTTACCGATACCCTGCCCCCCGGACTGGCATATCAATCAGGTACAAGCCGTCTGAACGGCGTAGTCAGCCCGGACCCTGTTGGCGGACATGGTCCCGGCCTGCAATTTAATATCCCGGCCTATCAGCTGGCGGCCAAAGCTGCCATGACACTCAGTTACCGTGTACGGATTGGCATCGGTGCGCCGCTGAATACCGATGCAGTCAACCGGGCTCAGGCACAGTCAGGCCAGACCGGCAGTGCACTCCAATCCAATCAGGCTGCCTGGCGCGTACACGTGAACGGCGGTGTGTTTGCTGACGATGCATTCTTGTTTGGTAAGGTATTTTTAGATTGCGACGGCGACCATGTTCAGGGGCGTGAGGAGGTCGGTATTCCGGGGGTACGTTTATTTCTGGAAGATGGCACCGGTGTCGTCACCGACGTTGAAGGTAAGTGGAGTTTATATGGTTTACGTCCTGTTACCCATGCCCTAAAACTGGATAAATCGACCTTACCGGCCGGTGCCGAGCTGGAGCTCATGGACAACCGTCAGGCCGGTGTGGCAGACAGCCAGTTTGTCGATATGCGTAACGGCGAATTAAGAAAAGCCAATTTTGCAGTCAGTAACTGCGACAATAAAGCAATGGTTCATGAAGTGATGATACGACGTAAAAACCTGGCCTTAAATCCGATCTCCGAAGGTGAAGCTGCCCGTGCCAATGTACGTATGGATCCGTCAGGCAAACCAATAATCACAGGCGATACCCGCGGATTACCAAGCAGTGGTTCGGTAGATTCAAACGGGAGTATGTCACTAACTACGACAAGCAGCGGGTCACTGATTGACATTCCCGATGCAAATTCTTCTACAGCACCACTGATCCCGGTATCAGGGATCATTCCTGCTGCCCCCATCGTTCCGGTATTCACATCGCTGGAACACAATACCGGGCGCAAAAAAGCTGAATCGCCACTATCCGATACATCGGCTATCGCTACGGTGCCTCAGTTACTGCCGGGCACACTTGAAGACCTGGTGCCTACCATGGATAACAAGCTGGCGTTTATCGATATGAAAGAAGGCGATACTTTGTCTGGCTTGTCCGCTAATGTCCGTGTAAAAGG
>CAIWPG010000201.1 GCA_903914535.1 uncultured Oxalobacteraceae bacterium
CATTAATCCGCGTGCCCTGGCCATAGTCATTGCCGTATCTTCAATCATGTCTTCCTGACCGCCCACCATGCCGCGACGCCCCATTTCAACCAGAATATCCCGTGCAGATACGCCGTATTTTTTCTCGGCACGTTTGGCAAACAGCAGGAAGGAACCATACACACCGGCATAGCCCAGCGTCAGCGCATCACGGTCGATACGGATCGGGAAATCCATCATAGGCACCACCAGATCTTCTGCAACGTCCTGGATCTTATATACATCCACTCCGGTCTCGATTCCCGAACGCGCACACACAGCAATAAGTACCTCCATCGGCGTATTCCCCGCACCGGCACCCAGTCCGGCCGCTGCCGCATCAATCCGGCTGGCACCGTACTCAACCGCCACCAGTGAATTAGCCACGCCCATCGCCAGATTGTGATGACCGTGAAAGCCCAGTTCGGTATCCGGGTGCAGCTTGTCACGTAATAAGCCAATACGTGCTTTGACGTCTTCGGGCAGCATATAACCCGCCGAATCCGTGCAATAAATGCAGTTAGCACCGTAGCTTTCCATCAACAAAGCCTGTTCCAGCAGCTTCTCCGGGCTGGCCATGTGTGCCATCATCAGAAAACCGACAGTATCCATCTCCAGCTTGCGGGCATAACGGATATGCTGTTGCGAGACATCGGCCTCAGTACAGTGAGTCGCCACACGGATCGTATGCACCCCCAGATCACGCGCCATCTGTAAGTGATCAATGGTGCCGATGCCCGGCAGCAGCAAGGCAGAAACCTTAGCCTGCGTCATCAGCGGAATCACCGCAGAGAGATATTCTTCGTCGGTATGGGCAGGAAAGCCGTAATTGACCGAAGAACCGCCCAGACCGTCACCGTGCGTCACTTCAATCAGGGGAATACCGGCGGCATCCAGTCCCTGCGCAATGCCGGTCATTTGTTCCAGCGTCATCTGGTGCCGCTTCGGGTGCATACCATCACGCAATGTCATGTCGTGGACGGTGATTTTTTTACCTTTGAGTGTCATGGTGATTCCTTACGCAGCAACAGACGTGGATGGAGTGGGATGCAAGACCAGATTGCCACTGAGGATTTGTTCGGCAAACATCTCGGCGGTACGGGCCGCAGCGGCCGTCATGATGTCGAGGTTACCGGCATACTTAGGCAGGTAATCGCCCAGGCCTTCCACTTCCATAAACAGCGAAACGCGCTTACCGTCAAAGACCGGGCCATTGACTAGTTTGTAGCCCGGCACGTATTTTTGTACTTCACGTATCATGGCATGGACGGATTCCGTGATTTTTTCACGATCCGGTTCGGTTTCGGTCAGACAGTGCACTGTGTCACGCATGATCATCGGCGGTTCGGCCGGATTGATGATAATGATGGCTTTACCTTTTTTAGCGCCGCCGACTTGCTGTACCGCACCGGAGGTTGTGCGGGTAAATTCATCGATATTGACGCGGGTACCGGGACCCACGGATTTAGATGACACGGTAGCAACAATTTCCCCGTAAGCGACCGGCTGCACGCGGGAAACGGCAGCGACCATAGGAATAGTGGCCTGACCGCCGCAGGTCACCATGTTGACATTCATTTCACCTTTACCGACATGCTCGCTCAGATTAACCGGCGGCACACAAAACGGGCCGATTGCTGCCGGGGTCAGATCAATCATCATCACACCCAGAGCATTCAGCTTACGCGAGTTTTCGGCATGTACGTAAGCGGAGGTCGCATCAAAAGCAATCTGGATGCCGTCTTCCAGCACGTGCGGCAGCAGGCCATCCACGCCATCGGCGGTCACTTTCAAGCCCATGGCGGCTGCCCGTCTGAGGCCTTCGGAGGTCGCATCGATGCCCACCATCCAGACCGGCTCCAGTACGGTGCTGCGCTGTAATTTATAGAGAAGATCGGTGCCGATATTACCGGGGCCGATTAAGGCGCACTTAATTTTTTTCATAAAATTCTTTCAAAAACTGCATAAGCATCAATGTCGCCGGTTTTAATAAAAGCGTACTGAGCAGCCACCAATTCCACCTATCGTGACACGGAAATTATCACCGGCTTTGGCAGGGAACATCGCCGCCAGCGAACCGGACAAAATAACTTCACCAGCCCTGAGCGGAATCCCGAGACGGCCCATTGTATTGGCCAGCCAGGCAACAGCATTAACCGGGCTGCCAAGCGCCGCTGCACCGGCTCCGGTAGCGATAATTTCACCATTTTTTTCCAATACCATACCGCAGGTCAAAAGATCGACTTTACGCGGATCAACAGCCTGGTCACCAAGGACAAAGACACCACAAGATGCATTATCTGCGACGGTATCTTGTATTTTTATTTTCCAGTCAGTGATACGTGAATCTACGATTTCAAAACAAGGCATAACGCATTCCGTAGCGCGTAATACATCGGCATTACTAATCCCTGGCCCGAGTAAATCGTGCTTGAGAATAAAAGCAATTTCACCTTCAGCCTTAGGCTGAATCAGGCTATTCACCGGAATGGCTTCGCCTTCGTTATAGATCATGGTATCAAGCAGATAGCCAAAATCAGGCTGATGCACGTTCAGCATATTCATCACGGCAGCGCTGGTCACACCGATTTTTTTACCGACTATCCGTGCACCATGCTCCATACGACGCGCCAGCATCTGCTGCTGGATATGATAGGCATTTTCAATTGTGATACCGGGCTCGCGACTGGTCAGTGGCGCAATCGTTTTACGGTCAACCAGAGCCTGATATAACTCGTCACCGTATTGAATTATTTTTTGCTGTTCCATAAATGTGCTTCCGTAAAATAAAAATAGAAAAAGTAGTCAGAGTCATGGGTCAAGGCAATTAAACTTCGCCTAAAAAATTGACGACCATCTGATTAAAACGTGCAGCATGTTCGATTTGCGTCCAGTGACCACAGCGGCCGAAAACATGTAGCTGTGACCGGGGTATCCATTCAGCCAATGTGACAGAATTATTCACAGGAATAATCTGATCCTCCCGGCCATGAACAACAAGCGCCTCATGCTGCAGATGACGAATATCCTGCTCGCTGCTGGCCAGCGCATCGACACTACGTTGTCGTGGTGCCGGGAACATGGCAGAAAATGCTTCCTGAAAACCGGGCTGAATACTGGCTTTGTAACGTAATTCCGCCAGTTCGTTGCTCACCAGCGTGCGGTCAAAAGCAAAAATATCCAGTAAATCACGCATGGCGGATATCGATGGCTGATATCCCCACACTGCATCCAGACCGGGAGTCAGCGTGAATGGCACACCAGCGCTGCCCATCAACACCAGACGACGAACCCGGGCCGGATGCCGTATGGCCAGGGCAATAGCCAATGCGCCTCCGAATGAATTACCTACCACATCCGCACAATCAATATTTAAAGCATCCAGCAAACCTACTGCCTGCGCCACCCAGACATCAAGCTTGTAATGGATGCCATCCGGACGCTCGCTAAAACCAAAACCCGCCATATCCGGCGCAATCACCCGATAATGAAGCGCCAGTGCCGGAATCGTCAGGCGCCAGTTCGCCCAGGCACTGACACCGGGACCTGAACCATGTATCAGCAAAACGGGAGCGCCGGAACCGATATCGTGATAATTCGTAACAATACCGTTAGCAATAATACTGTTCCCAATTTCAGGATTCCTTGTATGTCCGGCTGCGCGTGTAGTTGTGTTTGCCATACCGACCTCTACAGTTTGATGCAAATATTTTTTAATTCGGTATAAAATTCGAGCGAGTGAACACCGCCCTCACGTCCGATACCGGATTGTTTTGCTCCGCCAAACGGTGTACGCAAATCACGCAAAAACCAGCTATTCACCCATACCAGACCGGCATCAATTTTGGCCGCCATGCGATGACCGCGTTGCAGATTACTAGTCCAGATTGATGCTGCCAGCCCGTAAATAGTGTCATTGGCACGACGAATAACTTCTTCTTCGCTATCAAAAGGAGAAATGTGACAACAAGGGC
The DNA here is from genome assembly GCA_903914535.1 of uncultured Oxalobacteraceae bacterium. Classification (GTDB taxonomy): domain Bacteria; phylum Pseudomonadota; class Gammaproteobacteria; order Burkholderiales; family Burkholderiaceae_D; genus Solimicrobium. Next base: position 3,993 of record CAIWPG010000201.1, read on the forward strand.
CAAAAATTTCTTCACGACAAACTGTCGCATCATCAGACAAACCAAGCCAGATAGTCGGCTGTACCCAGGCACCGTGAGCCAGGTCGCCTGCCATTTCGGGAACTCCGCCACCGGTAACGATAGTGGCCCCTTCATCTTTGGCTTTCTGGTAATAAGACAGTACTTTAGTTTTATGTTCCTGGCTGATCAGCGGACCAATCCCGGTAGCCGGATCATCAGGCACACCGATCTTAAGACTCTCGGCACCGGCTTTTAATGCAGCGACAAATTTATCAAAAATAGGGCGTTCAACATAAACCCGTTCCGTACCAAGACACACCTGACCGCAATTAACAAATACCGAGCGCATCGTGCCTTCAATAGCCGCATCAAAATCGCAATCAGCAAAAATAATCGCCGGATTTTTTCCGCCCATTTCCAGAGAAACCGGGCGCGCACCATCCGCAGCCGCTTTCATAATGGCAGCGCCGGTTCGTGTTTCTCCGGTAAATGTAATGGCATTAACACCCTGATGGGTAGTCAGAAATTCACCGGCCGACCCCGGGCCAAAACCATGCACAACGTTGTATACGCCTTTCGGAATACCGACTGAATTCATCACCTCGCCCAATAAGGTGGCCGTTTGCGGTGTTTCTTCCGAAGGCTTAACTACAATGGTATTTCCGCACGCCAGAGCCGGACCCGCCTTCCATGTCATCAATAACAGCGGCAAATTCCACGGACAAACAATACCGACAACACCAACCGGAGAGCGGGTCGCATAGTTAAGAGCACCGAGACCATCAGGGGTAGTCATATTAAAAAATTCAGTCGGGGTATTTTTAATTACATCCGCAAAAATTTTAAAATTAGCCGCACCGCGCGGGATGTCAATATGACGCGCCAGACTCATGGGCTTACCTGTGTCGGCACATTCTGCTTCAAGAAACTCATCAAAACGGCGATTGATTTCATCCGCAACGCCATATAATAAATCGACGCGATCAGCGACAACCAGCTTACCCCACGGTCCATCCAGCGCTGCGCGTGCCGCTTGCACTGCCGCATGAACGTCGGCCTGACCAGCCTCGTATACCTGCGCAATAATGGCATCGTTAAGTGGTGAGCGCTTATCGAATGTTCTGGCACTCGAAACGAATTCACCATTAATAAAATTGTTAATTTTTTTCATGCCATTTCCTTAATTAAAGTGTTTAACAGGACTTACGAAAAATTGCTCCGGCACGATGTGTCACCGAAGCGGTCTTTCGTCAGTTCTATTTAAAAATCAATCGACTAAACCAATAGCAAGCAAACCTGCTCTGGCACATTCTTCATCCTGTTGTTCCGATGCTCCGGATACACCAATACCACCACACCATTCATCATCGCCAGCCGTCGCCCGAATCGGAACACCACCGCCAAATACGATCAGGCGCGGCTGTGCAGAAAATCCCAGTTTCATCCCTTCGTCATGACCGATAGCACCCATCCAGTCTTTAGTAGAAAACCCGAAACTGGCTGCGGTATACGCCTTATCTATAGCAATATTGATCGAATGAATAAAAGCACCTGACATACGCAAAAAGGACATCAGATTACCGCCACGATCCACTACTGCCACGTTAATACGCCAGCCATTCGCCTCAGCATGCTGCACAGCCGCCCGGGCTGCTGCATTGGCAGCCTGCCACGAAATTTGTGCCTGATTTATCTGTATTTTCATTCTTTTTTCATCTTTCCACGTCTCTGGAAGATCACTGCCAGAGACATTATTTTTTGAATATCCGGTCAGAAAAGTCAGACTGAATTTCAATACCGGAGAATAATAGGGTCAGGTATATACATCAGTAAAAGCAGCATTCAACTCACCGGTGTGATAAAAAATCGCACGGCCAAGTTCTTCTTCACTCCAGGTTGTTACCGGGCGATCCGGCTGTGCCAGATAACCCAGACCAGCAAATGTTTCATTCCGGTTACCACTAGGATCAAAGAAATAAATAGTTTCTCCGCGAGTAATACCGTGACGGGTAGGTGCGACGTCAATCCGCACTTTATTTTTAGCCATAACATCAGCAGATTTCAGTACGTCATTCCAGTTATCCAGGAAAAATGCCAGGTGGTGCAGACCCTGACGTGGCCCGGCCACAAAAGCGATATCATGCGGAGTCGTCGTACGGAATAACCAGGTAGCTGCCTGCATGTCTTTATCCGGGCCCACCAAAATTTGTTCTGACAGATAAAAATCCAGCGCTTCCATCATAAATTTGGTATTTTCAGCAACTTTATTAATACCTTTTTCCGGATTCATTTCACACATTAACAAGCAATGATCCAGCCAATGTGCTCCGGCACCACGCATGCTATCCGGCCACGGATCAGGATTTTCAGTACCGACATCAGTTCCGACATATTCCTTTTTGGCATACAGGTGCATCTCGTGTCCGCTAGGCAAATTAAAGACCAGCGTACGGCCAACAAACGGCAAGGTATCAGCAGGAACTATCGTAGTAGCAATGCCATAAGCTTCAATACGGCTCTTCAATAAATCTAAATCGGCATCGTGCTCAACTTTGTAAGCAACATGATTCAGACCCGCCTGATCCGTTTGTGTCAGAATAAGTGAATACTTATCCCATTCATCCCAACATTTAAGATACACATGACCCTGTGCATCGATATGGGTAGTTCGCATGCCAAGCACATTTTCATAATGTTTAACTGCTGCATTAAGGTCCATCACCTTAATGCTGATGTGGCCTATTCTCATGACACCCATTTTTGTCTCCCGTTTTAGGTAAAATTACGCCAAAATTTGTTGAATTTCTTCAATACGTTTAATGCATTTATTAAGCGCAAAAACGCTTTTTTATACAACCTGTCAGATCAAGTTCAATGTTACTCAGCGGAGTTACCCGGCATGCCAAAACAACTCCCTGCTGTTCATCCTGCTCCGAAATATGTGCACGGCTCATCGCACCGGATTTTTTCACAATGCCACTGCGTATAACCACTTTGCACACACCGCATCCACCGTTTAAACAACCGACAGGAATGCCTTTTTTTCCTGTTTTTGCCATTCCGTGTAATAAATTTTCATTGCTGCTGCACGCAAAGCTTGTGCCATTTTGCAAAACAAGAACAGCGTATTTACTGGCAGAAGAAAGTGAAAAATCATCCGTTTCATTTACGCTATTCATGTCATATCTTCTTAAATAAAGGACTTTTATTTTGCTGAACATCTGCCGCAGAAATAAATTTTTCGGTATAGATATCCGCTTCAAACAAACGTCCCTGCATCAGGGTAGTAATACAGGCATCAATCATCACTGGCGGTCCGCACAAATAGGCTTTGTGACCACGAAAATCATTATTAAAATGTGCTTTTGCCGCGTCATGCACAAACCCGCAAAAGCCATTCCAGTCACTTCCATCCGTCACTGCCGATAAGGCCGGAACATAAGTAAAATTAGGGTATTTTTCAGCCAGTGCTATAAAGTCGTCGTGGTAATACAATTCATCTTTACTCCGGGCACCGTACACCAGCGTAATAGCCTGTGTACAACCTTCCTCCAGCAAATCCAGAATCATCGAACGCGGACTGGACAACCCCGACCCGCCTGCCAGAAATATGCCCGGCAATCCGGCCGATTTACGTACAAAAAAACGACCGTACGGCCCCGATAAACTAATCGGATCCCCCACCTGTAAAGTCTCATGCACCCAGCCAGTCACACGACCACCGGGAACCAGACGAATATTGAGCTCCAGCTCCCCTTTTTCAGAAGGTGAATTAGCCAGTGAAAATGCCCGGCTGCTTGCACCACCGGGAAAATTCAGATTGATATACTGCCCGGCCTGAAATTGCATACCGTGCGTATCATTCAGCCTGATCCATATCCCCTTGATCGTAGGCGACAGATTTTCAATCCGGCTCACCGTGCCGCTAAAATCCCGTACCGGCAAATTTTGTGCATCAGGCTCTGCTTCGATATCGGTTTCTATCGTGACATCGGACTGCAAAGTCGCACAACAAGCCAGGGTCAACCCGTTATCACGCTCATAATCCATCAATGAAAAATTGGATGCTTCGCCATGATCCACATCACCGTCAAGCACCTGAATTTTGCATGTGGCACACAAACCATGACAACATGCATGCGGCAGATAAAATCCCGCACGCAAACTGGCATCGAGTATGGTTTGGCCCTCTTCAACCTCGATAGTCTGGCCGATCGGCTCTATGGTCAATTGATAACTCATCACCGTCTCCTAACTAAAACTGCCTTTGATACCAGTCAGTCCTGGTGTGCGAAACCGCAAAACATCTTTATGCTTCAAGCCATTCTCTGCCAGTGATTTACTTGCATCCGGCACCCAGGCTTGTCCTGATTTGAACCACTGCGCCTGACTCCAGTCAATCTTGCTCCAGTCAGGATGAACTCCGTAGGTATCCGGAAGTATGTCCGTGAGCAAAGTGCCAAATATCAGGGACGGTGGAAAAGCGAAGGCATAAGGACTACAGAAAAATAAGTGATCTTCCCAGCCGATATACAGCAAAGCATTACCATGAAAATTTTCTACTTTGTCTCTTACATTACCGATATACGGCTTAATTGCGACGACTGCCATTTTTATCTCCTGTGTGTTGATAAGAACACGTTTTTTATTCTGCATTCAGCGCGACAACACGCGATGCGCCGTGTTGTCTTCCTGTGTTTTTATGTGCTGTTTTAGGTATTATTTTTGGCGGTATGCCGCCAGGTTTCAAAATTTTTCTGATCAGCAGAACCGTCAAAATCAAAATTGTCCTGACCCATCACGATATTGCAATAATCCAGTACTGCAGCTAAGGGATCAAACCCCTCTGCAGCCGGATTCACATCCGGCTTAAAGCAATTACCCTGATATATCTGATGCACTGGCAACCAGGCCTGCACATATTTTTCCGGTTCATGATCAAAAATATGTTTGCAGCCGTCGGAACAGGTATGGTATTTATCACCCTTATAATCCGTTTCCCGATAAGAAATTTTTGTCACATCGTCCGGTTCGGTGAAGAACAAGGGAATCTGACAAACCTGGCACAACATCGGTAAGGTTTTGCTATAAAAGCGTTTACCCTGCGCCGCCTGTTCACCCCAATATTCAAGGCGTGGACGGTAATATTTATCAAAAGTGTCAGGATACTTTTCTGACAACCAGTCCAGCTCTTCCTTCTCAGGAATCCAGGTATGAAAACCGGCGGCTGCACCGTATTGATAGAAAGTCGCCCATGCCTGATGTGATACATGCTCTTTATCGACTTTAGCCTGCTCCCAGCACACAGGAACCGTAATGCCGTAACGTGCCAGATCCTTAAACAGCGACCCGACGCTTTCTTCAAAATACAGTTCCCACGATTCCTTCCAGCTCATCACACGCTTAGGCAACATGTAATCCATCATCATGGCAACGATAGACAACAGACGAATACCACGCCAGGTCCATTTTTCAATCCAGCGCTGTACGACAGGTAAATTATCAGGATCCTGTTCCAGCATGAATTTGATAATTTCAAGACCCAGCGTCATATGACGCGCTTCGTCGGATTGCGCAGAAAAACCAAAGGTTGTTGCGGCCATATCGCCGTTATAGGCGGCACCGGAAATAAAGGGAACAAACAGCAAATTCGTCAGTACATATTCGAATGAAAAACTAATCGATGTTAAAAATTCGAATGGTCCTGATGTAAAGGCATCCTCACCAAAGGATTTAGGCACAGACAGATACCAGACCCGGTCATTCATATGCCGGAAATCATGAAAACCGTTGTAATGCTTGTTGTAGTTCGACATGGAGTGCACTTGCGTCTGAAAATGACGCAATTCATCAATCGCCTGCATCTGGCAAGCCACGCGTGCGCCGGCACCGCGGAACTGGCGTCCGACATGGGCAAAAGCACGATGTGCCATATACTCCAGTGGTGTCACTGCGGTAATGAATATTTTAAGCGCATTAATGTAACGTGCATCCGTAACGCCAAGATGGCCATTATTCTGATTAAAGGCATCAATGATGGCGTACAGTTTGCGTTCTTTTTCTGCCTGGTATTTCCAGTAGGCTTCCATGGTCAGACGGAACGGATCTTCCCATTTATCCCAATCATGAATCTTGATTCCTTCAAATTTATCGTAAGGAAAAACCTTATCCATAGGCTGGTAGGTCGTTTCCCAATCAAGTCCGCGTGTCATCAACGCATAACGCTCTTTAAGCCCTAATTTTTGTTTTACTTTTGCGTCCATTTTATTGTCTCCTCTAATTGCGTCGGTTTCAGTGCTTCCAGCTCAGGGTAAATTCATCATCGGTTTCATTGATGTTTCCCGATAACGAGATCAGATTTACGTGCAATTCCTGCAAATCAAAATCACGCCCCATTTTTTCTTCCACTGATGCACGCCGGATCGTCATACAGCCGGGTGCATCAATGCGCACCATGGCTGGCTGCTCATTCACTGTCGCATGCGGGTTATCCTGCAAAATGGCTTCAACAATAATTCGGCTATCTTCATTGGTCTGAAAAATAATAAATACATTGGACATGGCAGCTCCTTACAGCGACAGGCCGAATTTAACAGCGCGGGCATTGAACTCTTCAAGCAGCTCAGTCATAACATCGGCAGCAGCACTGCTATCCAGCGCCAGTGCAGCAACAGGAGCTAAAGCGCCCATAGCACGATCACGCCAGATCCGGGTCCAGTTCGCAATACGCTGTTGATTTTCCGGCGACTCAGCAACAGCAATTTTGAGAGTGGCGTTAATCCACTTACTGGTCTCTGCATACCATTCATGCTGAAAGCGGGTCAGCATAGACAGCACCGGCCCGGCTTGTGCCGACAAAGCCCGGTCTATGTGCTGATACACCAATGGATACAGCAAACCGTTGAGCACCAGATTTTGTGCGACAAACACTTCAAACCAATCTTCCAATACGAAGGTATCTTCAATATAGTGGCGCAGCCCCTGCCATGCCTCAGCCGTCAGCCAGGCTTGTTTAGCCGTATCCAGCCCGGCAACATCGCCCAACAATAAACCGGCACGGGTCAGGTATTGCGCCATGCCCAAATGATCCATCGCATTAAACATGCAGGGTTGAGTAATGGATGCACCGTAACCATATGCACACATTGAGGCGTTATTCATGTTTGCGCCCCATTCGGCATGGCGTAGCGGCAGTAACACGCTCAGTGCACGTTGTTTTGCTGCTTCCGGATAACTATCAGCCAAACCACGTTCTTCGACAAAATCAAAATCTCCTTCGGCTGTTTCTTGCATACGTGCCCGGGCCAGGGTGTAGGTACCATAATAAAACTGACGCGGATCCTTAAAAGCATCCCAGTCTTTCATCACGACACCAGTACGTGATGCATCATAGATTTCGTGCTCCTGATCCCACAATGGACGGTAATGAAAATTGGCAGTGGACTGCACATCCAGCGTCGCTTCCTGATAACGTGACGCAGGTCTGTCGCTGCCAATCCGGGCGGCGACAGCATCAAATGTCTGGCGTAGCGGTTGAATACTGACGGTACGAAGATCTAAATGCATTTTGTTGACTCCTCCTTGTTATGCCTGACCGAATATGGGCCAGATCAATTATTTTTTTCCCAACTGGTACGGGCACTATGCAGACTCCACTTCAGCGGCTCATTGACATCATTTTTTATTACAACTGCCGCATTGCTATCCGGAGAAACCACGAAGTGATCCGACGCAACAACCTGATTCACCAGACAAAATTCACGGAATGCCAGGGCGGGTAAGATCAATTCAACGTAAAGCCCGGGATCGCCGACTGAAAATTCAAACTCCACCATGCCATTATTTTTTACTTCGATAACCCGCACAAATTTGAGTGTGGGATCAAATACCTCATCTGCCATGCTTATTGCCTCCCCCTTGTTTCCAGTCTCTATCAGCAAACAGCGTGCCAGAAAAAAGTTAAGAGAAAATTCCTCTCTTAAGGCAATTATTTGTGCAGTGCAGCATCAACTTATCATAAAAAAAAAGACATAATTAAGAAGAACCTGGCATGGCGTACAGAGCTGAAATGTGTTTTATTTGGATGAGTAAATGCAAAAAATACATAAGCCTGCTCTACATATTTTTTTGCATCACAACATAAAACTTGCTTTATTAATAATTCACCAAATGATTAATTCATCATAAAATAATCAACGAAATCATCATACATATTCAAAATTACGATAAAATCTAGAGATTATTAAAAGCGCGAATTTACGCAAATCATCAGAGTCTCTGAAAATGAAGAGACCATCAGGAGATACCATGATTAAATTCCCGGAAAATCTGGATCTGCGGCGCCAGGTACGGTTTTCTTCAGACAATGGCACTATCTGGTTAGGCGAAAGCCGCATGCTGCTGCTACACACTGCCGCATTATTAAGCATGCGCAAAGAACTGATTAACTCAGTCGGACTGGAACAAACACGCCGTATTTTTACCCGAATGGGCCATGCCTCAGGCACGCGTGATGCAGAGCTCGCTAAAAAAATCCGGGGCAGTCAGAACCCGATTGATGCCTTTGTCGTCGGTCCGCAATTACACATGCTTGAAGGCAGCGCCGTCGTGGTACCGTTAAAAATTGAAATGGATGTCGACGCCGGTACATTTTATGGAGAACTACGTTGGGAAAATTCATGGGAAGCCGAAGCTCATGTCAAAGAATTCGGGCCACAGAACGATCCTGTCTGCTGGATGCTGATCGGCTATGCCTCCGGCTTCAGCTCCGCGTTTATGGGACGGTTTATTTTATTCAAGGAAATTGAATGCATCGCCTGCGGTGCTTCCCATTGCCGTATCGTCGGAAAACCGGTTGAAGAATGGCCGGACGCCGCCGAACATACGCCATACTATCAGGAAGATTTTGTCGTTTCGCGCTTACTTGAACAAGTAGATGCACTACGCTCCTCGCTCGAACAACAACGACAGGTTGAAAGCATGATAGGCAACTCACCCGCATTTTTACGAGCCTATGACCTCGTTATAAAAGCCGCCAATACTAATGTCAGTGTCTTGCTGACAGGAGAAACCGGTGTTGGCAAAGAGCGATTTGCACGCGCATTACACAAAACCAGTATGCGGGCCAACGGACCATTCGTCGCGATTAACTGTGCGGCACTACCACATGACCTGGTCGAATCAGAACTGTTTGGTGTTGAAAAAGGTGCCTTCACCGGTGCGAATACTACCCGCATCGGCAAATTTGAACGCGCCGAAAACGGCACACTGTTTCTTGATGAAATAGGTGAACTGCCACTGGCAGCGCAAGCCAAAATTTTACGGGTACTGCAGGAAGGAGAAGTGGAACGACTTGGCGACGATAAGACCAGAAAGGTCAATGTACGCATCGTTGCAGCAACCAATGTTGAACTGCATGCCGCAGTCAAAAATGGCAAATTCCGTGCCGATTTATTTTACCGGCTTAATGTATATCCCATCGTCATTCCGCCACTGCGTGACCGCGCACTGGATATCCCGCCTATGGTCAGTGCGATCATGTTAAAATTTAGTGCTTTACACAACAAACGCATTGCCGGCATCACCGACAAAGCGATGAAGGCACTGACTCTTTATCAATGGCCCGGTAATGTACGCGAGCTGGAAAATATCATCGAACGGGGTATTATCCTGACCCCACAAGACGGATGGATAGAACTCGACGACTTATTTCCGTCACTGGATGTACTCAATCATCAGGAAACAGGTATCACCGATACCGGCGGACTGGAAGAAAAACAATTGCCGGAACATGCACATATCTGCGATGCATTCCTGGCAACCGGTCTGTCGCTTGATGAAGTAGAAACCATGCTGCTGAATGATGCTGTCAACCGGTCCTCGGGTAACCTGGCCGGCGCAGCGCGGCTGCTTGGCATAACCCGGCCACAGTTAACTTATCGGCTGAAACGCCATCAAGATGCCAACTTACCTAAAGAGTAATTCCGATGTTAAATGCACCCAAAAATGCACAAAAAAATTCTTCTGCTTTTTCCGATGCAAATGCAGCACCGCGCACCCTGGTTGAAAGTGCCTACCGCCAGGTACGTAGCGATATCATAGAAGGCCGCCTGATACCAGGTGAAAAATTACGGGTAGAACACCTGAAAGACCACTATGGCATTGGCTCAGGCACACTGCGTGAAGCACTCACCATGCTGTTATCAGATGCCTTGGTTATTAATGAAGGCCAGCGGGGCTTTTATGTCGCAGCAATGTCATTAAAAGATCTCAGGGATATTACCGACACCCGCATACTGTTAGAAACGGAAGCACTGCGCCAGTCAATCAAATCCGGTGACGATGAATGGGAAGCCGGCATTATCGCCGCCTTCCATAAGTTAGGAAAATTAGACGAACGACTGGGTGACCGGGCCAATCACCTGATCAGTGAATGGGAAGAACGTAATCGTAATTTTCATGAGGCTCTGATTTCAGCCTGCGATTCCCGCTGGCTGCATAATCTGATCAGCCTGCTCTATCGCCAGTCAGAGCGCTACCGTCATCGGGTTATTTCTAATCCAACGCCGTCTCGTGATGTACATGCGGAGCATATTTTAATCTTTGAAGCTACACTAAACCGCGATACCAGACGTGCGGCTAAAGCGCTTGAACAACACATCCGCCTGACTTTCGATGTCATCAAAGCCTCAGCCAATGACGTCAATGATCTGTAACCGGTCCATCTGAATCAGGCAAACTCTTTGCATCAGGCAACAACACAAGCGGTGATGCAAAGAGCAAAACGGCATAAAGCGCCTTCACTCAACGTTGCACAATCACCGGTTTGGCAACCCCGATATTGAGTGCCAGTTGCAATGCACTCATAGCATCAGCACGACTGATAAAAGGGCCACTGAATAATCGGTACAACGTTCCCTGCTGAACAATTTCCAATGGCGGAATCTGACTTTCCAGGCTATTAGCCAAATGCCGGTAAATCGTTTCGGCATTAGAACGCAATCCATAAGCACCAAATTGCAAATAAAAACCGCTGACACTATTCGGGCTTGTAGCCACCGGAATATTGCCTGCCCCCGCTTGCGCGGTCACAGAACCGTTCACACGATTATCCGCATGCTGCGCCATGAGCATCTCGTATGCCGATTTATCAGCAGCAGAATTATATTTTTTTGCACTGGTTGATTCTGAGCTGACAACAGGTAACACCGGAGCCGGCACCGCTGCTGTGACTGTATCAGCCTTACCTTTTTTCTTATTTTCCGCCATTTTTTCTATATCGGCAGGCAATAAACGCTCGACAATTAACTCACTGCTGCCTTTACCAAGGTAATCAAGCTTTAGTGCCGCTGTATAAGACATATCCAGAATACGACTGCTCTGAAACGGGCCACGGTCATTAATTTTAACGATAACCTGTTTACCATTACGGGTATTGGTAATACGTGCATACGACGGAATAGGCAAAGTAGGATGTGCAGCCGTCATCTTATACATATCATACGGCTCACCGGAAGAAGTGCGTTGTCCATGAAACTTTACACCATACCAGCTACCTATACCACGCTGAGTAAATGGCACATCAGCCAATAACGGCGTGTACGTTTTTCCAAAGACCACATACGGTTTATTCGCCGCCACAGAGTAGGGCTCAATCTTAGGTTCAGCATCCAGAGTCAGTTCCAGTCCATCTGGCGGATTCTCCCCCGGTCCGTCATCCTTGTAATATCCGCCACGGCCTGAACCTGCTTTGGGCAATACCGGAGCCGGTTTTCCTGCCGGTGCAGCTTTAGCCTGACTATCCGGTGGTACTGTAGGTGCCGTACCACAAGCGCTTAATAATAAAGCAATCAGTACGAAAACAATCGATGTTTTAAAACTAAAAAAATGCATCACTGCCCTCCATCTACGTCTGAATTAATTTACGATGACGCTGAATACTCATCAGAATCCCAACACCCATTCCCAGAGTCACCAGCGCAGTACCACCATAACTCATCATAGGCAAAGGCACGCCAACCACAGGTAAAATACCGCTGACCATACCCATATTTACAAATGCATAGGTAAAGAAAATGGTAGTCAGTGACCCCGCCAGGAGCCGGGTAAAGAATGTCGGTGCATTAGCAGCAATCATCAGCCCGCGTGCAAACAGAAACAAATATAACACTAGTAGCACACTGATACCAATCAGGCCGAATTCTTCCGCAAACACGGCAAAAATAAAATCGGTAGTACGTTCCGGGATAAATTCCAAATGTGCTTGCGTGCCATGCAACCAGCCTTTTCCAAACACCCCGCCGGAACCAACTGCAATAGTCGATTGAATAATATGAAAACCCTTACCCAGAGGATCTGTGGTCGGATCAATTAAAGTAAGCACTCGCTGTCGCTGGTAATCATGTAGTCTGGTCCAAATGAGTGGCAAACTGGCCAAACCAAGAATGCCGGTACCAAAAATTACACGCCAGGATAAACCTGCCAGAAAAATAACCGCAAAGCCCGATGTCATCACCAGCAGCGCCGTCCCCAGATCAGGCTGTTTAATAATTAAGCCCATCGGTAACACCAGCAACAAAGCGGCCACCACAAATTCACCCCAACGTATCATTCCTTCACGTTTTTGAAAATACCAGGCCAGCATCAATGGTGTGGCTATTTTCATAATCTCTGAAGGTTGAATATCAATACCGATATGCACCCAACGACGCGAACCTTTCTTCACAACACCAAACACAGCAACCGCAATTAATAAACTCATACCAACCACGTACACCGGTACGGCAAAACGCATCAGGGTTTGCGGGGGAACATTCGCCGCAATCCACATCACAACGAATGCCACTAACATATTACGCAACTGATCTTCTACCCGGCCAGGAAAATCAATCCCGGCTGAATAGAGTGTCACAATACCAACCGACATAATTAAAAAAACAATGATTGCCAGTGGTCCGTCAAATACCGTGATATAAGGTCTGATATATTGCCAGGGAGAATGATGTCTGCGCATAGTGTCGTATAGGGTAATGTCAACTAATCGTTAGGGGCTGGTGTAGTCTTGCCGGGCTGCGGACCACCTTCCGATTCCGCCCGCGCTGTCACTTCTGCTTCCGATTGCATCAAATCCGGATCACTATGATCTGTCGGTGTGCCATCGCTGTTTTTACCAACAGGGCGTTTGCCCAACAGATAATAATCCAACGCTTTTCTTACAACAGGAGCAGCCGATTCAGCACCAAAACCACCATTTTCAACAATAATAGCAATAGCGATTCTGGGTTTATCCACCGGGGCGAATGCAGTGTATAAAGAGTGATCCCGAAACCGTAACGCAATTTTACTCGCATTGTATTTCTCACCTTTTTTCATGCCGATCACCTGCGCCGTCCCGGTTTTACCGGCAGATTCATACCCGGCACCGGCAAATACCTGACGCGAGGTTCCTTCTTTGGTCACGCCGGCCATCGCTTGCTTAATGAGATCAATATTAGATTGCTTCAATGGAATCCGATAGCTTTCCTTAGATACCATCAATGTACGTACATGTGTTTGCGGGTCTTCCAGCATTTTGACCAGATGCGGTCGCATCACTACACCATTGTTAGCCAGCGTCGCTACCGCATGTGCCATTTGCAAAGGCGTATAACTATTGTAACCCTGACCATTTCCTAATGAAATGGTCTCACCGGCAAACCATTTTTGCTGTGCGGGCTTTTTAAAAATCGACCGTTTCCAGGCAGTAGAAGGAAGTACCCCTACGGCCTCATGCTCTAAATCAATACCGGTTTTCTGACCAAATCCGAAGGGCTGCATAAAATCATGAATCGCATCCACACCCAATTCATTCGCCAGCATGTAATAGTAGGTATTACACGATTCAACAATCGACTTATACAAATCGACTGTGCCGTGCCCGCCGACCACGTCATCATTAAACCGGTGACCACCTAACATAAAATAACCGGGATCAGAAATGGTAAAACCTGCCGTCCTTTTCCCTGATTCCAGACCCGCCAGCCCCATAAACGGCTTATAGGTTGAACCCGGCGGATAACTGCTGGATAAGGCGCGATTAATTAAAGGTTTATCAATCGAGGTATTCAGCGCATCCCAGCTAGCCTGATCGATACCTTCCACAAATAAATTCGGATCGAAGGTAGGCTTGGAAACAAAGGCCAGCACATCCCCGGTTTCCGGTTCAATCGCCACCAGCGCGCCACGCCTGTCACCGAAAGCCTCCTCTATCACTTTTTGCAGTTCGATATCAATCGACAATACCAGATTACTACCGGCAATAGCGGGAGAGCGCGATAAGGTACGTACAGCACGGCCGCTGGCCGATACCTCAACATCCTCACTGCCCGTAGTACCATGCAATGCTTTTTCGTAACTTTTCTCCAGCCCCGCCTTACCAATATAATCCGTACCGTTGTAATTATCAAAATCATCGTCAGATTCATCAATACGCTTCGCATCTGCGGTACTGATACGGCCAATGTAACCAATAACATGGGATGCCGTCTCGCTCAGGGGATATTGACGGAATAAACGCGCCTGAATATCAACACCGGGAAAACGAAAGCGCTGAACAGTAAACCGTGCCACTTCTTCATCCGTCAGCCGGGTACGTATCGGCAGACTCTCAAAATTTTTAGAGTCTTCCAGCAATTTTTTAAAGCGCTTACGATGTTTAGGCTGTATATCCACCAACTGAGCCAATTGATCAATCACAACATCCAGATCTGCATTAATTTTTGAAGGTGTAATTTCCAGCGTATACGCAGAAAAATTACGTGCTAACACAACACCGTTACGATCCAGGATTAAGCCGCGATTAGGTACAACGGGAACAACGGAAATACGATTATCCTCTGCCTGGGTCACATAGTTTTCATGCTTGATAACTTGTAGCCAGACAAAACGCGCCACCAGTGCGAGAAAACAAAAAAAAATGAAACCGGCGACCACCATCAGGCGCATCCGAAAGAAATACAACTCACGTTCTGTATTTTTAAATTCTGTCATGCCTGTGATTATTTGGTTAATTAGCTACTGATTGACGAGCTGAAGTTACGGATATGACGGTGAATTAGCTTTACGTGTCCGCTTGCGTATTTATGGCCTGATCATCCGGATGCATTCCGCCAGCCGGATAGAACAAGCAAATAAATACCGTCATACAAAGAGGTAATTGGCACGGACCTGATTAAATTGGACGTGTATCATCACGATCAATTGCACGGCGCTGAGGCGCTAATAAAATCCAGGTTGCCACCGGCCAGAGTGCTGCCGTCAATACGCTTGACAGGAAATACGACCAGCCGGAAAATTTTCCACTCACCAATAGCTGCACGACCAGCTGCATGATCTGCGCCATCAGCAACAAGGGGAATACATGCAGCGCCTGAACCAGCGGACGGAACCACAATACACGCCGGTGTATCGTAATGGCAAAGTACGATAATAAAGTATAAGCCAGCGCATTCTCCCCCAATAACGAAGCCGTATGCACATCCATCAGCAAACCCATCATAAACGCAACACCGATACCCACTTTGCGTGGCTGATGAATATTCCAGAATACCAGAGCCAGTGCAACAAAATCAGGAACACCGAAAAGATTACCCAAAGGTAAAAAATTGAGCAAAAATGCCAGCACCAGACTAGTCACGATAAAAAACGGACTGACTGGCAACAATATGTAATGTGGCTGACTCACGGTGCTACCTCCCTGGGTTTGACCACTGGTTCGGCACTGTCACGGGTTACTTTACGATTTATTTTTTTTGGCTGGGTATCATCATCAGCAGGACGAGGTTGAATGTGTGTTTCGGCCAACAGAATCAATACATGTTTATGCCTGTCCGTCCCCGCCACCGGTACACAGGCAATGCGTTCAAACGTATTAGATGATTTGTTCTCAACCTGCATTACCCGGGCCACCGACAATCCCGGCGGATAAACACCATCGATTCCTGAAGTAACCAGTAAATCGTCGGCCTTAATATCCGCATTGGGCGGCATGCGCAACTCCAGATTACTATTTTGTCCCCGTCCATAAACCACGCTACGCAAACCATTCCGGGCCACCTGAACCGGAATCACCTGATCTTTATCGGTTAGCAGAGTCACCTCAGATGTCATCGGAAATACCCGGGTTACCTGTCCGACCACGCCAAGATCATCAATCACGGGCTGCCCCAGACTGACTCCATGTTGCATTCCCCTGTTTAAGATAATCCGGCGGGTAAACGCATCGCGTGCATCGTACAAAATCTCCCCCATCACCGACTTTACCTGAACACGTGCTGTCGTTGCCAATAGCTGACGCAATCGATTATTTTCAGAAAGTAATTGCTGACCCTGTTGTATCGTCATTGCAGCAAGCACCTGCGCATGCCTCAATGCTTCATTTTCTTTTTCCAGTGTAGTTACTTGCGAAAAATAATCTCCGGCCCCGATGATGATATCGCGTGGCATCAGTGCAACCATTTGCAGGGGATATAACGCAGACCCCATAATCTGGCGAACCAGATTCAGGGTTTGGAGACGTGCATCGATCACCAATATCATAATGGCAACCATTGAAAAAAACACCACTTTGACACGCGCTGATGCGCCTTGCTTAAACAGTGGTGGCGGACTGTATTCCATCGTTGTTATTCAAATTCTCACTAGACAACTCTTTTTCACGATTGAAAAAGAGTAGGGTAAAGGCTGCTCACACCATATTAACAATAAACCAATCACGATTACCGTTCTGGCTTATCAACTCATGGATGTATTTATTCGTAAGAGAAAATCGACCCCAATTTGTCCATTCTATCAAGAGCCATGCCAGAACCGCGCACAACACAGGTTAATGGGTCTTCAGCAACAATCACCGGCAATCCGGTTTCTTCCATCAGCAAACGATCCAGATCACGCAATAAAGCACCACCACCGGTCAGCATCATGCCCTTTTCAGCGATATCAGCGCCCAACTCAGGAGGGGTTTGCTCCAGTGCATTTTTTACTGCTGACACAATGTTATTCAGCGGATCGGTCAGGGCTTCCAGAATTTCATTGCTGGAAATAGTAAATGAACGTGGAATACCTTCAGACAGATTGCGGCCCTTGACTTCCATTTCTTTAACTTCAGAGCCCGGGAAAGCAGAACCAATCGCTTTTTTAATGGCTTCGGCAGTTTGCTCACCGATCAACATACCGTAATTGCGCCGGATGTAATTCACAATGGCTTCATCGAACTTATCACCGCCCACCCGTACAGAACCTTTATAGACCATACCACCCAGTGAGATAATACCCACTTCTGTCGTACCGCCGCCAATATCCACCACCATGGAACCGGTAGCTTCCGATACAGGCAAACCGGCACCGATAGCTGCCGCCATCGGTTCTTCAATCAAATACACTTGTGATGCGCCTGCTCCCAGCGCCGATTCACGAATCGCACGGCGTTCTACCTGTGTAGAACCACACGGAACGCAAATAATGATGCGGGGTGAAGGTTTAAAGAATTTAGTATCGTGCACCATGCGGATAAATTGCTTGAGCATTTGCTCAGTCACGGTAAAATCGGCGATTACGCCATCTTTCATGGGACGAATGGCTTCAATATTGCCGGGTACTTTACCCAACATTTGCTTGGCTTCTCTGCCGACTGCCTGTATCGTCTTTTTGCCGTTAGGGCCGCCTTCCTGACGAATTGCCACAACAGAAGGTTCATCCAGAACGATACCTTGACCCCGCACGTAGATAAGCGTGTTTGCGGTACCCAGATCGATTGCCAGGTCATTAGAAAAATAACTACGAAAAAAACCGAACATGTTAGCCCTGTGCGCCATTGCGCGCGTTTAGTATTTTGTAAGAATGGGGGATGTCGCCTGCAGCATTTGCCTGCTGCGTAATTAGTATTGAATCTGGTATTGACTCGAACTAAGACATTAACCCGTCATTCTACCTTATAATTTGAATAAATTTTGATCCGTTACATGCAATAACTGTCCTTTCTGCCCAGCTTATAAGACGTATTATTTAACGAATTTATTGCATTTCCAAGTCAAAAATGACGTACTGTTACATCTTGGTCAGCGCTATAAACAACGCTCACTCTATAGCTAATGAACAACACAGCAAAACCGATCAGGTATGTTTTGATTTAAAAATGAAATTATGCATTTCATTTTCCAACTGCGGCCTTGCCGCCAAAAAAAATCATGTCACTAAAAGAAACAGATGTTACCCGAATTGCCCATTTAGCCCATTTAACACTATCTCCGGATCAAACCAGCAAAACACTGGATCAGCTGAATGGTATTTTTGCGTTAGTAGAACAAATGCAAGCCGTAAATACTACCGGTGTTGAGCCTCTGAGCCACCCGTTTGCCCTGGTCGTTGATCACCTGGCTCTGCGCCTGCGCGATGACGTGGTCACTGAAAGTAACCACCGCCAGCACTATCAGCAATGCGCACCGGCTACGCAAGACGGCTTGTATCTGGTTCCCAAAGTAATTGAGTAAAGATGACGGGTTTAATCACCGATATTCCGTCAACTTTGCCACTAAAATAACGACATCATGCATACCAAAACGCTTACCGAACTCGTCACATTGCTTCACAGCAAACAACTGTCTGCCACTGAACTGGCACAGCACTATTTAAACCGAATTACGGCATCTGATTTGAATGCTTTTGCCCATGTTGATCCTGAACAAACTCTGCTGCAGGCAGCGCACGCCGATCACTTGCTTAGTCAGGCACATCCGCACACACTAACCGGTATTCCGATTGCACATAAAGACATTTTTGTGACACGTCACTGGCGCTCCACCGCCGGTTCCAAAATGTTGGCTAATTACACCAGTCCGTTCGATGCTTCCGTAGTAGAAAAATTCAATCAGGCCGGCATGGTCACACTGGGAAAACTCAATTGTGATGAATTCGCCATGGGATCAGCGAATGAAAATTCTTACTTTGGTGCCGTAAAAAATCCGTGGGATAAACGCGCCGTACCCGGAGGTTCATCCGGCGGCTCAGCAGCCGCCATTGCAGCACGGCTGACTCCTGCTGCTACCGGTACCGATACAGGCGGTTCTATACGCCAGCCAGCCTCTTTTTGCGGCATTACCGGCATTAAGCCAACTTATGGCCGTGTTTCCCGGTTCGGCATGATCGCTTTTGCCTCATCACTTGATCAGGCAGGCCCGATGGCACAGAGTGCCGCAGATTGCGCGTTACTGCTAAACAACATGGCCGGCTTTGACGAGCGTGATTCAACCAGTCTGGAACATCCTGCTGAAGATTTTTGCCGTGAAATCGTTGCACCGGCATCCAGCCAGCCCCTGTCCGGTTTACGTATCGGCGTACCCCGCGAATTTTTTGGGCCCGGTCTGGCAGCAGATGTCGAACAGGCAGTACGCGCTGCACTGGCCACCTGTCAGCAACTGGGTGCCACACTGGTTGATATTTCTTTACCAAAAACCGAACTATCCATTCCGGTGTACTACGTGATTGCTCCGGCAGAGGCGTCCTCCAATCTGAGCCGTTTTGACGGTGTGCGCTACGGACACCGTGCTGCCAGCTACGACGGACTGACAGATATGTACAAAAAAACCCGTACAGAAGGCTTCGGCGAAGAAGTCAAGCGTCGCATCCTGGTCGGTAGCTATGTACTGTCACATGGTTACTACGATGCCTACTACCTGCAGGCACAAAAAATTCGCCGTCTGATCGCAAATGATTTCCAGGAAGCATTCAAATCATGTGATGTCATCATGGGTCCGGTTGCACCCACTGTTGCCTGGGATTTAGGTGATAAAGCCGATGACCCGGTTGCCAGCTATCTGGCGGATATTTTTACCCTGTCAACCAGCCTTGCGGGTCTGCCCGGCATGTCGATTCCATGCGGATTCGGCCAGGGTGAAAAAAATAGTCAGCGCCCGGTCGGATTACAACTGATAGGCAATTATTTCAGCGAAGCCCGCTTGCTGGGCATAGCGCACCAATATCAGTGTGCTACTGACTGGCATACCCGCCATCCTGCGGCTTAATCGCCCGGACTGAGTGATACACCGACTAGTTAAAAAAAGGAAATACCATGCAATGGGAAGTCGTTATTGGTTTTGAGACGCATGCACAGCTCTCGACCAAGTCAAAAATTTTTAGCGGTTCCACCACCCAATTCGGTGCTGAACCCAACACGCAAGCTTCGCCGGTAGACTTAGCTTTACCAGGCGTCTTACCCGTACTAAACCGTGGCGCAGTAGAGAAAGCAATTCAGTTTGGTCTGGCCGTCAATGCCACCATCGCCCCGCTCTCTGTCTTTGCCCGTAAAAATTATTTTTACCCTGATCTGCCCAAAGGCTATCAAATCAGTCAGTTCGAACTGCCGGTAGTACAAGGTGGTGAAATGACGTTTGCCATGGAACGCGACGGCAAGACTGAGATTCGCACAGTACAACTCACCCGTGCTCATCTGGAAGAAGATGCCGGAAAATCCCTGCATGAAGACTATCAGGGTATGAGTGGTATCGATTTAAACCGCGCAGGGACACCGCTGCTGGAGATTGTGACAGAACCTGTCATGCGCAGCGCTGCCGAAGCTGTAGCTTACGCCAAAGCGCTGCACTCACTGGTGACCTGGCTGGGTATTTGCGACGGCAATATGCAGGAAGGATCGTTCCGTTGCGATGCCAACGTATCAGTACGCCCGGCCGGTCAGGCTGAGTTCGGTACGCGCTGCGAAATCAAAAACCTGAATTCTTTCCGTTTTCTGGAAGAAGCCATCAACATCGAGGTACGCCGTCAGATCGAATTGATTGAAGATGGTGGCCGGGTAGTGCAGGAGACACGCCTGTACGATCCGGATAAAAAACAGACACGCTCCATGCGCAGCAAGGAAGATTCACAGGACTACCGTTACTTCCCGGACCCTGACTTATTGCCACTGGTAATTAGCCCGGAATGGATTGCGCGCGTACAAGCCGACATGCCAGAACTGCCTGCCGCCATGCGTACCCGCTTAAGCACCAGCTTTGGTTTATCCGACTACGATGCCATGGTGCTGACCCAAACCAAGGCCACTGCCAGCTACTTTGAAGCTGTTGTCACTCATGCCGGCAGCACACAAGCCAAACCGGCGGCCAACTGGATGATGGGCGATGTTGCCTCCACCTTAAACCGCGAAGGCATAGAAATCACCGCTATCCCGGTCAGCGCACAACAACTGGCCGTATTGTTGCAACGCATTGCCGACGGCACTATTTCCAACAAAATTGCTAAAGAAGTGTTTGCTGCCATGTGGCAGGCACCATCCGCTGATGCTAATCTGGCAGATCAGGTCATTGAAGCCAAAGGATTAAAACAAATTTCTGATCCGGACGCACTGGAAAAAATCATTGACGGTGTATTAGCCGCCAACCCGAAATCTGTCGAAGAATTCCGTGCAGGCAAAGAGAAAGCGTTTAATGCCCTGGTAGGACAGGCCATGAAAGCCACCAAAGGCAAGGGCAATCCGGCACAGGTAAATGCTTTACTGACAAAAAAATTAGCAGAATAAACCGGCTGTTGCGATAAACACGACCCCGGATTAACCCGTCTGCTACGGTTATGCAGCAGGCGGGTTATTTTTATGTGGATAAGATTTTTGGATGAAATCACCACAATAAAACGATTAATAACTATCCATATAGCAATTTTATCCTTGCATAATTTGTAGTATTGTTTTTATTATTGCACAACTCACCATTCGGTGAGCACATCTCAGAATGTGCCAACAAAGGAATGCAATAATGAAAATTGAAACAATTGCTGTACATGGCGGTTACTCTCCTGATCCTACTACCAAGGCTGCGGCCGTTCCGATTTATCAAACCACATCTTACGCATTTGACAGTACGCAACATGGTGCGGATCTGTTCGACCTGAAAGTAGCCGGCAATATCTACACCAGGATCATGAATCCGACACAAGATGTGCTGGAAAAGCGTGTCGCACTGATGGAAGGTGGCATTGCCGCACTGGCGGTCGCTTCCGGACAGACTGCCATCACCTACGCCATTCA
Organism: uncultured Oxalobacteraceae bacterium; assembly: GCA_903914535.1. Classification (GTDB taxonomy): domain Bacteria; phylum Pseudomonadota; class Gammaproteobacteria; order Burkholderiales; family Burkholderiaceae_D; genus Solimicrobium. The sequence continues at coordinate 26,059 of CAIWPG010000201.1, forward strand.
AACTATTGCTGAAGCAGGCGATAATATTGTCTCTGCATCTACGCTGTACGGCGGCACCTATAATCTGTTTGCGCATACTTTTCCGCAGTACGGCATTAGCACCAGTTTTGCCGACCAGCGCGATCCGGCATCCTTTGAACGCCTGATCAATGACAAAACTAAAGCGATTTTTGTCGAATCTATCGGCAATCCTTTAGGCAATATCACCGATATCGCCGCCATTGCCGATATCGCCCACAAACACGGCATACCGCTGATTGTGGATAACACGGTGCCATCGCCTTATTTGCTGCGTCCGATTGAACATGGTGCAGACATTGTGGTGCACTCACTGACCAAATATCTGGGTGGGCATGGTACGTCGCTGGGCGGTATTATTGTCGATTCCGGTAAATTTCCATGGGCTGATCACAAAGAAAAATTCCGCCGGCTAAATGAACCGGATGTCTCGTATCACGGCGTGGTCTACACCGAAGCGCTGGGTGCTGCCGCCTACATTGGCAGAGCACGCGTAGTACCACTACGCAATATGGGTGCTGCCATCTCACCGTTTAATGCTTTTTTGATTTTACAAGGCATAGAAACACTGGCGCTACGCATGGATCGCATTACCGACAACACCATCAAAGTCGCTCAGTTTTTACAAAATCACGCCAAAGTTAAGTGGGTCAACTACGCCGGATTGCCGGGACACCGCGATTATGAACTGGCACAAAAATACCTGGGCGGTCGCCCTTCCGGTATTCTCACCTTCGGCGTTGAAGGTGGATTGGAAGGCGGCGGACGATTCCAGGATGCATTACAACTGTTTACCCGCCTGGTGAATATCGGCGATGCCAAATCACTGGCATGCCACCCTGCATCCACCACACACCGTCAGCTTAGCCCGGAAGAAATGGCAAAAGCAGGCGTCACCGAAGATACCGTACGTTTATCCGTCGGTATTGAACATATTGACGATCTGATTGCTGATCTGGAACAGGCACTGGCTGCTGTGTAAGCACAACACCATGCAGAAAACGAAATAAAAATCACAAAAAAAGGGGGGTATTTTAAAAAATATCCCCCTTTTTTTTGTTAACAATTAATGAAATAAAAAATAGAATTACGCCGGAAAAAGAACAAATACACTAACACTTTCCAATAAGTTCTCCGTCTGATCCTGCATACTAGCCGCCGCCGCCGCTACCTGTTCCACCAGGGTGGTACTTTGCTGAACCGCCGCATCCAATAACATAATCGCCGTATTCACCGCCCCGATATCCACATTCTGCTCCTGACTTGCCGCTAAAATCTGGTGCATAAGCGTAACCATTTCCTGTACCGAAGCGACAATTTTCCCCATCGTAACGCCGGCATTATCAACCAATTGGTCGCCAATGCTGACACGTTCTACCGAATCGCTAATCAGCGTTTTGATCTCTTTAGCCGCACTGGCTGAACGCATAGCCAGATGACGCACTTCCGTTGCAACGACCGCAAAACTACGCCCGGACTCACCGGCGCGCGCCGCCTCTACCGCCGCATTCAATGCCAGAATATTGGTTTGAAAGGCGATTTCATCAATAACCCCGATAATGTCGGCAATTTTTCCGGAGCTGTGTTTAATCGCACCCATCGTATTAATTACCTGACTCACCGCATTTTTACCCTCCGCCGCCAATACGGAAGTTGAATCCATTAATTCATTTGCTTGCCGGGCATGCAAAGAATTTTCCTGAACAGCATCAGTCAGCTTATCCATAGAAGTCACCGTATCCTGCAGAGCCAGCGCCTGCATTTCAGCACGCTTAGATAAGTCCATATTACCCGCTGCAATTTGTGCTGCAGCCGCTGTCAGCGACTCGGTGCCATCCCGCACCCCGGTCACAATGACGGCAATCCGGTCACGCATTTTCTTAATAGAAAATAACAGACTCGAATTATCATGACTGGATACATTGATGGTTGCCGACAAATCTCCATGTGCAATCTGATCGGTCACCACTGCCGTATAATCCGGCTCACCGCCCAATTGATTCAGCAAGCTGCGCGTCATTTTTATAGCGGCAAAAACCCCGGTGACTAAAGCGATTAACCCCAGCGCTTCCAAGATCTGCTGCCCATACTTGTATGTGTCTTGCACCAGAGTCAAAAACTGTGTTATTAAGCCCGCCTGATGTTGCGTCA
>CAIWPG010000202.1 GCA_903914535.1 uncultured Oxalobacteraceae bacterium
ATGAATTTCCAGGTTAGCGACAGCATTAATTTCATCCATATCAAAACCGGGTGCAGGAAAGCCTTCCAGCGTATTCAGTGCCCGGCCTTGCAACAATTCGGTAAGCGCACGTTCCAGAGCAATTTCAAAACGCGGATGTGCGCCAAAACTGGCAAAAATACCCTGATCTTTCGGATGCAGCAAGGTCACGTTCATAACCGGATATTTACCGCCCAGCGAAGCATCGCGTACCATAATCCCAAAACCGGCCTTGCGTAAACCGGCAATACCTGCCGCAATACGCGGAAAGCGCGCCAATACCTCGTCAGGGACTTCCGGCAAACAAATGCCTTCGCTGATAATACGGTATTTAACCTGACGCTCAAAAATTTCAGACAAGGCCTGACTACGCGCTTCCATCATGGTATTACCCGCTGCCATGCCATTACTGACATACAGATTACCAATGATATTTACCGGAATCCAGGTTTCCTGTCCGTCACGCAAACGGGTATACGGCAAAGCACAGATACCCCGCCCGACATTACCGGAATTAAGATCGACCAATACTTCCGCATCGATACGGTCTTCAGGATTATAAAAAGCATGCAATTCACGATTCAGTATACCGTCAGGCCAGCGACCACCTTCTTCCGGAGCAAACCAGCGTTCTTGCGGGTAATGAACAAAAGGACGATTGGCCCGCGTTGCCCCCAGATAAAAATGCGTCCAGAAATAATGGGTACCCAAACGCTCAAAAAATTCACCAAAAGCACTGGCACGCGCTGCCAGTTCAGTTCCGCCTTTACCATTAGCAAACAACATCGGGCAATCCTGATCTTTCACATGCACTGACCAGATTCCCTCAATCTCATTTAACAAAGAAGATTCGTTCAAAACAAAACCACGGTCAGCCAATTTAGCTTTCATGGTACTAATGGTGGATTCCAGCGAGGCATCTTTGCCTGGGATAAAGCTTTCAGTTTGCATAGAGATATGAAATAGGTGGGTATTGGGCTAAGTTTAACTGATTTTTCCGGCGCTGAAGCAGGCAAGACACTTTTTACCCTTACTGAGGAAGAAATTCAGGGTCAAAACTGCGTTACACTGCACGCTTAATCTCTCATTATGACCATTCGCATGAATAAAGCCGAAGCCATCCAGATCGCCAATGAATCAATGCGATCCACTATGCTCAACGAGCAAAATACCCAATTTTCCCACGTAGTACGTTATGTTAATGATGACGGCTGGTGGATAAACATCCCTTTGGCTAACTTTAAAAAAGAATGTCATTTTTTGCTCTGTAGCGAAAAGGGGCGTATTTTTCGTCACCTGATGCTCAAACCTAACGCCATTCTGAGCCCGGCAACCCGCTTCCGTATTAAAGACGGCATTGCCGATGTCTTTATTCTGGCTGCCAATCCGAAACGACTCGCAGATTCACTCAAAGGCGGCAGTAAATACAGTTTTAATAAGCACCTGGTGGATGAACACCGGTATTAAATGCCAGCATCACAGCTGATGCAAGCGCTACTATATTACCAGCCAGTATAACGCCATACTCACCCTACACCCAATCATGCCTTTTTCTGATCAACAACACCGTATTTGCACTGATTTAGCCGAACAAAGCTGGTCGCAAACAGATCATTTTTTACCGGCCGATTTACTGCAAGAGCTGACCAAAGAGTGTCGCCACCGTATCAGCCAGGGAGTCTTGCATGCAGCAGGCATCGGCCGCGCCGCACAACTTTCTGTGCAAAAAACGGTACGCGGCGACCATATCCAATGGCTGGAGGCAGGCCAGAGCACACCGACTGACCGTTATCTTGCAGCACTGGATGCCGTCAGTACCGCAATCAATCAATCCCTCTACCTGGGACTGGAAAGCCTGGAAAGCCACTTCGCCTTTTATCCGCCCGGCGCTTTTTATCAGGCGCATCTGGACAGATTCCGGGATGACGACAGCCGTACCATTTCGATGGTGCTGTATCTGAATGACGACTGGCAGCCGGCACACGGTGGTGAACTGCGTCTGCATCTTGATCAGCAGACCATTGATATTGCCCCCGTTGCCAACCGCCTGATCACATTTCTTTCTGCCGATATTTTGCATGAGGTATTACCCACTCATCACGAGCGACTCTCACTGACGGGCTGGTTCCGCCGCAGAGCAGGATAAGATAGAATCAAACTCTCGCTGAACTAAGCAGATACACTGAAGCGGACTAACCGGATTATCATTACATTCCGATAGCACACTTCAGTCATACATACCGGCATGCCCGGTATGTATGACTGAATGATAAGTAACTACGTATTCAGGGCCTGTGCAGACAAGGTGGCAAATCCACCGGCATAACATTGTGCACAAGTCCTGTTATTTTCTTTTACCTGATGAAAGCACTCCAGATGATGTTACGTCGCTCAAACCTACTACTGGCATTACTATTCAGTCTTGCCGCTTCTGTTGCCGGAGCCCAGAATACTCCGGCGACAACGGATGCCGCATCTGCGCCCGTCACTGTCGCAACAGCACCAGCTAAAATAAACTCACTGATTAAAATTGATGAGCAGACAGGGACAGGAGCCGAGGCAACTCCCGGTTCTTACGTTGATGTGCATTACACCGGCTGGCTTTACGACCCGAAACTGGACTCCCGTCACGGGCGTCAGTTCGACAGTTCACGCAACACAGGTACACCATTGTTTCGCGTCCAATCATATCATGGCTAACGGCGACAGTGCCTTCAACATGAGATTTGAAAACGGACACTTCAAAGGTCCGCTTGTTCCGTTCGGGAGCCTGATCGACTTTACCGGTACCTTCGGAGGCTGATAAACTGGACAAGTTCTC
>CAIWPG010000203.1 GCA_903914535.1 uncultured Oxalobacteraceae bacterium
ATTATGATGGCGCAGGATTTTCAGGATTTAACTGGTCAGTTAATTAAGAAAGTCATTACGATTACCAGTGCGGTTGAACGCGAACTGGCTCAAATACTGATTGATAACGCACCTGCCTCCTTTAAGGAAAAACCGGTAGAACTTATGGAAGGACCGTCGTCACCAGCTTCAGCACTGGAACAAGACGACGTAGACAGTCTGCTTGATAGTCTGGGTTTCTAATGGATGATGATATCGACATGCTCAAAGAATTTGTTGTTGAGGCCATGGATCTCGCAACAAATGTCGAAGAACACTTACTCTCGCTGGAGCGCAATCCGGATGACATGAATACCCTTAATGCGGTGTTCAGGTCTTTCCACACCATTAAAGGTGGCGCGGGATTTATGAATCTGCCTGCAATGGTAGAGGCTTGCCACTTAACAGAAAATTTATTTGACGCACTACGAACAGGAAAAGCGCCCGTTACTCTGATGGCGATAGAGGCCGCACTTGAGGCAAGCGGTTTTGTCGCAGATCAGTTGAAAGCACTCTACAACGGCGTATTGCCAGGCCAGCTGTCGCCAATGCCGCATGAGCTGGAAGCAATACTAACCAATGCGATCAACGGAGAATCTGCTGTCAGCACCACGGCTCCTGCTGCCGTTGCTGCAAACGTGGCAGTTGCTGCTATACCAGCGGCAATATCACAAACCACACAGGAAACCGGTGGTGTGGATTGGGTTGCGCTGTATAAGGCAGTCACCCCTCCGGGTACATACATTGAACCTGTAGTACAGGCTGTGCCGGCGACACCTCAGCTCACCGCTGTTGCTGATGCAAGTCAGGTACATTCCAGCCAGTTACTTAAAATTACGTCGGCAGAAGCAAAACAAAGTTCAGCACCGCCTAAAGAAGAGAGCATACGGATTGATGCAATCAAGCTGGATGTGTTGCTGGAAGTTGCAGGTGAGTCAGTACAAGCCGCTAATCAGGCGAGTGTACTGCTGGAGAAATTAGCACAATTTAAATTTGACGACAATGCCACCGCCTTAATGACAGCACTGGCAGAAACGTTGAATCGCGCCTCCCGCTACTCGACAGAATTACAACGCGCGTCCTTAGCCACCCGCATGCAGCCGGTCGGGCGTCTGTTTCAAAAATTCCCGCGGCTGGTCAGGGAGTTAGCGAAAGATCTCGGCAAAGATGTTGATTTAAATATCAGCGGCGCTGAAACTGAGGTTGATCGCGTGGTGGTTGACAGTTTATACGACCCGCTGGTACACATGCTGCGCAATTCACTGGATCATGGCATTGAATCGCGTGAAGAACGGGCATTAACCAACAAAACGACAAAAGCCGCCATCTCGCTTAAAGCATGGCAGGAAGCCAGCAGCGTCATGATTGAAGTGACCGACGATGGCAAAGGAATGGATGCCAACCGGTTGCGGCAGATTGCGATAAACAAAGGTTTGATCACCGAGTCGGATGCACGCAGCAACGAAGAAGCATTTCAGCTGGTTTTCCTGCCGGGATTCTCCACCAAAGAAGTCGCTTCCAGCGTATCCGGGCGCGGCGTGGGAATGGATGTAGTTAAAACTGCGGTTGATAAACACCGTGGCGACATTCGCATTACCTCTGCACTGGGCAAAGGTACCACTTTCCTTATTCGTCTGCCGATTGAGTTATCTATTGTTCCGACCATGCTGGTCAGGACAGCAGGTGCCTCACTGGCTCTGCCGATGGCGGTAGTGCAGCGTGTGGTCGAGTTGCCGGGTGTTTTTGAAAATGTGACTGGCAAACCGGTATTGCGCGATCAGGGCAGACCACTCCCGGTACGCTCTCTGGCAAAAATACTGGGCTATGATCCGGGTCATGAACGGGTCGGTATTGTTATCGCTTCTCCTAATCCGTACATACTCGCACTTGATTCAGTTGATGGCACCTCAGACCTGGTTATCAAACCACTTACCTGTATCACTACGCCGGGACTGACCGGAACAGCCCGTTCGGCCGAGGGTGAATTAGTACTGGTCATTGGTCTCGGTTTCCTGTTAGAAGGATGCAATACTTCTGTACGGGCAATTGCCTGATTACCGCAATAATCGGAACAATAATACTCCCCATACCGGCAAGACTTTTTCTGCTGCCGGTATGGGATAGTAAAGAATAGTTTCGACTTGTAAAATTGGTAGCGAAGCCATTCATTTAACCCTATACTCGCATTGTTTTCATCTTTACAGCGTAATCATCTGCTTACGCGCCGTATGACACTTTTATCTGATTACCTTCGATTGACAACGGCCTTTGGCGACCTGGGTGAACCTTTTTCCACCCCGCAGTTAGCTACTCCGTTACCATCGCCCTATCTCATTGCTGTCAGTCCGGATATGCTGTCTTTATGCCAGATACCGCCATCCTGCGCAGGCAGTGCTGACTTTACAGAACTATTTTCCGGTAATCAATCACCTGCAAGCTGCCAGCCCCGTGCCACAGTTTATTCCGGACATCAGTTTGGCGTATGGGCCGGGCAACTTGGCGATGGCAGAGCCCTTACTCTGGGTCAGGCAGGCGGACTCGAAGTGCAGCTCAAAGGTGCAGGCCCCACCCCCTATTCGCGCGGCGGCGATGGCCGCGCAGTGCTCCGCTCTTCCGTGCGCGAATTTCTTTGCTCGGAAGCGATGGCCGGATTAGGCATACCAGGCACCAGAGCGCTGTGCCTGACAGGTTCCGACAAACTAGTTATGCGTGAGCAGCCTGAAACCACCGCCGTAGTCACACGGGTAGCGCCCAGCTTTGTCCGCTTTGGCTCGTTTGAACACTGGTATTACAACAATGATGAAAACCGGCTCAAACAATTAGCGGACTTCGTTATCAGCCAGTATTATCCGGAACTACGAACGCACGCCAATCCTTACGCAGCACTATTACACGAAGTCAGCGAACGAACTGCCCACCTGATGGCACAATGGCAATCCGTCGGCTTTATGCACGGAGTGATGAATACCGACAATATGTCGATATTAGGGCTGACGCTTGATTACGGTCCGTTTGGTTTTATGGAGGCCTACAACCCGCACCACATCTGTAACCACAGTGATCAGCAAGGACGCTATTCCTACGCCATGCAACCCGGAATTGGCCAGTGGAATTGCCACGCACTCGGACAAGCCCTGTTGCCATTAATCGGCTCAGTTGAAGAAACTCAGGCAGCACTCAGCGATTATCAGAATGCGTACCAGACCCGGCAAACAGCGCTCTGGCAAGCCAAATTAGGATTACGGAGTCAACTCAGGACCGATGCCGGACTGATCGCATCCATGTTGAGCATGATGCAGGCCAATCAGCTCGATTTCACTATTTTCTTCCGCCGTCTGGGTGAAATTCATACGAACGACACGAGCATGGATCACCTGTTGCGTGATTTATGCGCAGACCGGGCTCTTTTTGATCACTGGTTAAACCAGTACCGTATGCGACTTCAGGCAGAATCCAGCATCGATGCGCAACGCAGGGCTGCAATGCATGCATGCAACCCCAAATACGTTCTCAGAAACTATCTGGCACAACGCGCAATTGAAGCCGCGCAGCAAAAAGATTATTCTGAAATTGAACTTTGTCGCCGTATTCTGGCTCATCCGTTTGACGAGCAAGCGGAGTACGATACATACGCAGCTCTTCCGCCGGACTGGGGACGTGCTATTTCGGTCAGCTGTTCTTCATAGGGAATCGATATGACAAAAGTAATCAGGACAGAAGCACAATGGCGTGCGCAATTAAACGAAGAGCAATTTCGGGTGACGCGTCAGGCGGCCACCGAACGGGCGTTTACCGGTCAATACTGGGATCATCATGGCAGCGGCATTTATACTTGTGTATGCTGCAACACTCCACTGTTTGCATCAGATGCCAAATTTGACTCCGGTTGTGGCTGGCCCAGCTATTTCAAAGCAATCAACCCAGACAATGTGCGCGAAATCACGGATAAGTCACATGGCATGACGCGTACCGAAATTGTGTGTACTATTTGTGATTCGCATTTAGGCCATGTATTTCCGGATGGTCCGCCGCCAACCGGATTACGCTATTGCATAAATTCAGCTTCTTTACGTTTTGATCCGACTACATGAAAATTTTATTCGACCTGTTTCCCGTCATTCTCTTTTTTGCCATGTTCAAATGGGGCGAGGGACATACCAACGCAGCCCAGGCTCTGGCCGATCAGTATCTCGGGCATTTTATTTCAGGGGGTATTGTTACAATAGAACAAGCCCCTATTCTGCTGGCGACTGTCGTTACCATCATTGCGACTATTGCACAAATTGCTATCTTATTATTACAACGCAAAAAAGTAGATGGCATGTTGTGGATTTCATTCGTTATCGTCGGTGTATTTGGCAGCTTAACCATTTACTTTCACAATGAAACTTTCATCAAATGGAAGCCGACCATGCTGTACTGGAGTTATGCCGGCGCACTGTTATTCAGCCAGCTTATTTTAAAGAAAAATCTGACACGTACTTTTATCGGCAAGCTGGAAGAAGAACTGACCATTCCTGAGTCGGTATGGGCCCCGCTCAACTGGATCTGGATGGCTTTTTTTGCAGGCATGGGCATTCTGAATCTGGTGGTTGCGTACAACTTTTCCACGCATATATGGGTCAACTTTAAGCTGTTTGGCGGAACGGGGCTGATGTTTGTTTTTATGCTTGCTCAAATTTTATTTTTATCCAGATACAGTAAACAGCAAGGAGAACCATCATGACACCCTTAGTGTCTGCCACACCGGATAAACTCCGTATGGAGCGTATTTTGCAGCGACTGGCTGTCTTAGAACCCACCCATTGCGACCTGAGCGATGAGTCGGCAATGCACCATGGACACGCCGGTGCAGCTTCCGGGGCAGGACATTACCGTTTGACGATCGCTTCAGCCCATTTTCATGGTATAAAACGTATTGCGCGGCATCGTCTGGTGTATGATGCCGTTGGCGATTTAATGCAAACAGAAATTCATGCAATTGCAATTACGGCATTAGCACCTTCTGAATCGACTTTTTAAACTTTAGTACTACTTGTTGCTTTTACTCTTTATTTTTAAATCATTTTTAGGAATACATAATGAATTTCAAACCTGCTCAGTTATTGCTCGTGTTATTAGCCGTAGCAGCGGCTCCTGTCATGGCACAAAATTTGGCTGTAGTGAATGGCAAGTCGATCCCGCTCGCACGCGTTGATGCAATGGTTAAACAAATTGCAGCACAACCAAACGGCCAGCCAGACTCACCGCAATTGCGCTCCATGATCAAAGAAGAGCTGATCACACGTGAAATTTTGCTTCAGGAAGCGGATAAATTGGGATTGGGTAAAAACGATGAAGTTAAAACACAATTAGACATGGCACGTCAGTCCATTCTGATTCGTGCGCTGGTCAATGACTTTGTTAAAAAACACCCTGTCAGCGATGCAGATATTAAAGCCGAATACGACAAAGTTAAATTACAAACCGGCGATACGGAATACCATGTCCGCCATATTCTGGTTGAAAAAGAAGACGATGCTAAGGCAATCATTCTCAAGTTAAAAGCTGGCGCCAAGTTTGAAGATTTAGCGAAAGAATCCAAAGACACCGGCTCTGCGGCTAATGGCGGCGATCTGGATTGGGCAACTCCGGCATCCTTTGTAAAACCATTCTCCGATGCGATGGTTGGTTTACAAAAAGGCCAAATGACTGAAACACCGGTACATTCACAATTCGGTTACCACATTATCCGTCTGGATGACACTCGTCCGGCTAAAGTGCCTGCGCTCGACGACGTGAAAAAACAGATCGTAGAGAGCTTGCAACAGAAAAAATTACAAGCATTTCAAGAAGAATTACGTAAAAAATCTAAAATTCAGTAATATCTGAATTCAGTTAAAAAAGGCATCTGTTACGGATGCCTTTTTTTTAAGAAAATCGCATAAAAGCAGAGCACAATAAGCACAAAAACAACACCCGCAGCCCTGCCCATACCCAAAAAATTTGTTTTTATTTATCAGTTATTTAATTTGCATAGCAACAAATAAAAACACTTTTACATCGTTTATTCACGCATTGACTTGACTTACATGTTTATACAATGTTCAAGTGTGCTAACGGATTAGATTTTGTTACAATAAAGCATTCGTGTAAACCCTTCATTATTCTAAATCGGGGACGATATTGTTAACTAAGAATAACCAGGCAACACGTTCACCTATCTCACTTATCTGCCAAGGGGCCAACAATGTCCATCTCTTCGATTAGCGGTAGCTCTTCAGTTGCCAATACTCAGCTTTTCACTAACTACGCATCATCTTCCGGCAGCCAGGATAGTGATAGTTGCAGTACTTCCGGCGTTTCAGGCGGCGGAAGTAATTTTATGCAAGCAATCAGCCAGGCACTGTCGCAGTTAGGTGTAAGTTCGTCTGACTCCGCCAACAGCTCAGGCAGCAGCACCAGTGCAAGCTCCGGCTCGACATCGTCAGGCAGTTCCACATCCGGTACGCAAAGTGCGCAACAGGCACTTGGTGCTTTTATGCAAAACTTATTTGCTGCTATACAAGCGCAAGTTGGTGCACAGGCCAACAGTACATCAGGCAGCACCAGCGCTACGTCAGCGACATCCGGCACAACAACATCCGGCTCTGACGGAACAAACACAATCGCCAGCCTGAATATCAGCTTAAGCACATCAGGTACTTCAGGCACTTCAGACACTTCCGGAACATCAGGCACCTCAGGAGGCCACCACCACCATCACCACGGCGGTGGAGCCGGAAAAGTAGAAAGCGGCATTCAGGATTTAATTTCCCAACTAGGTTCTTCAGGCAGCACATCCAGCTCTGACGGCACCAGCTCCAGCAGTACCGGCAGCAGCTCAACAAGCTCCAGCTTATCGGCATTACAGGCCAGCTTTAGCAATCTGATGGCTGCCGATGGCACCAGCGGCAGCGGCGCAACCCTGACTGGATTTCTTCAATCCTTATCCAATAACCTGCAAGGTGCGCCGGTATCCGGCAATGTAGTCAGCACAACAGCGTAAACCGGCTAAACCGCCTTTTACGGGCGGCAAAAAAAAGGCGTATTCACAGTGCAAATCGAGTGAATACGCCGGTAATCCCTGCCTTTCTTCAGGCAGGGATTTTTTTTACTTCATCATCCTGCCTTATCAGCCAATCCACTTGCGGGCGTTGCGGAACATGCGCATCCATGGGGAATCTTCACCCCAGCCTTCCGGATGCCACGAATGTATCGCACTACGGAACACCCGTTCCGGATGTGGCATCATGGCGGTAAAACGACCATCATGCGTCGTTACTGCGGCAATACCCTGTGGTGACCCGTTCGGATTATATGGATACACTTCAGTCGCCTGACCTGCATTATCAACAAAACGTAAACCTGCTATTACCTTGTTCAAATCACCCGTTGCTGTAAAGTCAGCATAGCCCTCACCATGCGAGACTACGATAGGTGTTTGCGTACCTGCCATACCCTGCATGAAAATGGACGGGCTGTCTGCCACCTCAGCCATCACAAAACGACCTTCAAACTGTTCGGATTTATTGCGGGTAAATTTAGGCCAGTCATGCGCACCAGGAATAATGGATTTCAGGTTGCTTAACATTTGGCAGCCATTGCAAATACCTAAACCAAAAGTATCTTTACGCTGGAAGAATGCTGAGAATTGTTCAGCCAGTTGCTCATTAAACAAAATCGTTTTAGCCCAACCTTCGCCCGCACCCAGAACGTCACCGTAAGAGAAGCCACCTACCGCAATGATCCCGGCAAAATCGGCCAGTCTGGTACGACCGGCAATCAGATCACTCATGTGCACATCCACCGCAGTAAAGCCGGATTTATGCATCACATACGCCGTTTCAACATGGGAATTTACCCCTTGCTCACGCAAAATGGCAACGCGCGGACGCACACCGGTTGCAATAAACGGCGCAGCGATATCCTGCTGCGGATCAAACGTCAATACCGGCGTCATCCCGCGGTCAGCGGCATCCGCTAAACGGGCATACTCGGCATCGGCACAGGCCGGGTTATCACGCAGACGTGCCATTTGCCAGCTGGTTTTGCTCCATAACTGATGCAATTCGGCACGACTTTGTTTAAAAATCGGGTTAGCATCACGGGTAATCATCACCTGGTCGCTGTGATTTGGTTTACCGATAATATGACTGCACGCACCCAGATTATAGCTGCGCAAGACATTCATCACTTCTGATTTCTGGTCGGCACGCACCTGAATTACGGCACCCAATTCTTCATTGAACAGAGCACGTAATGTTTGTTCATTACGACGTTCTGCAATTTGAGTAGCCCAGTTTTTGGCTTCACCACTATCCGCACCATGACCGATGTCCATCGCCAGAATATCAACATTGATATCCAGACCCATACGGCTGGCAAATGCCATTTCGCACAAAGTAGCAAATAAACCGCCATCGGAACGATCATGGTAAGCTAAAATTTGCTGTTCGCGATTGAGTTGCTGAATCGCGTTAAACAAGCCTTTCAAATCTTCGGCACTGTCAACGTCTGGCACATCATTGCCAAGCTGCTGCAAAACCTGTGCGCAAGCAGACGCCGCCAGACGATTTTTGCCACGACCCAGATCAATCAAAATCAATACCGTATCGCCCGCCGTGCTATTGAGTTGCGGCGTCAGGCTGGCACGTATATCGCTCACCGGTGCAAAGCCGGACACAATCAGGGAGATCGGTGATGTGACTGATTTAGCGACATCATCGTCTTTCCAGGTAGTACGCATAGATAAGGAATCTTTACCGACCGGGATTGATAAACCCAAGGCCGGACACAGTTCCATCCCAACCGCTTTTACTGTCGCAAACAGTGCAGCATCCTGACCAGGCTGACCACATGCTGCCATCCAGTTAGCAGAAAGTTTGATATCTGTAATATCGGCAATAGCGGCAGCAGCCATATTAGTAATGGTTTCACCCACTGCCATACGACCGGATGCGGCGGCATTAATCACCGCCAGCGGCGTACGTTCGCCCATGGCCATAGCTTCACCCAGGTGTCCTTCAAAACTCATTGCAGTTACTGCACAATCCGCTACCGGCACTTGCCATGGCCCGACCATCTGGTCACGGACTGACATAGCGCCAACACTGCGATCACCGATCGTAATCAAAAAAGATTTATCGGCGACTGAAGGCAAACTCAATACTTTATGTGCAACTTCGGTCAGATCGACACCGGTCAGGTCCAGCGCAGGGAATTGCGTCACCACCGTAGTGACATCGCGCTGCATTTTGGGTGGTTTGCCCAGCAAGACATCCATAGGCATATCCACTGGTGAATTATCGTGCAGCGGATCGATCACCTTAAGCTGACGCTCTTCCGTGGCGGTACCAACCACGGCAAACAGGCAGCGCTCACGTTCACAATAGTATTGGAACAAAGGCAGCTGTTCCGGTGCAATCGCCAGGACATAACGCTCCTGCGATTCATTACTCCAGATTTCTTTTGGTGCCATGCCGGATTCTTCCAGCGGTATCTGGCGCAGATCAAAAATTGCACCGCGCTTAGCATCATTAGTGATTTCGGGGAAAGCATTAGACAAACCACCGGCACCCACGTCATGGATAGACAGAATAATATTATCCGGACCCATCGCCCAACAGGCATTAATCACTTCTTGCGCACGGCGTTCCATTTCAGGATTACCACGCTGTACCGAATCAAAATCCAGATCGGCGGTATTTGCACCGGTTGCCATCGACGAAGCAGCACTGCCTCCCATGCCGATACGCATACCAGGGCCACCCAACTGAATCAGCAGGCTACCTGCCGGTAAGGCGTTTTTAAACGTATGTAAGTCTGAAATACTGCCCATACCACCGGCGATCATAATCGGCTTGTGGTAACCGGCGACCTGCCCGGCAATATTTTGTTCGTAGGTACGGAAATAGCCACCCAGGATAGGACGTCCGAATTCATTATTAAATGCCGCGCCGCCTATCGGACCATCCAGCATAATTTGCAAGGCACTGGCGATACGATCCGGTTTACCGTAAGCGGCTTCATCCGCCTGTGCTGCCGCATTAACAGGCACAGTCACATCTGCATTGGTTTCCCAGGGCTGAACATGACCCGGCAAACGCAGATTGGATACGGTAAAGCCGGTCAGACCTGCTTTAGGCTTAGCACCACGTCCGGTCGCACCTTCATCACGAATCTCGCCACCCGCACCGGTTGAGGCACCGGGAAACGGAGATATGGCGGTAGGATGATTGTGGGTTTCCACTTTCATCAGGGTATGCGTCAACTCATCGCTGGCCTGATACTCATTGCCTTGCGCAACACCACGCGCATAAAAGCGCGATACCACGGCACCTTCAATAATGGATGAATTGTCGCTATAGGCCACCACCGTACCGCGTGGCTGTAACTGGTGGGTGTTTTTAATCATGGCGAACAGGGATTTATCCTGTGCTACACCATCAATAATCCAGTCTGCATTAAATATTTTATGACGGCAATGCTCACTATTAGCCTGGGCAAACATCATTAACTCAACGTCGGTCGGGTTGCGGTTTACCCCGGTAAAGGCATTAAACAGATAGTCAATTTCATCTTCGGACAATGCCAGACCTAAATCGGCGTTTGCCTGCACCAGAGCTGCACTGCCACCCGCCAGGATATCAACGAAGGCCAGTGGTTTAGCAGTCAACTCCTGAAACAGACCATGTGCCTCTGCTTCACTACGCAAAACCAATTCGGTCATACGATCATGCAACAGGGCAATCACATCGGACAACTGGGCTTCCGACAGCGATTTGTTTGTTCCCATTAAGCTGGACACAAAACCTGTTTTAAGTTGAATACGATAACTGATACCGCGTTCAATCCGCTTAATTTGCGACATACCACAATTATGTGCGATGTCAGTCGCTTTACTGGCCCACGGCGAAATCGTACCAAAACGGGGAATAACAACAAATAACTCACCTTCATTGCCACCGGCATAAGGCTCACCATAAGTCAGTAGCGCTTCCAGTCGTGCTGTTTCATCCGGGCACAGTGGCGCAGTGCTATCAATAAAGTGAGTGTAGTGTCCGGTCACACCGACAATCGCAGGAACAAGCGCTTGCAAACGTGAAAGAAGACCTTGAGTACGAAACGAAGGCAGGGCATTAGAGCCTGGCAGAATCAACATAGCGAGAG
>CAIWPG010000204.1 GCA_903914535.1 uncultured Oxalobacteraceae bacterium
ACGTGATTGCGTTTATTTCTACGCTGGTGGCATCGTAAGCCGTCACGGTCTGGTATTGTTGGGTCTGAGATGAATGCAGCTTCATGGTAGAGGGCTAGTCATAATTTATAACAGGAAGCCGCATTGTAGCGTTTTTCTTACTAAAATCAGAATTCCGATTGCAAACGGAGGGGGTGTGACGGCTGTTTGCACGGTATTGTGCTCATATAAAATCAACATATATGATTGTTTTGATATTATTTTACTGTTTAATCACAGAAAACTTGATTATGCAGTAAGCATTGGTCACAATGGATCGTTTCGCACTGCAGCATATTGGGCTGTATTGCACTAGCATAAGGGGAGAGTAGCTGTGCGTTTGATACATAAGTCAAAAAAATTAGATAATATTTGCTATGAAATTCGTGGGCCAGTGCCGGAACGCGCCAGGCAGCTCGAAGACGAAGGCCATAAAATTATTAAGCTGAATATTGGTAATTTAGCCTCCTTCAATTTTGATCCGCCGGATGAAATTGTGCAGGATATGATACGCAATATGCCGAATGCGGCAGGCTACACTGATTCCAAAGGCATGTTCGCCCCGCGCAAAGCCATCATGCATTACACGCAGAGCAAACATATACGCGGTGTCGGTATTGATGATATCTACATTGGTAATGGTGCCTCCGAACTCATCGTTATGTGTATGAGCGCCTTGCTGAATGAGGGTGATGAAGTGCTGGTGCCTGCACCTGATTATCCTTTATGGACGGCCGCTGTGAGTTTATCCGGCGGTACACCGGTACATTACATTTGCGACGAAGCTGCAGAGTGGATGCCGGATATTGAGGATATCCGCAGTAAGATCACGCCGCGTACCCGTGCGATTGTTGTGATCAACCCGAATAACCCGACCGGTGCTTTGTACCCGGATGAGTTGCTGTTGCAAATTGTGCAGGTAGCGCGCGAACATCAGTTGATTATTTGCGCCGATGAAATTTACGATAAAACCTTGTATGACATGGCCAGCCATACCTCCATCGCTTCGTTATCGGACGATGTGTTGTGTATTACGCTGAACGGTTTATCTAAAAATTACCGCTCTTGCGGTTACCGTGCCGGCTGGATGGTGGTTTCAGGTGAAAAACGTCACGCAAAAGATTATATTGAAGGCCTGAATATGCTGGCTTCGATGCGTTTGTGTGCCAATACGCCCGGTCAGTATGCTATTCAAACCGCACTGGGCGGCTATCAGAGCATTCAGGATCTGGTGGGGCCAGGCGGGCGTTTACTGAAACAGCGTGATCTGGCACATCAGCTGCTTACTGCCATTCCCGGTGTGACCTGTGTTAAGCCGCGGGCTGCATTGTATATGTTCCCTAAACTGGATCCGGTCATGTATCCGATTACCAATGACCAGGACTTTGCGTATGAGTTGCTCAATGAAGAAAAGGTCTTGATCGTACAGGGAACCGGTTTTAACTGGAAATCCCCAGATCATTTCCGTGTGGTCTTTTTGCCGAACTCTGACGATCTGACCGATGCCATCACCCGTATTGCCCGGTTTTTGGAAGCTTATCGCAAACGTCATGGAACTGATTGAGTGAATAGGCTTTAAAATAGGCACGCAAAAATCAGAGTAATACGCCAGCGTAATACATCAACGTAACATTCGTACTTCAGCACGGAAACATAGCGTCAGCTCAGGCTGATTAAGAACAGCAAGGTGCATGGAGAGCCTTAACGCTCCCCCGTGTGCTTTGCTCATGGTATAAAGCGATACTGCATTTTTATTGTGGATTTGTATCACAGATTTTTATTACGGACTAAATTATGACACCAATCAAAGTAGGTTTGCTCGGGCTAGGCACTGTCGGTGCCGGTACATTTAACGTATTGCGCCGTAATCAGGAAGAAATTATGCGCCGCGCCGGACGTGCCATTGAAATTACCATGATAGCGGTACGTAACGTTGAACGTGCCCGTGCTTTGGTTGGTGATGCCTGCGAAGTGGTCGGTGACCCTGCTCTGGTCGTGAATAACCCCAACATTGATATTGTTGTTGAACTGATTGGTGGTGTTGATCTCACCAAAGCGCTGGTGTTGACTGCTATTGCGAATGGCAAGCATGTCGTTACTGCAAATAAAGCGCTGGTTGCCATTCACGGTAATGAAATTTTTAAAGCAGCTCAGGATAAGGGCGTTATGGTTGCCTTTGAAGCTGCGGTGGCAGGCGGAATCCCTATTATTAAGTCACTGCGTGAAGGCCTGAGTGCTAACCGTATTGAGTGGATTGCCGGTATTATTAATGGCACCACCAATTTTATTCTGACCGAAATGCGTGATAAAGGCCTGGATTTTGCGACCGTACTGAAACAGGCGCAGGAGCTGGGATATGCTGAATCCGATCCTACCTTTGATATTGAAGGCGTGGATGCGGCGCATAAGGCCACCATTATGGCGGCGATTGCATTCGGTATTCCTATGCAGTTTGATAAAGCCCATATTGAAGGTATCAGCCAGTTGCAGGCGATTGATATTGCTTATGCAGAGCAATTAGGCTATCGCATTAAATTACTGGGTATTACTAAGCGTACCGCCAAAGGGATTGAATTGCGGGTGCACCCGACATTGATTCCCGGTACGCGTCTTATCGCCAATGTAGAAGGTGCTATGAATGCGGTGCTGGTGCAGGGCGATGCGGTAGGTGCTTCCATGTATTACGGTAAAGGTGCCGGTGCCGAACCGACTGCATCTTCTGTGATTGCCGATCTGGTCGATGTGACCCGTCTGGCGACAGCCGATCCGGAACACCGGGTACCTTACCTGGCTTTCCAGCCAAATGCGATTAACCAGGAAGTGATTCTGCCGATGTCGGAAATTACTACCAGTTATTATTTGCGGATACGCGTGGCAGATCAGGCCGGTGTGCTGGCTGATGTGACACGTATCATGGCGGATTTGTCGATTTCTATCGACGCTATGCTGCAAAAAGAGCCGGCAGAAGGTGAAGTGCAGACCGATATCATTATGCTGACGCACCAGACTCAGGAAAAAAATGTATTGGAAGCGATACGTAACATTGAGCAATTGAGTTCGGTGTTTGGCCCTGTCGTTAAAATTCGTCTTGAACAGTTAAGCTGAAAATAGCACACTGAGCTACAGAAGAATGCAGAAATAAGGATCCGGTTGCCGTTCTGGCGGCCGGATTCTGCGCCATGAGGTATCCGGTAGCTTATGATCCGTTGTCATCTGCCGCCGGCATCGGGCATGGCAACACTAAAGAAAGCAGGGAAGTAGTAATGAGTAAAGATTTAAGTATTGATGAATTTGATGCGCTGGAACAAATCAGCCGTCATAACAGAAACACCAAGCCAAGTATCTGCGTTGCCAGGAATGTAAAACGTCTTTCCGGTATTAAATATGTTAGCTATCGTAAAGATGGTCAGCTGGAATTGACTGAACAGGGCGCCATGGCGCTCTACGCTAAACAATGCATTGATGGTTTACGTGCAGTAACCGTTGATCCGCTGAGTTCCTTAAAGCAGGAAGTATCCGATTTTTTGCATAAAAAAGGGTATATTACGACCGAGGCCGAAGGCTACCGGATCAGCGCCCGCGGTCTGGAGTGTCTTGCCGATATTGATTTAAAAAATAAGCCTTAATCTGTTTTTATTCAATGGGTAAACTGATTTCAATGCAGGTGCCATTTTCCGGACTGGCGGTAATGCTCAGTTTTCCCTGCATGGCGCGCACGCGTTCACGTATCCCGACTAATCCTAGTGATTGCTTTTTGGAAAAATCAGACTGAGCAATACCCCGGCCATTATCTTGTATTTTGAAGTGTAAATGATCATCCAGTTGCTCAAGCTGTATCGTGACGCGGCTTGCGCTGGCATGGCGTGCCACGTTGGTCAGCGATTCCTGAATGACCCGATACACGGTGGTACTTAAATTATCGTTGAGTACCAACTCATTTTCAATCGCATGTAAATCACAATCAATACCGTGGCGCTGCCGGAATTCTTTTTGCAGCGATTTCAGCGCAAAAAACAAGCCACCTTCGTCCAGGGCTCGCGGACGCAAATCGGTCGCTATCCGGCGCAGTGATGTGATGGA
>CAIWPG010000205.1 GCA_903914535.1 uncultured Oxalobacteraceae bacterium
GATTTCTGTGTTTGAATGAAAATTGCGATTTTTAATTCGTTTTTTATTTTTTTGTTCTGCCTTTAATTTTTGGCATTTCACTTGACTTGCATTTACTCTTCATCATACTCTTAAGGGCGACTTTTTCTCAAACTTTCGTTAAAAACGACAAGCAAACTGTGGAACAAATGTTGAAAGCTGAAACAGCTTCCGTTAAAGCATTTACTATGTTTGTTGTTGGCGAAGGCATCGAGAAAAAACAAGACGATTTTGCTGCTGAAGTAGCTGCACAAGTAGCTGCCGCTCAAAAAGCATAATTGAAACGTTTTTATTGAACGCACGAAGCGTCATAAACGTAAGGAAATCGATTTGCTTGGAGATGGTCTGATGAATATGAAAGCAGCTACGGGGATTGTTGTCAGTACAGTGATGTACGGCATTAATTTTGGTTGTGTTTGTATTTATCTGAAGTAAACTAGGCGGGCCGGAAGGCCCGCTTTTTTAATGGGTATTACTGTAATAAAATGTAAGTTTTTGGTGTTTATTTACATAAACTTAATGCATTTTTTATTTGTTGGTTAGTATTTTTAGTTAACTATGCAGGAATAACCCAAAAGTAAAACAAACCAGATAAAACCCAGTGGAGAAAAAATGTTAGAAAAATCTGCCTATAAGCGCGTACTACTGAAACTTTCTGGTGAAGCTTTAATGGGGGATGATCCGTATGGCATCAACCGCTCAACGATAGATCGCATGGTGGCTGATGTCGCTGAAATTAAAGCACTGGGCGTCGAGTTGGCAATCGTGATTGGTGGTGGTAATATTTTCCGTGGTGTAGCTCCCGGTGCAGAGGGTATGGATCGTGCGACAGCGGATTATATGGGCATGCTGGCTACGGTCATGAATTCTCTGGCACTTGCTGATGCTATGCGTCAGGCAGGCATTACTGCACGGGTCATGTCTGCTATTGCGATTGATCAGGTGGTCGAGCCTTATGTGCGTCCGAAAGCACTGCAATATCTGGAAGAAGGTAAAGTTGTTGTGTTCGCAGCCGGTACCGGTAATCCATTTTTCACTACCGATACCGCAGCGGCGTTGCGTGGTGCTGAAATAGGTGCCGATATTGTTTTGAAGGCGACAAAAGTGGATGGCGTGTATACTGCTGACCCGCATAAAGATAGCAGTGCCACCCGTTTTGCAACGATCAGTTTTGATGATGCCATTTCCCGTCAGTTGCAAGTGATGGATGCAACAGCGTTTGCGCTGTGCCGTGACCGTAAATTACCGATTAAAGTGTTTTCCATCATTAAAGCAGGCGCATTAAAACGCGTTATCCTGGGTGAGGATGAAGGTACTTTAGTTCATGTTTAACTGATCACAGCGATCACCACATCCGGGAGACATAGTGCTATGTCAAGGTGTGGTGTGTTGATTGTGTCATACTATTATTTAATGAGAGCAGGAGAGCAGCATGACAGTTGTTGATGTTAGAAAAAACACCGAGCAGAGAATGCAAAAGTCGCTTGAAACACTCAAAGCCGACCTGGCGAAAGTGCGTACCGGCCGTGCGCATACCGGGATACTGGATCACGTACAGGTGGATTACTACGGCAGCCCGACTCAATTAAGCCAGATTGCGAATGTAACCCTGATCGATGCCCGTACTATTGGCGTTCAGCCGTGGGAAAAGAAAATGGTTCAGGCTGTTGAAAAAGCAATTCGTGATGCAGATCTGGGTTTGAATCCGTCAACACAAGGTGATTTGATCCGTGTTCCGACACCGCCGTTGACAGAAGAACGTCGTAAAGAGTTTGTCAAACTGGTTAAAAACGAAGGCGAAGATGCAAAAATTGCCGTTCGTAATATTCGCCGTGATGCGAATGAGTCCCTGAAAAAAATCCTCAAAGATAAAGAATGCTCGGAAGATGATGAGCGTCGTGCCCAGGATGAAGTTCAAAAACTTACTGACAAATTTGTTGCAGAAGTAGATAAATTGATCGCTGAAAAAGAAAAAGAATTGTTAACTGTATAAAGACCGCAGTTAATGATGAATGTCCGAGTTGGATAGGCTATATCGTTAATTGGTACGCTCCATCGCAATTGATGGTATAGCTACGTTGTTTTTTATGAACTGCCCCTACATGTCTCATTTAAGTGCTACCCCAAATATTCCTGCCACTGAAGGCATTCCCCGACACGTTGCCATTATTATGGACGGTAACGGCCGGTGGGCGACAAAACGTTTTATGCCCCGCGTTGCGGGTCACGCTAAAGGGGTGGAAGCTGTACGTACCACAGTTGAAGCTTGTGTAACTCAGGGTGTGCGTTATTTGACCCTGTTTGCGTTCAGTTCAGAAAACTGGCGCAGACCGCCTGAAGAAGTTTCTATTCTGATGCGTTTGTTTATGACCGCACTGGAACGTGAAGTCGGTCGTATGCACGCCAATAATATTTGTCTTAAAGTTGTTGGTGATTTGTCCCGTTTTAGTGAAACCCTGCAAGGAAAAATACGTGATGTAGAGCTCAGGACCTGTAATAACACCGGACTGATCGTCACTATCTGCGCAAATTATGGCGGACGCTGGGATATTACTCAGGCAATGAATAAATTGCTGGCAGATAATCCTGGTTTAACCCATATTGATGAAAATCAGCTCAGCCCTTATTTGTCTATGGCATATGCCCCTGAACCGGATTTATTTATTCGCACCGGTGGTGAGCAACGCATCTCTAATTTTTTGCTATGGCAATTGGCGTAC
>CAIWPG010000206.1 GCA_903914535.1 uncultured Oxalobacteraceae bacterium
CCCATTAATTTGGACAAATCTGCTTTCAGCACTTCGATATCTTCGCCTTTTTTACCAATAACTACGCCTGGACGTGAGCTATAGATAGTAATGCGGGCATTTTTCGCTGGACGCTCGATAGTAATACGACCTACGGATGCGTTCTTCAGTTTCTTTTTGAGGTAAGCACGAACTTTCAAATCTTCGCCGAGCATGGTAGCGAAATTATCGTTACCTGCGTACCAGCGTGAAGACCAATTACGTGTTACCGCTAAGCGGAAACCGGTTGGATGTATCTTCTGTCCCATCGTGACTCCTTAGTTACCGACAGTCACGTAAATGTGACAGGATTGTTTAGAGATACGATCACCACGGCCTTTTGCACGCGCTGTAAAACGCTTCAAAACCGCACCTTTTTCAACATAGATAGTTTTAACTTTCAACTCATCGATGTCAGCACCGTCATTGTGCTCGGCGTTTGCAATAGCAGACTCCAGAACACGCTTGATGATTGCTGCACCTTTTTTAGGGCTGAAGGCCAAAATATTCAATGCTTGATCTACTTTTTTACCGCGAATCAGGTCAGCCACCAAACGACCTTTTTGGTCTGACAGACGCACTCCGCGCAGAATTGCTTTAGTTTCCATCATCGCACCCTATTTTTTAGCCTTTTTATCGGCAGCATGACCCTTGAACGTACGGGTCAGCGCAAATTCGCCGAGTTTATGACCAACCATGTTTTCAGAAACATACACTGGCACATGCTGTTTACCGTTATGCACTGCAATGGTCAGACCAATGAAGTCAGGCATAATCGTTGAGCGGCGTGACCATGTCTTGATTGGTTTTTTGTCTTTAATCGCTTGCGCGGCTTCGACTTTTTTCACCAAGTGGGCATCACAGAATGGCCCTTTTTTCAATGAACGTGTCATGTGTTACCCCTTATTTCTTACCACGGCGTGAAACGATCATGGAAGTCGTGCGCTTGTTGCGTCGTGTCTTCTTACCTTTGGTCTGTTGACCCCATGGCGACACTGGATGACGACCTGCTGCAGTCTTACCTTCACCACCACCGTGCGGATGATCGACCGGATTCATGACCACACCGCGAACGGTAGGACGAACACCACGCCAACGCATGGCACCAGCTTTACCAATCTTACGCAGATTGTGTTCGCCGTTACCAACTTCACCTACAGTAGCGCGGCATTCAACATGAACACGACGTACTTCACCAGAGCGCAAACGTACTTGAGCATAAGTACCTTCACGTGCCATCAGGACTACACCAGCACCTGCTGTACGGGCCATTTGCGCACCCTTGCCTGGCAACATTTCTACGCAATGCATAGTTGTACCGACCGGGATGTTGCGAATTGGCAAACAGTTACCAGATTTGATAGGCGCTTGCGAGCCATTCATTACCTGATCACCAGCTGCCATGCCTTTAGTAGCAATAATATATTGACGTTCGCCATCTGCGTAGCACAACAAAGCGATGTGTGCTGTACGGTTAGGATCGTATTCAATGCGTTCAACTTTTGCAGGAATACCGTCTTTATTACGTTTGAAATCAACCAAACGATAGTGCTGTTTATGACCACCACCGATATGACGGGTAGTGATATGACCGTTGTTATTACGGCCAGCTGTTTTTGATTTTTTTTCTAACAAAGCAGCGAACGGACGGCCTTTATGCAGACCTTCGGTTACTACTTTGACCATACCGCGACGACCAGGCGAGGTTGGCTTTACCTTAACGAGTGCCATATTATGCCTCCTCGGTGAAGTTAATTTCTTGACCTGGCTTCAAGCATACAAAAGCACGCTTGGTATGATTACGACGTCCGTTAAAGCGACCACTACGCTTTTGCTTACCCTGACGATTCGCAACCTGCACAGATTCAACCTGAACCTTAAAGAGCATTTCTACGGCAGCTTTGATTTCTGGCTTAGTAGCATCTGGCATAACGAGGAAAACAACTTGTTCGTTTTTTTCCGCAACCATTGTTGCTTTTTCAGAAATCACTGGAGCCAATAACACCTTCAACAGGCGCTCTTCAGTAAATTTAACTAGTGTGCTCATGCCAGCATCTCCTCAATCTTTGCCAATGCCAGTTTGGTGACCAACACTTTTTTGAAGTGCACCAAAGAAACTGGATCTGCATAACGTGGTTCAACGACCAACACGTTAGGCAAATTGCGGGAAGCAAGCATCAGGTTTTCATTGAAGTCATCAGCGATGATCAACACGGAGTCTAAACAACCCATTGTTTTCAATTTATCTGACAGCAACTTAGTTTTTGGTGCATCAACTGTGAAATCTTCCACGATTGACAAACGATCTTCACGAGCCAACTGAGACAAAATCGAACAGATACCTGCGCGATACATCTTTTTGTTTACTTTTTGTGAGAAATTTTCGTCAGGTGAATTCGGGAATGCACGACCACCCCCACGCCACAGAGGCGAGGAAGACATACCGGCACGTGCACGGCCAGTACCCTTTTGACGCCAAGGTTTTTTAGTGGTGTGATGTACATCGTCACGACCCAATTGCTTACGATTACCGCTACGTGCATTTGCCTGGAAGGCAACGACTAACTGGTGAATCAAGGCTTCATTGTAATCACGACCGAAGATTGTATCTGCTGCGGCTACATTGGATGCAGCTTGACCTTGATCATTTAGGAGCTTGAGTTCCATAGATTAAGCTCCCTTCTTGGCTTTAACTTTAACAGCAGGCGTTACAACTACCTGTCCATTTTTTGCACCTGGCACGGCACCCTTAACCAACAACAACTGGCGCTCTGCATCAATGCGAGCAATTACCAGATTTTGTACAGTACGAGTATCGTCACCCAAGTGACCGGTCATGCGTTTACCAGGGAAAACACGGCCTGGATCTTGCGCCATACCAATTGAACCCGGCACGTTATGTGAACGGGAGTTACCATGCGATGCACGACCTGAGGAGAAGTGATGACGCTTAATAGTACCAGCGTAGCCCTTACCAATAGTCACACCCTGCACGTCCACGATCTGGCCAGCCACGAACAAACCAACAGGCACAACATCACCTGCTTTGAGTTCTGCGGCTTTAGCTGCATCAATGCGGAATTCTTTTAAGACTGTACCAGCTTCAACACCTGCTTTTGCGAGGTGACCTGCAGCCGCTTTTGTTACGCGGGATGCACGGCGCTGACCGAAAGTTACCTGAACTGCGGTGTAGCCATCAGTTTCAGGTGTTTTGATTTGTGTCACGCGGTTGTTTGAAACATCTAACACTGTGACTGGAATTGAATCCCCGTCATCTGTGTAAATACGCATCATACCAACCTTGCGACCAACAAGGCCCAAGCTCATTGTATTCTCCATTCCCGCCTACGATTGGGCGGGGCTGACTGTATGTGGCAAACTCTGCCACGAAAAATGTGAAAGGTCACCAATATTATAATTGTGCGAACTTTCACCTAAGCCTAAAATTATAGCATGTAAAAAAGATTTACAACACCAAATTTTAGATTATTGCAACTTAATTTCGACATCAACACCGGCTGGTAAGTCCAGCTTCATTAACGCATCAACTGTTTTTTCAGTCGGATCAACGATATCCATCAAACGCTGATGAGTACGGATCTCGAACTGATCGCGTGATGTTTTGTTAACGTGCGGTGAACGCAATACGTCAAAACGTTGAATACGTGTCGGCAAAGGAACTGGTCCTTTAACAATCGCGCCAGTACGTTTAGCTGTTTCCACGATTTCCAAAGCAGATTGATCGATCAGCTTGTAATCAAATGCTTTCAGACGAATACGGATTTTTTGGTTTGGTGTAGACATGATTTTCCTTTAAAGAACGAACCGCAGCAGTAAGTACAAACCCATCTGCCGCGGCAATTTATTTACTGATGATCAATTACATTTTACTCAACTACCTGCTACCTGATAATTAATAGCTAATAACTAATAACTAATAACTATAATTAAGCAATAATTGTTGCAACAACACCAGCACCAACAGTACGGCAGCATCGATAAATCCACAGGTATTAACGATCACAAGATCGGCACCCTCGTAGGATTTGGCGGTTTCATAACCTTCTGCACGTAATTGCGTAAGGATTTGC
>CAIWPG010000207.1 GCA_903914535.1 uncultured Oxalobacteraceae bacterium
GAAGGCCTGCCACATGAAATTCAGGAAAATCCGGCTGTGCTTGAAGCCTATCTGGGAGGAGTATAACGATGAGCGGCAATGTATTGGAGGTGAAAAACCTGAGCGTTGCTTACGGTAAGGTTGAAGCGGTCAGCAATATTGATTTGTGTGTCGGTCAGGGCAAAATTGTCACGGTGATCGGCCCTAACGGTGCCGGAAAAACGACTACGCTATCGGCCATTATGGGTATGTTACCTTCCCATGGTGAAATATGCTTTGACGGCTGTATTGAAATGGTGCCGGAGGTCGAGCGTATGGTGGTGCGTGGCATGAATCTGGTGCCGGAAAAACGCGAACTGTTTGCTTCGATGTCGATCGGGGATAATCTGTTACTGGGTGCTTTTCAGCGTTATCGTCGCGGTTATCGTGATCAGGCCCAGACCATGGATGAAGTGTTTACATTGTTTCCCCGTCTTAAAGAACGTCGTGATCAGGCCGCAGGAACCTTGTCCGGCGGTGAGCGTCAGATGCTGGCTGTCGGGCGTGCACTGATGGCACGGCCGAAATTGCTGATGCTGGATGAGCCCAGTCTGGGGCTTGCGCCATTAATTGTGCGTGAAATATTTCGCATCATTACCGAGTTACGTCGTACCGGTGTGTCAATTTTGCTGGTAGAACAAAATGCCCGCGCGGCATTGCAAGTAGCTGATTATGCGTATGTACTGGAAAACGGTGGCATTAAGATGCATGGTGAAGCGCAACAATTACGTGATGATCCGCGGGTCATTGAAAGCTATCTCGGACTTGGCAGCAAGCATCAGGAAATGCTGGCTTCTTAGCGGTTTTTTTCATTCGTCTGTTTGCTGACGAAAAGCCTGTTTATCTGCCGGATTTTATACCCCGGAATGCTATTTTTTTCTGATTCTGACAGGATGGAATTCGCTAGTTATTCAGAATTTATTCACAAAAAATGGAGCTGTAACAATGACTCAATCTACCTCGGCGGCACTGATATTAACGGAAGCTGCGACCAGTAAATACCTTAAAATCAAAGAAGGTGATCTTGATCTTCAATTGCATTACAACGATGCCGGAGCAGGCGCCGAAACGGTGCTTATGTTGCATGGCTCCGGGCCGGGTGCCAGTGGCTGGGCTAACTTTAATAAAAATATCGGACCGCTTGTCGCTGCCGGTTACCGTGTGATTCTGATGGATTGTCCGGGCTGGAGTAAAAGTGATCCTGTTGTGTGTACCGGTTCACGTTCTGATCTGAATGCCCGTGCGCTGAAGGGCTTGCTTGATGCGCTAGGGCTTGACCGCGTTCATATTATCGGCAACTCCATGGGGGGGCACAGTGCGATTGCCTTTGCGCTGGCGAATCCTGAGCGTATCGGGAAGCTGGTTCTGATGGGCGGCGGTACCGGCGGTCCGAGTCAGTTCGTACCTATGCCGACAGAAGGTATTAAATTATTGCAGGGGCTTTATCGTGATCCGACGATAGAAAA
Organism: uncultured Oxalobacteraceae bacterium; assembly: GCA_903914535.1. Taxonomy (GTDB): domain Bacteria; phylum Pseudomonadota; class Gammaproteobacteria; order Burkholderiales; family Burkholderiaceae_D; genus Solimicrobium. The sequence continues at coordinate 1,485 of CAIWPG010000207.1, forward strand.
CCTGAAAAAAATGATGAACGTGTTTGTCTTTGATACCAGTAGTCTGACGGAAGAACTTTTTCAGGCGCGTTTATCGAATATGTTAAGCCGCCGCGATCATCTTGAAAATTTCGTTAAGAGCCTGGCTGCCAATCCTAAACAATTCCCTGATCAGGGTCCGCGCCTGCATGAGATTTCTGCACCTGCGCTGGTTATCTGGGGACGCGATGACCGCTTTGTTCCGATGGATGTCGGTCTGCGCTTGCTTTGGGGTATGCAGAATGCAGAATTGCATATTTTCAATCGTTGTGGACATTGGGCGCAATGGGAACATGCAGAGAAATTTAATCGCATGGTTTTGGATTTTTTGACTCATTAATAGTAAGAAATCGGGTTCCGAAGGTGCGTCGCCGCGGACGACGCACCAGATCACGCAGTACAGTGACACCTTTTGTCGGGAATCTGAATTGTTGGACCAGTTATCCATTCTTTTGTGCCAAAAATTTTCAATACATCACCAATGTTGGGATTGCGATAATCGGTGCCATTGATGCGAAGAAATTGAATGTAAGCGCCGGGTAAGAAGTCTTGCGGATTTTTTCCTAATGCCAACATTCCGGTAATTGTAGGCGTTGTATCCGCCGGGCCTACAATCGTTGCGCATGATATGAGAGAGTCAGAATCGCGTCTGATGATCAAACTGAGTATAGTGATTGTCTTGTCAACAGATGCATTTTCCGGTTTGCTTAATGGGTGGTAATATAAAAATCTGCGTCAGGCATAACCATTGGCGCGTTTCAGGTCGTCCGGTCGTCCTACATCCAGCCAGTCTTCTTCAGAGAAATGTGTGGCGACAATTTTGTTGAGTTGTAATAATTGTTCGTACAGTTCGGTTATCGGAAAGAATTTTTCTTTAGGGATAAGTTGTAAAGCAGCCGGACTGAGCAGATAGATACCGCGATTGATCAGCAAATTGATCGCAGGTTTTTCTTCCAGTCGCATCAGGCGGCCATTTTGCTGGTGTACAACGCCGAATGGGACATCGTGCTGGTAGGTGCCGACCGAAATAGTGGCATCGGCACCGGCATCGGTATGGCAGCTTAACATGCCTTGTATATCGATACGGACAATCTGATCGCCATTTAATACCATGACAGGGTGCTTTGGTGTTTCCGGTAGCAGGCTTAATGCGCCCCCGGTTCCCAGTTCTTCGGTTTCGCGCAAATAATCGATACGACAGCCCAATGCGCTGCCGTCGCCGAAGTGCTGTTCTATCATGTGACCGAGGTAATTAATCGCCAGATAAATATGGCGTATGCCATTGCTGACTAAATGCAAAACGATACGTTCCAGAATAGGTCGTCCGGCCACCAGCATCATGGGTTTAGGGATGTTGTTGGTATAAGGCCGCAGACGTGTGCCTTTACCTCCGGCCATAATCACCGCAATATTGGGACGTGATGTTGTACCGATAATTTCTTCTAAAAAATGAATTCCCAATAAGTGCAGCTCTTTGTTGACTACCGGTACATGACGAATCCGGATGGCTTTCATTAAATCCAATACGCTGGCACGCTCGGTCTCTGCCGCTACTGAAATAAAATCAGCACTCATGACATCGATAGCAGGGCTATGCATGCCAAGTCCCCGCAGTAAGCCACGCCGGATGTCACCATCGGTAATAATGCCGATAATCGCCTCATCCCGGTTTTTCAGCATGACCACTTCACGCGCATTATCTTCGATTGCCTGCATGGCATCGAGAATGGTGGACTGATCCGGAATAACAAAACGATCAAGATCCCTGGTTTGCATAGTGTGTCCCGGTTAGTGGTTAGTTGAATGCGTGCTTATGGCATGAATATTACAGATCCAGCGGGTCTTCGGTCTTTTTTAACATCCCGGCAAAATCCGTCGTTTTGAGCACAGTAAATGCTTGCGTGCAGCTATTTCCGGCACCATAGGGATTATTAATTTTTTTGACGGAAGATTGAAATTCCGGGCTGATAGCTTGCGTAATAGCAGCTTCGATGGCATCGGCACCGGTTTCACAAAATAAGACATTGCCTTCGCAGTAACGTCCCTTTTGTCGTAATCCGACATTGATGACGGCCAGCGGAATGGATGCGGCTTCCAGGATGCCGGAAGAAGAATTCCCGATCAGAAATCTGGCTTGCCGGTACAAGGATAAAAAGGTGCTGCGTTCCAGATTGGTATAAAACCAAAAATGGGGGTCATGTTCATACTGCTTTATTTTTTCAATGATGAGATGATTGCCGGGGTCGGTATTCGGGTAGCTGACAATAGCAGGTATGCCTGATTTTTTTAGTGTCAGCAGAATGGCTTCAAAAATAGCGGCCGCCTGTTGTTTTTCCTGATCGACCGGGTGAAAAATCAGCATGGCATACTGATCTAATTGTTTGCCTTGCGGTGCAATGCTGTGTATGTCTTGTGCCGGTGCATGGCTGGCTTCAATAAACTTATCCAGTGCAATGCTGCCGGTGACGGCAATACGTTCCGGTGCTTCTCCCAGCTTAATCAGTCGCTGCTTATGCTGTTCAGCCGAGACGACATGAAACGTCGATAATTTTGAGGTGGCGTGCCGTATGACGGTATCGGTATGGCCATCTTTGGAATGGTCGCCGCCAAAAAAATGTACTGTCGGTATCGCTAAAAAAGCACCCAGCAATCCGCCAATCAAGACATCTTCCCTGTCTCCGGCATAAATAATTAACTCCGGCTGCCAGCGCGCCACGACATCAATCGCATTCTGGAGCAGGATACTGGCTGATTTTAAGCGTGATTTCGGTGAGTCGGCACTGATCAGGCTTTCAATTTCCATCAGTATGGTAAAGCCATCTTTTTTAATTAAACCGACGCTGTTGCCATAAGCGGCAGACAGGTGGGCTCCGGCCACAAGTAATTGCAAATCCGTGTCAGGGTCTTTATCTAATAACCGGTACAGCCCGCTCATCAGGTCGTAATCAGATCGTATCGCTGTAATGGCAAGGATTTTTTTTGCCGGGGAGAGATGTCCGCCGGTGGTCTTTTCTTTATGGGTCACAATGTGTTTGCCTAAGGTTGTATCAGTTCGTCTTTTGCATAGTTCTTAGTCGCAAGCTGACCGAGTATGTCATCCCAGTGCATGGGATTAAGTCCGGTAGCCGGGCGTTTTACTGCCAGATTTTCTACGGTAAACATATCGCCTGCGCTGATTTCGCATGCAGCCACAATGCTTTTTCTGGCAATCGGAATATTTTTTATTTCGCTGGCGGAAGGTTTTTTAATTCCGTCGCCCAGTGCGGCAGAAACATGCCGTATGGCCTGTACCATGGCGACCAGTTCGTCCGGTTCCATGCTGGCCTTATGGTCGGGACCATCCATAGAGCGTGACAGGGTAATGTGTTTTTCAATCACACAAGCTCCCAGGGCAACAGCTGCCACAGCAATTTCGCTGCCCAGAGTGTGATCAGAGTAGCCGACGCTGACCTGAAATGCATCACGAAGGGTCAGCATGGCCCGCAGATTGACTTCATTGGCAGGACACGGATATTCCGTTGTTGCATGTAGTACCGTGATCCGGTTTTTTGTCACGCCACTTTGTTGTAATACCTCCAGTGCTGCCTCTGTTTCTCCCAGCGTTGCCATTCCGGTAGAAAGAATAATCTCACTGGCAAGACGAGCGATATGACGTAAATAGGGCAGGTTGGTGATTTCACCGCTGGGTATTTTGAAGGTGCTGATACCAAGGCGCGCCAGTAAATCAATACTGCTGTGGTCAAACGGGGTAGACAGAAACTGAATATGCTTTTCCCGGCAGTAGCTGATGAGTTCTTTGTGTGCCTCTTCGTTTAGCTCCAGTTTTCTGAGCATCTCATACTGGGATTCTTCTGCCGGTGTGGTTTGTAGCTGGTATTGTGCTTTTTGCGCATGACGGCAGATCAGGCTGTCTGTTGCGAATGTCTGGAATTTAACTGCGTCGGCTCCTGCATTGACTGCGACATCAATTAATTTCTTAGCCAGCTCAAGCGAGCCGTTATGATTTACACCAGCCTCTGCAATGATGAAAACATGCTCCGGGTTGCTGTTATTGTTTATATTACTTTTGTTGTGCATTTGTATACCCGGTAAAAAATGATCCGGCTTTGATAAAGTCATCAGGTCCGGTTGTGACATATTCTTTTGTGGCAGCATGGCTGCCAATAAATGTACCCTGCCGGACAATAGTGCCGCCGTTGACAGTCGCTGATGTGGCTATGTGACAATTATCTTCAATACGCACATCGTGTTCTATCAGCGCTTTGGTATTGATAATGCAGTTGCTTCCTATGGTGGCGCGCGAGTTGACCAGTGCATCGTGCATGATAATAGTGCCTGGCCCGATTTGGGCCAGCCGGGAAACATATGCTCTGGGGGATATAATGACCGGCTGCATAAATCCCAGTGTGGCTGTCAGCTTAAACAGCCGTAAACGGATTGACGGGCTGCCGATTTGTCCTACCGTGATCAGTGCATAATTTACGCTCAGCCGCAGTGTCTGCAGACAGTCGTCGTTGCCCAGTATCGGGTAACCGCACACTGTTTTTCCAATGCTGTGCTGATCGATGATGCCGATAATGCTGAACGTATTTTCCTGTTCAATTACATCAATACAGGCGGCACAATGTCCCCCGCCTCCTATCAGGAGCAGGCCGGGTTTGTCCGGTGAGGCCGGCGGCAGATTCGCTGGCAGATTCACGTCGTTGGTCTCATGCCGGCCGACACTCTGCTTTGTCTGATTATTCACGTTATTTTTGCGCTGCTGGGTATATTTACCACGCGCTCTTCCAGCCATTTTGCATTACTCAGGTCGGCACACTGGCAATCGCGAAACATAACAAGCTCATTCATTAAATGCCAGGCAGGGCGTGACATAATACCTGCGGTATTGAGTTCTTTTAAAAACTCCTCCCGTGTTACCCTGTTATCCAGAATAACTGCATTAAGCCAGTAATTTGATCTGGCATGTGTTATCTCTTCCATAAAATGGAGTGGTGACCGGCTAAAAAAATCGGCGTAGGCCAGGGCTATTTCGCGTTTACTTTTTAATATTTTCGGTAAAACTTCCATTTGTGCACAGCCCAGTGCAGCATTGAGATTAGGCATACGATAGTTGTAGCCGATTTCATCGTGAATAAATTCGTAGGGGTGTGGTACTTTGGCCGTGGTGGTAATGTGTCTGGCGCGTTTTGCAAAGGCAGCATCATTGGTGATAATCATTCCGCCACCGCCGGTGGTGATGGTTTTGTTACCATTGAAACTGAAGGTGGCACATAGCCCGAATGTGCCGGTGTGTTTGCCCCGATAGCTGCTGCCCAGACTTTCTGCTGCATCTTCGACCAGTTGCAGATTAAATTGAGCGCAAATTTCGGCTATCTTATCAATCCGGCAGGGAAGGCCAAAAGTGTGCATGGGGACGACAGCACTTATTTTTTTTCCGGTAGTCCGGTTGATACATTCTGTCCCGGATTGCCTGGTGTGATTAGTGAGGAAGCTGAGCAGGCTGGCCGGGCTCATTCCCATGGTATCGCGGTCTACGTCAACAAAGACCGGTCTGGCTCCGCAATACTGAATGGCGTTGCAGGTAGCTACAAAGGTCAGTGGCTGAGTGATGACTTCATCGCCGGCAGTGACGCCGGCCAGTTTGAGTGCAATATGCAGTGCTGTGGTGCCGCTGACCGTAGCAATGGCGTATTTTGCACCGGTAGTCTGTGCCACCATTTGTTCGAACTGATCTACATACTTGCCGATACTGGAGACAAAAGTCGATTCTATACAGTCGGTAACATAGGCTTTTTCATTGCCGGTAAATTTGGGCGCGTGCAGTGGAATAAATTCGGATGACTGGTAAAGTGCACGTATAAAATGACAAATGGCATGGTGGGTCGTATTCATTTTAGCTATATCCTTGCTGTAGCCTGTTCAGCCAGCAGTAATTCCGCCATTTTCCAATCAAACAGAGTATCGATATCAATGGATTTTTCCTTGGGCATAAGGAACCCCATCGTGTCTTCGGATATAAAAGACCGGTGCTGTCGCAGCCAGTCGGTCCGGGCGAAGTAAAGCGCGCCGTTTAAGGCATAAACCCGGGGCAGATCCTGGCGTCGTGTACACAGGGGGACACCTGTCAGGTTTTTCAGGCAGTGATTGTCATCCAGTGTGTACATCCAGCCCGGATGACTTTCCGGTTCACATACGGAGACAATTGCATTTGCCTGCCGGGTTTGTGCTAAAAGCAGGCAGGCATCAATATCTGCTGTGGTACGTAATGGGGAAGTGGGTTGAAGCAATAAAATAGCATCGAACTGCGTCAGGTGATCCAATGCGTGCAGAACCGGTGCCATACCTGGTGTATCATCCTGAGCCAATTCCGCCGGTCGTATAAAGGGAATCTGAGCTCCCCACTGTCGGCTGATATCGGCAATTTCATCATCTTCGGTGCTAACCACGACAGAGCTTACATGTGCAGAAGCAAGGGCAGCTTCTATCGTCCATGCGATTAGCGGCTTACCGGCAAGTAGCCGGATGTTTTTACGCGGGATTCCTTTTGATCCGCCCCGGGCAGGGATTAAGGCCAGCACTTTCACGGTTTTTTTCTCCTGTATTGAACAACTCTGTGGCAATCAGTCGCAGCCAGGAATTTGCCGGAGGAGTCTGACAAACTCCAGGAGTATCACGATGTACGTCAATGCATGTCAATGTACGCTAACGCAGGGTTACAGCATGCAATTCAACTGCTTGCCGTTCCGTATTGAAGTGTGACAGTCTCCGGGAAACCGTCTTCTTTGACACGGGATGCCGGCTTACGGCATCATGTAGCGAGATATTAACCTAATGCATCTTTTTATTCTACTCCTGACAGATAAGCCTGAACATGAAAAAAAATGGACGCAATAATCCCTGTGATTGTGGCAGCGGGAAAAAATTTAAGCAATGCTGTATGTTGCGTGAGCCGGATACTACAGGAGTTACAGTGCAGGCGGTAGCCGGAATCCCGGGGAAAAATGCAATTGCTGAGCTGCTTGCGAGTGCGATAGCTGTGCATCAGAGCGGTAATCTGAAGGAAGCACAAGACCGGTATGAAGCTATATTGCAAGCGGTACCTGAGCAGCCGGATGCTCTGCATTATCTGGGTGTGATTGCTTACCAGAATAAGCAATATGCGCTTGCCGAGCAATTAATGTGTCATTCTGTGCGCATTAATCCGTCTAATGCATTTTATTTTTCTAATCTGGGTATGGTGTACCGGGATCAAAAAAAATTGATTGATGCGATCAGGTGTCAGCGTAGTGCTATTGCACTTAAACCGGATTATCCTGAAGCCTTGCTTAATTTGGGTGCTGCATTAATTGATCATGGAAAATTTAAAGAGGGAGCTGAAAATTGTCGCAAGGCCCTGGCGCTGAGACCGGCTTATGTGGAAGCGTATGATAATCTCGGTACCGCATTAAAGTTGCAAAATAATTATCCGGCTGCTATTTTGGCTTATCAGCAGGCGCAGGCACTGAATCCTTCTTACGTTGCGGCATACAGCAATCTGGCAGCAGTGTTGATTTTATCCAGGGATATGGGGGGCGCAATAAAAAATTGCTTAAAAGCGGCTGAATTAGATCCCACACATGCCAATGCCTATTACTACCTCGGACTGGCTTGTCAGGAGCAGGAGAATATAGCCGGAAGCGTGCAATTTTTTCGTCATGCGGCGGCACTTGCTCCCGATAATAATAACGTACAATTTGCTTTATCGTTATCTATGCTGGCATCGGGGAATCTGGAGCATGGCTGGATGGGTTATGAATTTCGCTGGTTTAAAGAGGTGGCTCCGGTAGCAAGGCGCAGCTTTCCTTATCCCTGGTGGCAGGGTGAATCGCTGGAAGACAAAACGATACTGATCTGGGGAGAGCAGGGGGTAGGCGACCAGATTATGTTTGCCAATCTGTATGCGGAGATGGTCCGTCGTGCCGGACAGTGTATTTTTGCCTGTACTAAAAAACTGATTCCGCTGTTCCGGCATTCTTTTCCGGCGGCGCAGATCGTTGATGTAGAAAATGTGCCGTCGGATCTGGATATACACGTGCAATCACCAGCCGGATCAATGGCACGCTGGTTGCGGCCTGATAACGTCAGTTTTCCGCAAGAGTCGCATTTTCTTGTTGCTGATCCTGAGCGGGTTGCGTACTGGAGGTCCCGTCTGGCCGTGTCCGGCCCTGAACTGACTATCGGTATTTGCTGGCGCAGTGGTGATCTGTCGGGAGAGCGTTCTTCGTATTGCAGCAAAATCGGGCAGTGGGGGCCGATTTTTGCTATTCCCGGAGTGCGGTTCGTTAATCTGCAATACGATGAATGTTCTGCTGAGCTGGCTCAGGTGCGTGATCAGTTCGGGGTTGAAGTACAGGTATTTCCCGAGGTCGATTTGTATGACGATCTTGCCGAAACTGCGGCCTTGACTAAGGCAGTAGACCTGGTCATCGGCGCACCGACGGCGGCAATTATTCTTGCCGCCGCATTGGGTGTGGAAACATGGGAAATGATGAGCGGGTTTACCTGGCAAACTTTTGGCACTACTAAAAATTGCTGGTATGCTGATATGCATCTTTTCCGTAAAAGCTGGGAGCAGGAATGGGAACTTGTTGTTGCACAGATTGCGGCGGCCTTGCAAGCCAAACTGGCACGGACTGGTGATTAGGCCGACGGTAGCCTAAGCTTTTTTGTACCTGATCTGGCTAAGCCGGCTTAGATGCGTTTAAAGGAAAGGATCATTTATTGTTGTATCGGACGGGGTGTGTTCAAAGGTATCGGCTATTTTATTAAATGAAATTGACCGACAATTTTTACACTGTCCCGCAGAAAATGCCTGACTCAGTAAATGGATCACTTCCTGATGCCGTGGCGCATTCCATAGTTCAGAAAATTTGTTGTCATTCACATTGCCAATCTGATACAGCGGATTGCCAATGTGTGGCTGGCACAGCCAGACACCTCCGCAATAGTTAATAAAAGCATTGGCACGAATCGTTAAGGCGGCGCATCCGGCCTCAATGCGATAGAAATCCTCCGTATAATTTGCAGGTTGGTAGTGATTAATATCCCGGTTTACGATACTCGCTATATTTGTCAGTGCGGAATCGAATATAGAGTTGTTTTCTGATAGTAATTGTTTAATCTCAAGTTGTTCCTGCTTACCCAGACTAATGCCACGGCCTTCATAGTCGACGGCCGGAATGAAAATAATATAGTCATATCCGGATGCAATGGCTTGCAAATAAATTGCTACTATATTTTTATAATTGATTTTATTAATCACGCAACGTGCCCCGACAACTGCGTGACCGCCTGCTGATTTAATTAATGCAGGACATGTCCACTGTTTTTCAAAAAAGCGACTTTTGGTGATCAGATTGTATTCGTTGCGGTCGGTTGAATAGACGGACACTGCAACATAATTCATGGCGGATAAAGTCTGTGCCTGTGATGCAAGTAAGGCAACCCCATTGCTAATGAGTGCTACTTCAATGCCCGCGTCCATCAGTTTGCGAGCATGGTTATTCCAGCCTTTTACTACGGTTGGTTCGCCGCCGCCGGAAAGGTACACTGCCTGCGTTTTCATCGTTATGAGCTCATCAATAACCGTATTGATGATTTCGGGCGAGAGTGCTCCCCTGGTCTGGCGGCGGCTGCCATAAGAGCAGTGTACGCAGTCATAATTACAATCTGAGGTCCAGTGCAACTCAACCGCAACCGGTGCTAACTGCAGGGGGGCGAGATTTTTCCTGTCGCGATAAAAGGGAATAAACTTTTCAGGGGAAAGTAGTTGCTTCAGGTCTGTCATATGCGTGGGGAAGCCGTCAGATTACGGTGAAATCAAATGTAAGCCTAATGGTGACTGTAATAAAATATCCTGTAAAGGCGGTAATGCTATTTTCTGACCGTGTTAATGCATATAGGTGCTGGTTTTTACTGAATTCAATAATTCAAGTTGTTCTGTGCTGTTCGGGTCAGGATTTAGCGCACTCAGAAAGTGTGTGAGTTGTTCGTTTTTAATAAAGCCGGCTGAAGAAGCGGCTTTAAGTAAGTCATCCGGATACTGTGGCTGCGCTACGATGTAACCTTGTACATAGTCGACACCTATTTCAGTCAGTAATTCGACTGTGGCGACATCTTCCGCCCATTCGGCTATTACTTTCATGCCAAGATTCTTAGCAAGAGTAACGATGGCTTCCACAATAGCGACGTTGGCCGGGTGTTTCGTCATATCGACAATGAGACTGCCATCAATTTTAATCAGATCTGCCGGAAGATTTTTAAGATAAGAGAACGAGGTATAGCCTGCACCAAAATCATCCAGCGCTATTCTGGCACCAAAATGGCGTACTTTATTGATGAAACGGCAGGTGTTTTGCAGGTCGTGCAGTGCTACGCCTTCCGTGATTTCAATACACAGACGTTTTGCAGTATGGCTATTTTTTTCAAGTATGGCGAAGGCATCTTCAATAAATTTTTCATCATTCAGTGAAGCTCCGCTCAGGTTCATGCAGACAAATTGCGTGTCCGACAGTTGTGCATAGTGGGTGTTCAGCCATGCCAGTGCGGATGATAATACCCATCGGTCAATCATGCCCATTTGCCCGCTGATTTCACCTGCCGTAATGATGCGGCAGGCGGGGATAGTACTGCCGTCATGGTCGCGCATACGCAGCAGTACTTCAAAATTGAGCGAGCCGTGCGGCGCCGAGAGCGACATGATGGGTTGCATAACTAAAAACATATTGTTTGTCGCCGAGTTATCTGCGAGTTGTTCAACCAGTTCAAGTTCTGCCTGGTGCTCATGAAATGCGCTGGAGTGTTTTTCGTAAATAACCAGGTTATCGTGATGTCCTTTTTTTGCTTCTCTGCAGGCGCGATCAGCGGTGGATATGGCATCTTTGATGTGTGTTCCTGCTTCGATTTCAACTAATCCGACAGAGCAACGTACCTGAAATGCTTTTTCGCCGACTAAAAATGAGGTGGCGCTGACCTTATCCACGATATTGCGGCAAATTTGTGTGGCCACAGTAACCGAGGTATCCGGCAGCACAATAATAAATTCATCACCACCGATACGTCCGAACTGCTGTGTATTATCCAGTAGTACTATTATCCGTTCGCATAACTGTTTCAGTACCTCATCGCCGGCAGTATGGCTGAACAGGTCATTAATCAGTTTAAATCTGTCCAGGTCAAGGTAAGCTAATCCCAGTGTCTGATTTGGGGTTAACCGGTTCAGTTCATTTTTTAGCTTAGTCTCGATGCCGCGCCGGTTTAATACTTTAGTCAGGGAATCGTTGTTGGCCAAAAAGCGCAAATGTTCAATTGCCTTGTATTTTTCTGTTATATCTTGCAAAGAACCTTCAATTTTATCGCATGAAAGTGCTGCTTTAAGTAAATAATACCTGGTCGAAGCCTCGTCTGAAGTCGTTTTACTTTGCAGTATCAGGTCGCTGTTTGCGTGTGCGCGTGCCATATTGTGTACCTGTTCCCAGGTATCTTTGTCAAAATAGTGATCCCAGTCCGTATTGTCGCTCAGGCGCACATCGTGTCCCAGCATGGCGATTAATGCCGGATTTGCGCTTAAAAACTGACCTTCAGTATTGAGCGTAAATAAGCCGATTGGCATGACATCAAAGGTATGAACAAGTTCTGTTTGTGCTTCCAGCCGTTCTTTATGATCCTGCCGCATTTTTTCAGCAATTGCCAGTGCGGCGACCAGGCTGGATGACAGTGCCGCGGTGATAAGATTGACCGGCCCGGCTATGTTTTTTATATCCAGAGCCGCCGAAATGATGGCAGCACACCAGGAGAACAGGGTGATACATATCGATGCGGAATACCAGATCGCAGCGGTAGTGCGTGCCAGTATAAGAATGCGTATGATTAAAAAAACATACAGCATACTTGCCGCAATGGTGGCGCTCCATAAAACCGGAAGAAAGAATTGATAGGGTAATACTATTGCTAAGATGAGCAAAGGCAGGCAGGGTAATTGCGCCAGCCGCAGCCCGCCCAGCCCGCCCGTTTTGATCAATTGTTCACGAAATAAAGCACCAAACAGGCTGGATGTCAGCAGGTAGTCGATAGCAAAGCTGAGTTTGCGAATATAAAACAGCCATTCCAGCGGTACGGTGTGCCCGAGCCATTCGGTATCCCATCCTTCCGATTGCGCTGCGATACGCAGGCTGATTGTCAGCCAGGCGGCCAGCAGAATATACAGGCTTTCCCGATTAATCAGTGCTGTGACCAAAACAAATGCTGTCAGGAGCAGCATTCCGCCTTTCAGAAGACCGGACTTGCGATAAAACTGCTGTTCGGATATGTGCAGTTGTTCTGTACTCCATTGCTCGATACTGGCTCTGGCCGGCCCGATAAATTGCATGCGGCACAAGATGTTGTGTGGTGTTGCGGCAGATGCCAGTGTCAGCCCGAAGCCGGCCTTGATCGCAGAGATTGCCCCCGAACTGTATCGCCGGCTGCCATCGCCGAGAGTGTGCCAGGTGAGCGTATCCCAGCAACTGACATTGATGGCATGCCGGGACGGGAATTCAACTATTGTGGCGGTATTTTGCGCTATTGCCAGCGTCGTAAATGCAATCCAGAATGGAGTTTCAGAAAGTTTGGTGTTGAGATGCGTGGTTTTCGGTTGTTGTTCAGCCAGTAACCAACCTTGCTGTGCTGTTTGTGCTGTGTCTTTAACTGGTACCGCACGTATGGTGAGTGGCTGCCCGACATTGTATGGATAGTGTATATCCCAAAAGATATATGCAATCAGTGATACCAGAGCAACGATCAGAGGAATGACATAAGCCGACAGGCGAAAGAGCACCTGATCCATAACAGGGATACGATTACTGATATGCTGAAAGAAATCAGAATAATTCGTCATAAGAAATTTCTAGTGTTTTGCCTAGAAAAGTTATTTCCGAAAAAACAATAAATTACCAGAAAAATTATGTGCTTGCAAATTAAAGGCGGTATTGCCCGTAATAAAAAACATAAGTCTGCCATGTGTAATCTGGCAGGCCGGAGTGCGGTGTAGTCAGGCTAATCGTTTTTGGCTGCGGCACAGGGTTGCTGCCGGCGTCAGGTGCATATAACTGATGTTGTTGTTTCTGCTGCCGGTATCGATATCGTCATGTCGGGTCCGGAAAAAAAAATTATAGAGCGGGTGTTGGTTCTCCAGCCATTGATTTCTCATTGAATTAACTTTTAAGGCCAAAATACGGTGCGGAATATTACCTACATGTTTAAGTGGCATATAGCCCATGCCCGGATAGACATCTTTAAACTGCATGCGTTCGTAATCGCGATCAACCGGGGCGCGACCAGTGACTACCATCCACTCAATATCGTGCTGCTGACAAAACTGAAAATAAGCTTTGGATAGCGCAGCCCGGACAAGTCGTCCTTCTTTGCCTTGTACCCCCAGTCGCGTAGCCTCAGCCTGTGTGTGTCCCTGCAGCCATTCCGGTAGTGGGAGGGAATGCTCCAGTTCAAGTGCTTTAAACTGATTGGTCTGAATTCGGATTGTACCAATCGGAGAGTGATCCAGTTTGGATTCTGCGATCAGAATGACAGTGTCGGCATCAAGGTCTGCAGGTTCCGGTTGTCTGAGTGATTCCGCAAATTCAGGAACGTGGCGGGCATAAGCTGCATGACGCACATGAATAGCTCTGTTCAGATCGTATTCATTCTGCACCAATCTGACGGTAAACGGCAGAATTTCTTTTTTTAACTGCATGCCGGCAAGCGGAGCGGGGTACTGAAAACCTGAATAAGGATTTATGTCGTGTGTAAGTGTATGTTGTCGTTGCTTTTTCATTGTTATAGTCCATTCCGTGAGAGGGAGACATCGGCTAAAGCATAAAATAAAAAAACTGTCCGGAGTTGCCCGTATCATATTGCTCCGGGAAGTCAGATGCAGGGGAGATATCGTCATTATTTGTTTAATAATTAATTATGTCGATTTGAGAACTTCATTGAATCTCTGTGCCATGACTGTCGTTATTATTGCTGCAAATCAACTTTTTACATGCACAAAGAAGAGCCACTTTTGTATGCTATTTCTTTTGGGTAACTTATCTTTCAGTGTTAACCACGGTTATTTTCATTATTCTATTATTTTTAGCAATTCAAACCGGAAATAAATATCTGTTAATTCATCTTGTTGCACGTCAAATCAATTGTTATCCTTACTTTCCAACTAACAGGTTTGTCCGTTATAATTTGCAAACTGGCAATAATTTGGCGGATGGGGACAGGATGTAATGTGTAAAGATGTATATATGATGTGACATCAGGTTCAGTTGTCGTACTTTTGAGAAATAAAAAAGACGATGTAATGTCAGCTTCTCCCCGGATAGTGCCGGACATATTGTTTCGGGCAATACATTTGTAGTTGATGTTCCTTTTTATTTGATCGCGAGAATTTTTCTCGTTTCTCTGAGGTTCTGTAATGCCTGATTGCCGCAAAAGTATTTCTTACTGCCTGTTTTTTTGCCTGACACTTGCTGTCATTGCGGCATGTGATCTGTATATATCGTATCTTCATGAAGAAGATGCTGCCCGGTTGCAGGTGGCAAATGGCAGTTATCTGGTCAGTGAGTGGATTAAGGGCGCCATGCAGAACTCGGATTATGTTTTGCGTGATATTGTCAGTCAGGTGTCATTTACTGAACTGCACTACCCTGATGCTGATGTGGTAAGGCATGATCGTATTTCGGAATTTATTGAACGAAAGCGTAAGACCTTGCCCGATGCTGTTGGTATCGGCTTGACTGATAAAGACTGCATTATTACGAATACAAATTCAAAAGTAGGGGTTGATGTCAGTCAACGGGAGTGGTGCAGAGAACTTCAGCTTGACCCTCAGCGTGAAACATTCGTTTCGCACATGTATCTTAGCAAGGCCAGGCGGCCGTCCATTACCCAGGTACGACGTTTTCCCGGCGCATCTCCGGGGTTTTATGGTTCGGCAGGCATTGCTGTTGACCTGGGTTTTTTTTCCCGCTGGCTTGAGAAAGTACCTGTTGGCCCGCATGGTGCTATCGTGATCACTGATACATGGCTTAGTTTGCTGGCAAAGAAGCCGGCGGCACCGGACATGCTTGGAAAAACGGTTAATCACTTGCAGGTTACTGAGTTTATCGCATCCGGCAATAGCTATGCGACATTTCACTCCCGCTTTCCGCTGAGTGGGGAAAATAGTTTATATGGAGTACGCAGGGTTGATGGTCTGCCTTTTGTTATTGTGTTTGGTGAGGCGGATGTTGACTGGCTGGCGGGGTGGTGGCAACGTGTATGGGGTGAAGTTGTTGCATTGTTATTGTTTTGGGGTATGGCCATATTTATTTTACGTGAGCATTTGGCCTTGATACGTCAGAAAGAAACGCTTTCAGAAATGGCAAATACAGATTCTCTTGCCGGGATTGCCAACCGGCGTTATTTTATCTCCAGATCCAAATTAGAATTAAAACGGGCGCAACGGTATCGCTCCAGCCTGGCTGTGCTCATGCTTGATATTGATCACTTTAAAAATATCAATGATACCCATGGACATGCTACCGGTGATCAGGCGATTATTGTGTTTGTTCGTGCTTGTCAGGCTGTATTGCGGGATACCGATTTGCTGGGTCGCTTCGGCGGCGATGAATTTGCCATTTTGTTGC
>CAIWPG010000208.1 GCA_903914535.1 uncultured Oxalobacteraceae bacterium
CAACGCGGCGTACAGGTATTAGCTGACCGGCGTAAACCACTGACCAGCGATACGGCAAAAGATATCTTATTCGGTGCAACGCAGTATCAACAGACCAGCCCTGCAAAATAAGGCAAAAAATATATACTGCCGGTAGCAAGGCCACACAATGTGGCTTATGCTGTTCCGGCATAGTTGTATCATCTTCACGCCTTAGCAATAAAAATTATCCTTTTAGCATTTTTCTATTTCACCATTACGCGCTTAATTACACAATTAACTCTGCATTTAGCTGACCACTTAGTTCCCCACTTAACTACACGATTAAAAGAAGACACCCTCCATGAAAGCTCCAAGCAGTTTAAGCACATTGAAAGGCCTGTTTCCTTTCTTACGGCCTTATAAAAAACAATTCTACCTGGCGGGCTGTGCACTTCTGGTTGCCGCTACAGCCACGCTGACAATACCTTACGCATTTCGCCAGATGATAGACCTTGGATTTAGCGGGCAAGGCAGCATCAGTCACGTTGACGCCACTTTTCTGGCTTTATTTGGTGTTGCCTGTGTGCTGGCCATCGCTACCGCAGCCCGTTTTTATATGGTGTCATGGCTGGGTGAACGTGTTACTGCCGATATACGCAGTGCAGTATATGCACACGTGGTGGAACAAAGCCCGGAATTTTTTGAAACAACGAAAACCGGTGAAGTATTATCACGTCTGACTACAGACACCACCCTGATCCAGGCGATGGTAGGTACCAGTATTTCTATGGCACTGCGCAACAGCTTGCTCTTCATGGGCGGTCTGGTAATGCTATTTGTAACCAGTCCTAAACTTTCTGCCATTATCATTGTCCTGCTGGCGATGGTAGTGTTGCCGATAGTGATCTTCGGCCGGCGCGTACGCACACTGTCCCGCGATTCGCAAGACCGCATTGCCGATGCCTCTGCCCTGGCCGGTGAGATTTTAAATGCCATACCAATTGTGCAGGCGTACACGCAAGAAACCCGTGAAGCAGCCCGATTTACCGACTCGGTAGAAAATGCCTTCGGCACCGCCATACGCCGGATACGCGCCAGATCACTGCTGACCGCAATTGCTATTTTACTGATTTTTGGTGCGATTGTATTTGTACTGTGGCTGGGTGCACATGCGGTAATGGAAAAACGTATGAGTGGCGGCGAACTGAGTCAATTCATCCTGTATGCGTCTATTACAGCAGGCGCTATCGGTGCATTATCCGAGGTCATGGGGGATGCGCAACGTGCAGCAGGTGCAACCGAACGTCTGCTGGAATTATTATCGGCACAAAGCAGCATCAGCTCACCGGCTCAGCCGCAACACCTGCCGCAACACAGCGCCAGTCAGACCAAATCCGGCGCAACACTCAGCTTGCAAGACATCGGATTCAATTATCCGTCGCGTCCGGACAGCGCAGCATTGTCAAATCTGACGATCGATATTGCAGCCGGAGAAACCATTGCTGTTGTCGGTGCTTCCGGAGCCGGAAAAACTACACTGTTTCAGTTATTACTACGCTTTTACGACCCGCAACAAGGCCGGATTTGTATTGACGGCATCGATATTCGTCAACTCAGTTTACACACGCTGCGCAGTACCATTGGCATCGTACCGCAGGATACGATTATTTTCTCAGCAAATGCCATGGAAAATATCCGCTACGGTCGTCCCGGCGCATCCGATGAAGAAGTCATTGCGGCGGCCAACATGGCGGCAGCACATGAATTCATTATCAAACTACCCGACGGTTATCAGTCATTTCTGGGAGAACGTGGTGTGCGCCTGTCCGGCGGACAGCGCCAGCGGATCTCTATTGCACGCGCACTTCTTAAAAATCCGGCATTATTATTACTGGATGAAGCCACCAGCGCTCTGGATGCCGAATCAGAACGTCTGGTACAAGGCGCTCTGCAAACGGCTATGCAAGACCGCACCACGCTGGTCATTGCCCACAGACTGGCTACCGTCCAGAGAGCCGACCGTATTCTGGTAATGGAAAATGGTCAGATCGTCGAAACCGGCACGCACGCGAGTCTGGTAGCAGAAGGCGGGATTTATGCCAAACTGGCCGCATTACAGTTCCATATTATTGATGTCTGACAGAAGCCACCCCAAATAAGCAATTGATCTATATAAAAACCTCACAAATCCCGTAACAAAAACGCAGGCTGGGATGACTAATCCCTGTCTGCAAGCGTCCAAAAAAAGCCCACGAAAGAGCGTGGGCTGTAAAATGGGAGAAGATGAAGATAAGGTCATAGTTAATAAATACACTACAACCCAAGTTCATTCTAGTAAATAGGAACGTAGCAGTCAAGCACTTTAAATGTGTTTTTTGCATTTTAAATACACACCAAATAAAGAGAAAACACAGTGCCGATTACTCTTGTTGAGCAATTAACAGCGGAGAAACATTACAGATTAATTAATATAAAAATATGAAAAAATAAGACAAATAGCGACAAAGCAATAAAAATAATGATAAAAAATAGCTGCTTTATTGAACTATTCGCACTCTGTCGCTGTCAACGTCACGAAAACATATTTTTATACAGAATCAAAAAATGGAAATCACCTTCGATCTCAGCAATGATTTCATCAATATTAATAAACATGGCCTGTCTCTGGCACAAGCCTCCGGGGTTGACTGGGCAGCGGCCATTACCTGGTCAGACCCGCGGCGAACCTGCGGAGAACAACGACTGGCTGGCCTTGGCTATGTAGGGAATCGCCTGTTACATATTGTGTTTGTTGACCGCAGTCAGGAAAGACGCATCATTAGCTTACGCAGGGCAAATCAAAAGGAAATTCATCGTTATGCCCAAGCTTAAGCCTTATACCCTCTTTCCCACGCAACAAGAAGAAGCACGTATTTTAGCCGGCATTCATGCTGATCCCGATGCCTATTCACTTTCTGACCTGGAGTGGGAAAAAATTAAATCAGAAATTCGCCGTGGCTGCCCCGGAGTACACCCCGTCAAAGAACGGATTACATTACGCCTTTCCAGAGACGTACTGGCACAATTTCGTTCTGCAGGTGATGACTGGCAGACACGAATAGATACTGCACTGCGACAGTACCTGACAGAGCACCCCGCAGGGGACTGACACTCAGAGAAAAACAGCTCATAACTGGTGCAGAATTTATTCTGTGAATATGTCGGATTGTCCGATACAACATGACGGGCAATTGATGGATATCAATGAGTTAACAGACGATATAGAACACAGTTGTATTGTGATGTGACTTATTTAAAAGCAATTTAAATCGCATAATTAATCGCATAACAGGCACCCGTGTTCCCCGCAGTCAGGAGACTGCCCGTGCGCCCATGGGAATTCGAATTTCAATGCTACCCTGATGCAAAACAGGATACTCCGGCAAGAAATGAAGGCCATCCATCATGAAAACTACCCTACCCGGCACACCCACCAATTTGGGTGCAAATTTGGCGGCGGACGTGTTCGACCTGTCTAACCAATGGCTTGAAAAATGGCAAACTCTGGCCAGCTGGCCAGCAACAGAGAATACGCCTGCTGCCAGCCCGCTGCCATTGCCCGTCAAATGCAATCGTATCGGCGATCGTGAAGCCAGCGGAAATCTGGATCGCAGCATACACGCAGCGATGGCGCGTGCCACATTGGGCATATCGCCCGCCAGCCTGGCACTAGCCTATCTGGATTGGGCTGTACACCTGGCAGTGTCACCCGGAAAATGGCTGCGTCTGGCAGAAAATGGGGCACGCCAATTAACACAGTTTGCCAATTACTCACCACAAGCCTGTCTGGGAACAACAAGCACGCCCTGTATTGAAGCCGCAGATCACGATAAACGCTTTAATGAAGAAGCCTGGCAACGCTGGCCATTTAATGTGTATTCACAAGCTTTTTTGCTCCAGCAACAATGGTGGCAACACGCCACTACCGGCATTGCAGGCGTATCAGCGCATGATGAACAGGTTGTCTCTTTTGTTGCCAGACAACTACTTGATATGATTTCGCCTGTTAATTTCGGAGCAACTAATCCACTGGTATTGGAAACAACCATAAAGGAGCATGGACTCAACCTGATACGGGGCATGCAAAATTTTCAGGCTGACCGTGATCGTACCCTGATCGGCAGGAACGAACAGTCGGTCGCCGCCCTGGTACTGCACCAGCAGATAGTCGCGCTGGTTGCCCTCGACGGTGCGCTTGACCAGGCCGCGATACTGCCCGATGCCGTGGTGCATGTGGACCACATAGTCGAACTCGCGCAGATCCAGCACAGAGGAGATCGCCACGCCGCCCGCCACCTTGCGCCGTGGCGCGACCGCGCGCGCCGCACCGAACAGTAGATCGG
>CAIWPG010000209.1 GCA_903914535.1 uncultured Oxalobacteraceae bacterium
AACGACAAACGGTTCCATTGCGGTCTAAGGCTATAGCCACAGTCCAATCTACTGATTTAGCCAAATCAATACCCCAAACGACAGGCGGATTAGTTGACATTGGAGCAACGCATTCAGATATAGCTTTCAGGCCAAATGGGTTTCCCCCATCATCGCTTGGTTCCGCAAGGTAGAGTTCACGGAATACCTGTTCCGGCAATTGCCTGCGGGCGTCTTCGACTTCTTCGGCAGATATGACGCCAGCGGCCACAGCATCGGCAGCGATAATTTTTCCGTAATACATGGCTGGATCGCCAGCTTCCGCTACCCGTGCCATGCGGTAGAACCAATTTTGACGGCCTTTGACATTTCCGATCATACGGATATGACCTTTTGTGGCCGTCAAAGTAGACCGCACAGCGTGCCACGCAGCTTCGCGCACACGCGAGGCTTCGTCGATTACGCAATCGTAAACGTCTTCTCCGTAAAGATTGTCTGGTTTTTCGCCAGTTTTGAAAGCCAAACGGGAACCGCTAGGCAGTTCAATCCACATATCGGTATCGTGGCATTTGATAAGATCAGAAGGCAATCCGCGTTTAATGCGGTTGTAGACCATTTTGGCTTGTGGATAAACGGGTGCCACCCACCAGCGCGTTTGCCCAGGACTGCCACGTAGGCCACGTTCGACTATCCAAGCCATACCCCCAACGGTTTTTCCGGCCTTTGTAGTAGCCTCGCAGAGGGAATAACGCTTATTGTTGAAAAAGGCGTCACTCTGTTTCGGATAGAGCTTCGGGCGAGTGTAGTTCAGAACTGGCATTTTCCGTAATACCGAAATTGATTGTAAAGCCTATAGGTTTGGCAGGATCGCCGCCCTCGTGAGTTAATTTTGTTTCATTTCTATCTGACCATCCGAAATTTTTAAGCGCAAAAATAGAACCTGTGCAAGCTGGCATCATAAGTTTTTCTTCGTAATAACACTCAACGCGGAGTTTAGCTTTTTTAATCGCGTGGGAAAACTCATCTCTATTTTGATAATCCAAAAGAACATCTCGCGTTGTGTCCAGCCAAAGAGCTAAACCTGTAATAGTAATTGGCTTTATAACTTTTCCTTCGGAATCAGTGGCCTGGGAAAAATATGCGTCTATTTTCTCCTGAAGTTCTTCAGGTGTAGAAAATTTAAGAGGGCGACCGCCTGGCATAGTTAAACTTTCGCTGAAAACGTCACAAAAGCCAATAAATACAACAAAACAGCGATAAAGGCGTCTGTTTTGGTGCGTCTGACGGCGAGGAACATGGTAGCGCAAAGCGCAAGGCATTGAGCGTTTGACATGGGCGTATGTTAACGGTTTTGGGTTATTTTTGCAAGCTTGATTGATAAACCCTCTGATGATGGTCACGGCAGTAGACGCCATTAAACCGCTTTAATCCGCATCCTGTAAGGTCTTTTGGCTCACCAAGGACATATAAACAACCTTTGTCTGGAGGCCACGGAACGCCCTGAACGTCGTCCTTGCGGGAGAGTATATCATCGAGCTGTTGCTGTTGGTGCATGGTGTGCTCCTTGCGTGAGAGGATGCGATTGACGGCTACTTTTCCGATGCAGTTAAGTTTGGATGTCTTGGGTTTTGGCGGATCGAAGGTCTTGGGCTTGGCTGTGCGACCTGACTTGCCGGTGAGAGATATGCCTGACCGCGCACATTTGCCGATTACGGCGTTTCGGGTGCAACCGAGGCGTGAGGCTATGTGTGCGGCTGAAAGCGGCTGTGCGGCGAGCTGGCGGAGTTTGTCGATGGTTTGTGAGTTCCACATGGGATCAAAATGGGATAGCGTCATCTAAAAACTTCCCTGTTGGTGTTTTAGCGGCTTTGGCAATCGCCTCTTTTGCCTTTGGCGCGTAAAGGCTCAAGGAGCCATTTTCGAGCATAGCCGCTATGTTGGCAAGGGTGAATATGGCAGAGGCTCTGTGGGGGTATTGTGCGGCCACTCTGGCGGCATCCAGTTCATGGCGGACGAAGATGTATTCGATGCCGTCCTTGGGAGAGCAACAAAACCAAATATTGGTAAGTGATCCTTTTTGGTGTCCGGCTTCCAATGCCTCGGATTCCATCTTTTTCCAGCCACGGTTGAGGCTTTCAGATTTGGCTTTTACGTTATCGTAATCGCCTCCCTGAATGGCCTGATCCAAGGCGTCTTTAACTCGCATGAATTTGGCGGATGTTTCGGGAGTGCAAAGGGCGTGAAGGACGCCGCTGCCCCATGAGGTTTCCATTTCGACGGCGACCACATCGAGTTGCCGCAGCAGGGCGTCGATGGGTGAGATGGGCTGTTGGTTAAGATTGGTGCTACCAGTTCGTTTTGATTTGTTAACCATTTTTTACCTCCAAAAGTTAACGTGACAGGCTCAAAAATTGGGGCTTGACAACAAGCGTGACACGGGGTACGCCATAGAGGCGTAACCCCTTTGTCACGGCAGTTGTCACGGTGCCCTGCGTGACATGTCCCGTGACAGTAGCGTGACATGTCACGGTGTTTGTCACGCTAAAGTCCCCCAAATAGTTAACGTCCATAAACATCATTTTCGCCCTCGTTTATGTAAGAAACCGTGTTTCCATCCTCGTAAATAACCTTGGCTGCCTGTAGCTTTTTTC
>CAIWPG010000210.1 GCA_903914535.1 uncultured Oxalobacteraceae bacterium
CAACCGACAAATCAACAAACCGGCTATTACTGAATATCGTTTCAAAAAAATGGGCAAAATGTTATCCGTTGAAATCCAAACAAACCGAATTATCGCATTCTGGCGCTTCTTTTGGGGGAGCAACACGTGATCTTACTTAATACGTATCAACATAAATGACAAAGAACACCACTTGATTAGCTTCCCGGTGTCCAACAAACCAATAACAGCCCATCCAGCCCGGCAACCCCGCAGTGAGCAGTCAGCCCATTAAAACGATCTGCACAACGTAGTCAAAGTCACCAGAGCCGGACCGGCTGCGCTTATTTAGTGCTCCGGACCCTTTTCAGGCTTTGCCGCTTCGTTACATGCCTTCATCGCAGAATGATCTGCCGCTGCCTGCACACATGACTGCAAAGTTTGCATAATCTGTAAATGACGTGAAATACGCGCCAGTTCTTTTTGCTTATGCTCTTCAAAATTTTTACCGCCTGCCTGTGGTGGTGGCGGTGGCGGAGCAGATTGCGCATGTGCTGCAATCGCCGTGACAGACAACAAGGCCGCTGCAACCATACGTGTAGCACCAATGCCGGAAACGGCATTACACATTGCGGCTGACACATCGCTCATTTTCACCAAAAATAAATTAGAAGCCATCATCGTTCTTTCTATTTTCAAATCGGCAACCGGCCGATGCGGAATGCAATAAACAGGCGGACCAGCTGCTAATTAACCGCCAGTCTTCAAATAAGCATCATCCTGACAAATTCATGCCGTCAGATTCATCCGAAAAAATTCCCTCATAACACTATAGCTGTTATAAGAACAGATACAAGACAGAATTTTAATTTCCTGTTGATACGACCGGATAATAATTACCCATAAACCCGGGGGGAACAGCTATACAAAACGGTTATTTCCCACGAAAATAATGTTCCAGTGATTCCTGCAAACCTTGTTCTACCGCAGCTTCCACTTTTTGCGCCAGCACGGTATCAGCTTGCGCCTCAAAAACAAATAAACGGTAAATCTGTGCAATACACAAATGCGCCGGGTTCGCCAGCAGTACCCAGCGCTCCGATCCGGACGATGCCAGGCGCTGCTTCCCGCCAACATCTTCCGGTTGTATTTTTGCCACCCAGGCGACGCCCAGCATTTGATTCAGCAAATCATCTATTTCATCAAATCCCAGACGGGTTTTATCGCGCAAGTCCCAACCGGACAAACTGGCCTGGCCTGCACCGTCCCTGGCAGCAAACAAAGCCTCCAGGATTAACATGGCGTCCACAAAACGACTCCCCGGCTGCGGAATATGCCACCAGCGCTCATACTTAACAATAGGCAGAGAAGCTGCCAGCACCGCGCCAAACAAAGTGATCAGCCAGGATAAATAGATCCATATTAAGAAAATTGGCACAACCGCCAGTGCGCCGTACACTACAGTATAAGTAGGAATATGCGCTACAAATTCAGCAAAACTACGCTTAGCAATTTCAAACAATATGGCAGCAACCAACCCTCCCCAGGCCGCATCATGCCAATCTATTGACCGGTTTGGAATAATAATATACAACAAGGCAAATGCGCCGGTAGACAAAATAATCGATGCCGATGTATACAGCATTTTATTGACATGAATACCACCAACCACATCCGAAGTCGCCGCGAACAAATACGATGTGACACTAATGGATACGCCAATCAGCAAGGGAGCCAGGGTAATCAGTGCCCAATACACCAGCAAGCGTTTAAACCAGGAGCGTTTTTGCCTGACCCGCCAGATCTGATTAAATACCTGGTCTATTGTAGCCAGCATGGTAATAGAAGTAGCCATAAGCGCTACCGCACCAAAGGCGGATAAGCGTGTGGCTTTAGTCGCAAATTGCGTCAGATAACCGAGAATATTATTTGAAATTGCCTTAGGCATCAGGCTTTGAATAAAATACGCCTCCAATGAAGTACGGAAGGTATTAAAAAGCGGAAAAGCAGTAAAGATAGCAAGAGCAATGGTCAGCATGGGCACCATGGCCAGCACCATAGTAAATGTCAGGCTGCCTGCCACCTGAGTCAAATGACTGGCAATGACCCGACGTACTACAAAACGAAATAAATGACGGATTTCCGCCAGGCTCCACCCCCACATACGACTCCTCAGCTTACCGGACGGGTAAACCGGCTGAGCCGATTTACCCAAAACAAATACCATCTCTGCACCAAAAACTACCTTGTTTAAGGTAATCAACGACAACACAGGCAATCATAGAAAACGATCGATTATTTTTCGGCCGTGCTTATCCAGCAAGGCCGGCTGGCGAATCAGAAAATTAATGCCGTGTGTATCTGTAATCAGCAAACTATCGCCGGAAATCCGGCGAATATCTTCTTCACCACGTAAAACAAAATTGGCTACCCCCCTGTCCGTCTGCACCGTCCAGGTACAAGGTGTTGAGTAACTCGATACAGAAATAATTTGGGCAATTTCCGGTACAAATTCACGCCCGGCCAATTCATCCAATACCAATTCTCTCAGCTGTTCGCTAACCTCACTTAACTGATCTATCCAGGCCACTTCCCGGCCATCAGTACAAACCATGGCAATTCCCTGTTCAGGAGTCTGAATAGGAAAAGCACGCACCGGAATAACACCGACGTAAACCTGATCTTCGATTGACAAAACCAGCTGACCAAATGAATTGCGCTCCAACTCAAAAGAGGTAGTCTGCATAATAAATAGCCTTTATATTTTATTTGTTGGACTTACGCTAAATCGTCCCGGCGACGTCATAACCGCGATTACCAGGACATTGTTGCGCAAGGACTAATTATAGAAAATCAATCGTTGTCTGAATCGACCAGCGCGGCAGCATTTCTGGCTTGTGCCTGATACAAGCGGAAGTACGCCCCTTCCTTCGCCATCAGTTCATCATGCGGCCCCACTTCCACCACTTCCCCCCGATCCAGCACGACCAGCCGGTCTGCCTTATTCAGGGTAGAGAGTCTGTGCGCAATCGCAATGGTAGTACGGCCTTTCACCAGGTTATCCAGCGCCTTCTGGATCTCTTTTTCCGTTTCGGAATCGACCGACGAGGTTGCTTCATCCAGAATAAGAATGCGCGGATCAATTAATAAGGCACGCGCAATCGAAATACGCTGACGCTCACCGCCGGACAAACCTTGTCCACGCTCTCCCACCATGGAATCATAGCCCTGCGGCAGACGCAAAATAAACTCATGCGCATGTGCAGCCCGGGCTGCATCCATAATTTGTTCACGACTGGCACCCGGTTTTCCGTAGGCGATATTATCGGCAATGGTACCAAAAAACAAAAACGGCTCTTGCAGCACCAGGCCGATGTTACAACGATAGTCCGACACCGCAAATGAACGGATATCCACACCATCCAGCAAAATAGCGCCCTCCGAAACATCATAAAACCGGCAGATCAAATTCACCAGCGTACTTTTTCCTGAACCGCTGTGACCGACCAGGCCTATCATTTCACCTGGCTGAATCGTCAGCGAAATACCCCGGTTCACTGCCCGGTTTCCGTACCGGAATCCAACTTCGCGCAATTCAATTTGTCCCTGTACAGACGGAAGTTTTACCGGAACAACCGGATCAGGCACGCTGGATACATGGTCAAGAATATCAAATACCCGCTTAGCCGCCGATGCCGATTTTTGCGTTACGGACACAATACGGCTCATGGAATCAAGCCGGCCATAAAAACGCCCCATCAAAGCAACGAACGAAACCAGCACCCCCACCGAAATCTCACCCTGTGAAATCTGCCAGATACCAAATGCCCAGACCACCAACATACCGATATCCGTCAGCAACGAGACCGTCGGCGAAAACAAGGACCAGATTTTATTGATCTTGTCATTCACCAGCAAATTATGTTTATTCGCATCATGAAAACGATTTGCTTCGCGCTGCTCCTGCGCAAATGCCTTCACCACCCGAATCCCGGGAATGGTATCGGCCAACACATTAGTTACCTCACCCCACACACGGTCAATTTTTTCAAACCCGTTACGCAGGCGGTCACGTACCACATGAATCATCCAGGCAATAAACGGCAAGGGTGCCAGGGTAACCAGCGCCAGCATGGCATTCTCACGTACCAAAAACACGGCAATCATAACCAGCATGATCACATCGGTGGCAAAATCGAGCAAATGCAGAGATAAAAATACACATATACGGTCAGTACCACTACCGATACGCGACATCAGATCACCGGTACGCTTACCACCAAAATATTCCAGGGAAAGATGCATCAGATGCTCATAAGTCGCGGTACGTAAATCCGCACCGATACGCTCCGACACCAGCGCCAATATATAGGTTTTAAGCCAGTTCAGGGTCCATGCCAGTAAAGCCGACCCCAGCAAACCACCCAGATACAAACTCACCAGATGCGGATCTATTTTTTTGCTGGTCTGATAAGGAATCAATACATTATCCAGAATAGGACCAGTCAGGTAAGGAGGCACCAGTCCGGCAGCCGTACCCACCAGTGTTAACAAAAAACCGGCCAGCAACTGCCATTGATACGGCCTGGCAAAACGCCACAAGCGAAACAAGGTCCGGGTCGACGGCGGTGTATGCGTGACTTTGGCACAAATCGGGCATTCTTCCTGATCCGGTTCCAGCGACGCTTTACAACTCGGACAGATTAACTGATCAGCCACCACCAAAGGCTGACCACTGACATAACTTTCCTTGTACAGCCGGAATTGATCAACTAAACGGGTTGCCAATAAATTTTGCGCCAGAGTAAAGCGCCAGGATGCCAGCAAACCGTGCTGATCCAGTAATTCCAAATGCCCCACACCGGCATGGTCATGGTGTTTTAAGATCAGATCTGAACGGTATTCCCATGATTTCCATACCGTTTCACCTGGCGAACGCGACAAAATACGCGACTCAGTGGCAATAATTAAGCCTTTTTCATAATAAAGTCGCCCATTCAGGTCAACCTCAAGGCCTGCCAATGCGTTCTCCGCCTGAGCGAGTTGGCTTACAAGGTCAATACGCCATGATTCAGGAAGAGTGGATAAAATGGTCAGCTCGGTAGCACTAGTCATATCTTGTTTCATTGTTATTGTCATTGTAAAGCGCACTCCGAATCACAGTCGTAGCAAAAAAAGAGCATACGAGAAATATAAAATAAGGACAAAAATAGCATTTTTAGCAAATTAGGCTGGTATTTACTTATTTTTAACCGCCTCAGCCCGCGCATACTAAGTATTACCAGTCAGAACCGTATCACCTGAGCAGTAATTTACGGTATTCTATCGAAATTAGGCTAGCTGTAAAAAAACCACACCACTAATTAACTATTATTCACGCGAGTATACATTAAGAGGTTCTGGAAGTCTGTTGCTGATTCCCTTACCGAAAAATTACTCAAAATAAATTTATTGGTGTGAATTATCGACAATACACCCGGCATGCTGGTAAAGAATTAAATACATGATAAAGAAGAAAGAACTCAATTTTCTCCGTGTGACCTATTTACGCGGCCCCAACATCTGGACTTACCGCCCGGTCATTGAGGCCTGGGTTGATATTGGCGAACTGGAAGATTACCCATCCAATAAACTGCCCGGCTTGCCGGAACGACTGATCGCATGGCTTCCCAGCCTGATTGAACACCGCTGTGGTGTAGGTGAACGCGGCGG
>CAIWPG010000211.1 GCA_903914535.1 uncultured Oxalobacteraceae bacterium
GAGGGCTCAGAAACAGACGACACACGCGGAACCTGCCTGACCGCCTCGACCAATTTCGGTAGCAACGCAGGCAGATCGGTAGATTAAGCAACACTGACATCAGTGCTCATCCAGACTGCACGATCAGTCAGTGAAAAATTCTGGACTGGCGAAGAAACCAGCATTTCATTTGGTATTACTGATTCTGCGCCATCCAATCCTTTTAACACAGTGTAACGGGTATTAATCTGGCTGACTTTTCCGGTGTACTTATCAACGGCAATCACGTCGCCGATTGATAAACTGCGATCCAGTAAAATAATGAATCCGGAAACATAGTTACTGGCAATCTTTTGCAGACCAAATCCCAGACCAACGCCCAAGGCCCCGCCAAACACCGATAACACGGTCAGATCTATGCCAACCAGCGACAAGCTGACCAGTATTGCCAGCAAAATCAACAGGGAACGCCCTACTCTGCTCAGCACCACACGCATAGAACTGTGCATGCCCGACATCTTCATCAGACGCTCTTCAAGAGATGCGCTCGCCCATAAAGCCAGAATGACCGTCACAACAACAGAAACAAGCGCCTGAAGTATAGACAAAATGGATAATTTGCTATGACCTAATGACAGTGTCGTTTCTTCGAGATACTCAACAACGTCTGCCATAAAGCCGGTGTAGTACACAATGGCACCAAACCAGACAATCGCCGAAAAAGCTTTTTCAAACAAAAGCAAAAAGGCACCTACGTCACCGCTGCGGGCAAAAATCCGGCGGGATAAATACAAACCAAAACGAATTAATGCCAGCGAACCAAAGATGGGGATAAGTAAAGATAATAAGTGAACGTGTTGCCACTTAGATAAAATTTCTTTACCCACATAAAGAAATAGCCACAATGAAAATGGTAAAACAACCCGTGAAAATGTTTCCACACCTAATTTTTTTACGCCGGTGCGCTGTGGATTAGCCGGAAAACGACGACGAAAAATACGTGATAAGCCAGCACTGAGTAAAGCACAAAACACAACCACGCCGATCTGCCACAACACCTTGGTGTCGTGTAAGTCGGCAAACAAATCAGATAAAAGATCCAGCAACATACGGTTTTTTTACTCCAGCCAGGGTGGGGATACCTTACTTAATCAGACTTCTGTTGGTTTTTTACGTTCAAACACCGCAGCAAAAAAACCATCGGTCTGATGACGTTGCGGAGATAATTTCAGATAATCCGTCATTTCTAATTCGATTTTTTGCTCAATCAACACCTCTTTCATTGGCACCAGAACGTAATCCGCATGTGCCGCTAAAAATTGCGCGGCGATTGCTTCATTTTCTTCGTCCAGTATGCTGCATGTCGCATAAACCAGACGTCCGCCCGGCTTAACCAGACGTGCTGCACTATCCAGAATAGCCGCTTGTTTGACATTTAGCTCGGCAATAGCACCAACTTGCTGGCGCCATTTTACATCGGGGTTGCGACGCAGGGTGCCAAGTCCACTACAAGGGGCATCCACCAAAACACGATCCAGCTTACCTGCCAGACGTTTAATTTTAGCATCGCGCTCATGGGCGATAAGAACCGGGTGCACATTCGACAAACCACTACGAGCCAGACGTGGTTTGAGCTTGGCCAGACGTTTTTCAGAAATATCAAATGCATATAAACGCCCGGTATTACGCATGGCTGCACCTAATGCCAGCGTCTTACCACCGGCACCGGCACAAAAATCGGCAACCATTTCACCACGTTTTGCACCAACGATTTGTGCCAGAATCTGGCTGCCTTCATCTTGCACTTCAATGGCACCGTTCTGAAACAGGGGCAAATTTTGCAATGAAGGTTTTTTCAAAACCCGCAAACCTGTCGGTGAATACGCTGTCGGCTCGGCCAGAATCGGAGCAAGCGCCAACTCTGCACGTACTGCGTCACGTTCTGCTTTGATGGTATTAACCCGTAAATCCAGCGGCGCAGGGCAGTTCATCGCTTCAGCAAATGCCACCAGCTCATCTTCACCGAACTGAGATTTTAATTTTTCAAACAACCATACCGGCAAATTAGTACGCAATTCAACCGGCAATAAATTACGGTCGATTTCCATAACGCGAGTCAGCCATTCTGTTTCTAATTCGGTCAGTCCGCCCAGCGAATCCACGCCGACACCATCAGCCAGTGCCAATATGGCCATACGACGAATCAGCGAACCGCTGCCGGATTCGGAAAAACTGGTGTAAACCGATTTATTACGCAATAAACCGTAAATACCCTCTGCAATGACGCCACGTTCACGCGAACCCAGACGGGTGTGCTCGCGGAAATAACGCGACAAGGTACTGTCTGCTGGTGCCGTAAAACGCAAAATTTCACGTAATACTTCTTCCGTATGACCAATAATGGCGGGTGGGAGACGCATGGAATTCTTTCTAAATTGGTACTAAATAACTAAATAGGAAATGGTGATATCTACCGGAAGTAGTATCTGCTGCAAATAATATCTTGTGGATGGTATCTGCCACGGCACGCTGTCGTGCCGCCGCAAACTAGCAATCTGTCGGAGTTGAAAGGCGGACTACCTGATCATTTAACAGAACAAGATTCCCTTCCACGACATTCCGGACTGCTCTGGGATAAATAAGGTGTTCCTGAACTAATACGCGCGCTGCCAGACTCTCTTCTGTGTCATCCGCCATAACGGGTACCTGCGCCTGCTCAATGATAGGGCCATGATCCAGTACCGGAGTAACAAAATGTACCGTTACGCCATGTACTTTGACACCGGCCAGCAAAGCCTGACGATGGGTAGACAATCCGGGAAAACTGGGAAGCAGTGACGGATGGATGTTCAACATCCGCCCCGTGTAATGGAGCACAAAATCACTGGTCAGGATACGCATAAACCCGGCCAATACCACGAGGTCTGGCGTAAACTGGTCGATGACAAGCTGTAATGCCGCATCAAAAGCCTCGCGTGTGGGGTAGTCCTTATTCGCGACGACCGCAGTTGGAATACCTTGTTGTTCTGCGTAGACTAATCCACTTGCATCGGCACGATTACTGATAACAGCAGCAATCCTGGACGACCATTGCTGCTGTTTTGCCGCAGCGACGATGGCTTGCATATTGCTGCCACGCCCGGAAATTAAAATCACAATATTTTTCATTGCGACATTGTACCGCATCTGTACCAAGAGTCTGCCGGACTTAGGGAGTTGAAGCGAAAAAATCCAGTACATCTTGCTTAATTGAAAATGTATCACGCATCCCGAGTTGTATTAATTCGATGGTATAGTCGGATTCAAACAGCAGGTAAGACGCCAGCGCAGACCCGCTCACTTCCGTTGCGCCAATCCCCCCCAGCATACTGCGTACCGGCAAAGGCAGACTCTTAACATGCTTGCTGGCGATTTCATCAATGCGCTGAGACGGCGCAATCACCAGCGTTTTTATCGGGCGCAGAGGCGTTTTTTCTCTTATATCA
>CAIWPG010000212.1 GCA_903914535.1 uncultured Oxalobacteraceae bacterium
ACTGATTAAACCCATCAGCGTAACCAATCCGACCTGAGTGTAAATATTGATGCTTGAGAATCCCAGGAAAATAAAGATTGTTGCACCAAACAGAGCCAGCGGTACCGAAATCAAAATAACCAGCGGATCACGGAAGCTTTCAAATTGTGCGGACAGCGCCAAAAATACAATAATCACCGCAAACGCCAGGGTCGTTACAAAACCGCCGGACTCATTCATAAACTGACGTGACTGACCAGAATAATCAACGGTATAACCACTAGGAGCGACTTCTTTGACCGCATCACGCAAAATTGCCAGGGCTTCACCTTGCGATACACCAGCTACGCCAGAAATAGTCGCTGAATTAAGCTGCTGAAACCGGTTGATCGCTTCCGGCACCACGCTATTGCTGATATGCGCAATCGTGTTTGCTTTAATCATATCGCCAGCTGGTGTGCGTATATCAAAATCCAATAAATTATCCGGATTTAAACGATCAACCTGCTGCACTTGCGGAATGACTTTATACGAACGCCCGGCAATAGAGAAATAATTGACATAGCCACCACCCAGATCCGCGCCCAGAGCCGCACCCACATCTTGCTGCGTCATACCAAGCGCGGTAATCTTGTCACGATCAACTTCCAGCGTTGCTTGTGGACGGTCAAGTTTTAAATCATTATCAATAAAATAAAATTTACCCGAGGCCCGTGCTTTATCCATCACCTGTTGAGCAACCGTATTTAAATTTTCAAATGGTTCGGTGGTGGTAATCAAAAACTGCACGGGTAAACCAGATGCGCCAGGTAAAGCAGGAAATTGGAATGCGGCTACCCGAACGCCGGCAATGGTATTCCACTTAGCTTGCAAATCCATTTGAATTTGTTTGGCACTGCGTTCACGCTGATCCCAATCTTTCAGCAATACACCACCAATACCGGTATTCACTGTTGGTGCACCCGTAATTTGGAACATTTGCTTATACTCAGGCATTTCATGACCGATTTTAAATGCCTGATTGGCATATACCTGCATTTGATCCGAAGTTGCTGTCGGCGGCCCGACAATTTGCGACAAAACAATACCCTGATCTTCTTCCGGCGCTAATTCAGATTGCGATAATTTGAACATCAGTACCAGACAGCCGATCAGAATAACGCTCATTACAATCAGAACAGGCCAGGTAGTCAGTAAACTATGCAATAAGCGTAAGTAACGACTGCGAATTTTTTCAAAAATACGGTCAATTGCCATCACAAAACGTCCACTGTCTTGTTCTGGTTTAAATACGCGGGAACACATCATCGGCGACAAAGTCAATGCCACGATACCGGAAACCGCAACAGCACCCGCCAGTGTAAAGGCAAATTCGGTAAACAAGGCACCGGTTAAGCCTCCCTGAAAACCAATAGGAACATACACCGCAATCAACACCACTGTCATCGCAAGGATAGGACCGCCCAATTCCCGCGCTGCCAGTAGTGCAGATTCCAAGGGAGATTTGCCTTCTTTCATGTGCCTGTCGACGTTTTCTACCACGATAATGGCATCATCGACCACCAGACCGATAGCCAGTACCAGAGCCAGCAGTGTGAGCAAATTGATTGAGTAACCTAACAAGAGCATAACAAAGAAGGTACCGATCAGAGACAGTGGCATCGCAATGACCGGAACCAGCACCGCCCGGAAGCTACCCAAAAACAGGTAAATCACAACAGTCACAATTGCCAGGGCTTCCAGCAATGTTTTAACTACTTCGGAAATTGACGTATTAATAAACTCAGTCGAGTCATACACGATCTGGCCAGTCAGTCCGGCAGGTAATTGCGATTGAATTTCAGGAAACTCTTTACGTACACGTTTAGCGACATCCAGAATATTCGCTTCAGGCGCTACTTTAATACCGATAAATACCGAACGCACACCACTAAACGCGACATTAAAATCGTAGTTTTCTGAACCCAGCGATACTGTAGCAACATCTTCCAGACGCACAATCGCACCGTTGCTTTGCTTAATAGCTAATTTTTTGAATTCTTCAACAGTATGCAAGTCGGTACCGGCAGTTAACGGCACTGTTACCATCTGACCCTTGGATGCACCCAATGCAGTCAGATAATTGTTAGTAGACAAGGCATTACTGACATCGCTTGCTGTAATGCCATATGCCGCCATTTTTCCTGCATCTAACCAGGCGCGTAAGGCAAACAGACGCGCACCCAGTAACTCAGCAGTTTGTACGCCGTCGATCGAATCCAGTTTTGGTTTCACTACCCGTAACAAGAAATCAGTCACATTATTGGTAGGCAAAGCATCGCTGTAAAATCCCATGTACATGGCATCGGTAGTCTGGCCGGTTTGCACGGTCAGTACCGGTTGCTGCGCCTGCGCAGGCAATTGATTTTTAACCGAATTGACTTGTGTATTAATTTCAGTCAAAGCACGATTCGCATCGTAATTAAGACGCAGCGTCGCGGTAATAGTGGAAACGCCGCTACTGCTGGTCGAGGACAGGTAATCAATCCCCTGCGCCTGAGCAATAGCAGATTCCAGTGGTTGGGTAATAAACCCGGCTACAGTTTGTGCATCAGCTCCAAAATAGGTGGTAGAGACTGTCACTACCGCATTTTGGGTATGCGGGTACTGGTTAATAGGCAAACTAACCAGTGACCGTAAACCTAGCACCACAATCAACAGACTTACCACAATGGCAAGTACCGGACGGCGGATAAACAGATCGGTAAATTTCATCGTATCCTCTTAGTGTTCTTGCGGTGTCGGATTAGAGTCATTCGACGGTTGAACCGAATTATTCACAATCACCGGAGTTCCATTTTTTAATTTAAGCTGACCGCTGGATACAATTTGCTGTCCGGCTTGTACACCTTTGACAATGGCAACCTGATCACCACGTGTTGCACCGGTTGTCACAAAGACCTGACGCGCCACCAGCTGAACATGACCTTGCTCATCTTTTTTGGCATCTTTTGCATTATCCGGTTCGATGACAAATACGGTCGAACCATATGGATTGTACGTAATTGCTGTTTGCGGCAAAGTCAGACTGTTATTTTTACTGCCGACATCCAGACTGACATTGGCAAACATTCCTGGTAAC
>CAIWPG010000213.1 GCA_903914535.1 uncultured Oxalobacteraceae bacterium
CTCGGTACAACCGGCGTTTCGGCCCTGACCAGCAAACAGGTTTCGGTCTTAACAACGGCACAAGTTCAAAATGGCTTAAGTACCACTGAGGTTGCTGCCTTGTCGACCATGCAAGTGCAGGCATTAAGTACTTTGGATATACAGGCTCTGAGTACCGCACAAGTGGTGGCTTTAGGTACTACGGGTGTGTCTGCCTTAAGTACCGTTCAGTTAGATGCCTTGACGACCAGTCAAATTCAGTTGGGATTAACTACGCTTCAGGTGGCTGCGTTAAGTACTGCACAAGCCAATGCGTTGACAAGTCAGCAAATCGCAGCAATGACTACAACACAATTTGCCCAGCTTGGTTTTGATCCACTGGTTCTTGATTTAAGTGGAAACGGTATTCAGACACAAAGTATTTCTGCTGGTGCCCAGTTTGATCTTTACAACACGGGCACCAATGTGAATACCGGATGGATTACAGCTGGCGAAGGATTATTGGCTTGGGATCCAAGTGGCGGAGCAATTACGAATGGTAGTCAATTGATTGGTGGTTATAGTGAACTCAGTCAGTTAGTCAGTAGCCAAAATGGAATAATCAATAGTTCTGATGCCGGCTGGTCAAGCTTACGAGTTTGGGTTGATAGTAATCCTGATCAACCAGGACAGTTGTATACGCTGAATCAATTGGGAATCACAGAATTGAATCTGAATGCATCTGGAAATATTGTATCCAATAACGGTAATTACATAGGACAAACCTCAAGTTACGAAACGACAGGTGGTGTATCGCATACGATGGGAGATGTTGCTTTTGCTAATTCGGGCGTACCAGTGACGACAGCAACGACGCAAGCAACGACATCCGCTGCAACTTCGCTACAATCTAAAGTGGGTAATTTGGTTAATGCAATGTCTGCTTTTGATGCGGCCAGCGAGGCATCTTGGGTTAGTAATCATCCGGGTACCGCGCTGACAGGAGGCGGCGTGACACACAATACGCATGTAGCAAGCAGTGTAACTAGTATGGTGAATATACTTAACCAGTTTAATTCTAATGGACAACATTTAAGTTCGTTCAATCAGGGTGAGTCTGTAACAACTACGCTGAATACGACAGATCTATTCCATAAAGATATGGCAGAGATTTTAGCTACAAAAAAATCGTAAGCATGAGTCTGATTTAGTTAATACACCACCCCGGCGGCATTCTTGCTCCCGGGGTGGTATTTTTTTATCAGTTACAGTGATACATACGGACGGAGTATGATGACGTAAGTACGTAATGTAATCCCGATGCTGGCTTGCGCAGCGTTATGTCATGTCTGATTTTTTGGGTGATTGGAGTTTGTTAAACGTGTCTATTGAAGAAAAATTTTCAGAATCAGTATTGCTTGCCCAACAAAGCAAACTTGATGTCATGCGCTTGTTTACGCTTGCAGCGGAATTGGAAGCGGCTCAATTACGTGGATTGGCCGTCGTTTTATATCAAACCTGGCTTAAGCATAATAAATCAGAGTATTCACAGGCTGTTTACTTTAATCTCGGTGCGATGTTAAGTAATGCCGGCGATTTACCGGGAGCTAAGGATGCTTATCAGGAGGCGATTAAGTTAGCCCCCTTATTTGTTCAGCCCAGAGTTAACCTCGGTTTGGTGTATGAACGTATGAGACGCTTTGACCTCGCTATTTTGGAATGGAAAGCAGTAGAACATACCATTCCGATGGATGCTTCTAATAAATCCATGATATTGGCAGCGATCAATCATCTTGGCCGGGTCTTCGAATCAACGAAACAATATTATGATGCACTGCTTAGTCTGACTAAAAGCCTTGAGCTGGAGGCTGATCAGCCTGATGCGATCCATCACTGGGTATCTTTGCGACAAAAATTATGTGTCTGGCCGATATACTCCGGGACAATAGATATCGATAGTGATCGTCTGCGTCAGGCAACCTCTGCACTGGCGATGATTAGTATTACTGATGATCCAAAAATGCAACTGGAGGCTGCCCAAAATTTTGTAAGTAAAAAAATTGCCGTTAATGTGCCTTCGCTTGCCAATCCCGGCGGCTACCAACATAAAAAAATTAGGATTGCCTACTGCTCATCCGATTTTTGTTTACATCCTGTAGCGATGTTAACCGTTCAACTCTTTGAATTACATAATCGTGAGCGCTTTGAGATTTATGGCTATTGCTGGAGCCCTGAAGATGGTTCTGATATGCGCAAGCGGGTTATTAATGCGATGGACCACTTTGAGCGGATCGATCAGCTCAGTGATGATGCCGCAGCACGATTAATTCGTTCTCACGAAATTGATATTTTAATTGACCTGCAAGGACAGACTGCCGGAGCAAGAGCCAATATGCTGGCCTACAGACCAGCCCCGGTTCAGATTACTTATCTCGGTTTGCCTGCCACAACAGGCTTTCCATTTATTGATTATGTCATTGCTGACCGGTATTTGATCCCGGAAAATATGGCACAATTTTATTCCGAGAAGCCATTGTATATGCCGGATATTTATCAGGTCAGCGACCGTCTGCGTATAGCCGGTGAAATGCCAGGCCGCGCCAGTTGTGGCTTGCCGGAAAAGGGCTTCGTGTTTTGTTCATTCAATAATAATTTGAAATTTACGCCAGATGTGTTTGACGCCTGGATGCGCATATTGCAGCAGGTTCCGGGTAGTGTGTTGTGGTTGTTGGCAGACAATGTCTGGGCCGAGAAAAACTTAAGGCGTGAAGCCAAAGTGCGCGGCATTGCATCGGACAGAATTATTTTTGCATCCAGAGTTTCACCACAAGATTATCTGGCACGTTATCAGATTGCCGATCTGTTTCTTGATACATTTCCATTCAATGCCGGGACGACCGCCAATGACGCATTGTGGATGGGATTGCCGGTATTAACATGCAGCGGTCAGAGTTTCTCATCGCGCATGGAGGGGGCGTTGCTGACAGCAGCCAGACTCGATGAGTTAATTGTTCATACTATGTCAGAGTATGAAGTGAAAGCTGTTGCTATTGCAAACGATACAAATGCCCGCGCAAAATTCAGGGGACATTTAAAGCAAATCCGGGACGAAGGTGCTTTATTTGATACTCCTTTGTTTGTACGAAATCTGGAACAACAACTGGAGCAGATAGTGACCGGTCTTCAGAAATAACCGAAGATCGGCACAAATAAATCTATACATGCGCAGCGGCGATAAGTTCTTCGATTATTGTGGCAAGCTGTAGCTTATTTAAGTGCGGACCCATAGGTAAACTCAGGACTTCATTATGTATTTTTTCTGAGACGGGGAATGTTCCCTGATTATAATTAAGCTCGGAATAAGCCGCTTGCCGGTGTGGCGGAACAGGGTAGTGAATGACAGTGTTAATACCTGCAGTGCTTAATTGTGCTTGTAGCTGGTCGCGCTGCGGGCTGCGTATCACAAACAAATGCCAGACCGGATCTGCCCATTCAGGAACGTATGGTAAAACAAGGCCAGTATCAGAAAAGGCAGTCAGGTATTGGTGAGCGATTAGTTTTCGACGGGCATTCCACTCATCAAGTCTGGTCAGTTTTTCACGTAATAAGGCCGCCTGCAACTCATCCAGTCTGGAGTTGAGGCCTTTTACATCATGGTGATATTTAAGCTGCGAGCCGTAGTTGGACAAAGCCCGTATTTTTTCTGCCAGTTCAGCATCATTTGTCGTTACGGCACCGCCATCGCCGAGCGCACCTAAATTTTTTCCAGGGTAAAAACTAAAACCGGCTGCATCACCTAAACTGCCCGTGCGCTTACCTTTGTAATATGCGCCATGCGCTTGGGCTGCATCTTCAATGACCTTTAGCTTATATTTTTTTGCCAGCGCGATAATAGGATCCATATCAGCCGGCTGACCATATAAATGTACCGCGATGATCGCTTTGGTACGCGGCGTGATAGCCGCTTCAATCAGTGACGGGTTTATGTTATATGTCCGTTCGTCCGGTTCAACCGGAACAGGCGTCGCACCTGACTGGCTGACAGCAAGCCATGTCGCAATAAATGTATTAGACGG
This sequence comes from uncultured Oxalobacteraceae bacterium, assembly GCA_903914535.1. GTDB lineage: Bacteria > Pseudomonadota > Gammaproteobacteria > Burkholderiales > Burkholderiaceae_D > Solimicrobium. The sequence continues at coordinate 4,035 of CAIWPG010000213.1, forward strand.
CACAATGATTTCATCGCCGTTACCAAATCCATAGGCGCGCAAAATTAAATGTAGCGCATCCAGACCATTGCCCACGCCGATGCAGTGTTGAGCATTACAATAAGTGGCGAACTCCTTTTCAAACAGACGGACTTCTTCTCCGTGAATGTACCATCCGGAATTAAGTACACGTTCAAACGCATTGCTTAATTCTGTTTTTAATTCCTGGTGCGGAGCAGTTAAATCTAAAAAAGGTATTTTCATGCTTTGTTATTTGTTGCAGATAAAAACTGTGAATAATCACGAATATAGTCAGACTCATCGTAATGGTTTGACGCCAGCACCATACACACAGAACCTGACGAAAAATTATCCAGATCACGCCACATCATCGGGCAGACATATAAACCGTTGTAAGAGCGGTTCAAGTGAAAGCGGCGCGTTTCATTACCATCATTTAAGACCACATCAAAACTGCCTGACATGGCGATAATAAATTGATGCAGTGATTTATGGGCATGAGAACCGCGATCTGATCCGCCCGGTACATCGTATAAGTAGTACACCCGCTGAATATCAAACGGTATATGCTGACCACCCTCAATAAATGACAAATTTCCACGGGGGTCAGAAATTTTAGGTAGCTCGATAATTTTACATTGTTCAACTGACATCTAAATTTCCTATTAAGTAAGTTCTTAATGATTTACGGAGCATGCTGTTTATAATTGGTTTAATTTTGGATGCTCATCAATAATCAACTTCCATATCTAAAATAATTCTCTGGAGTAAAATTTAACAGATGTTGTTAGACTAAGCCAAGGCACAGTAATTGTCTAGCAAGTTATCTCCCGAATGCTATTTTTTATACGGTCAGTTTGGTTTCTGACAGGCATCTTCCTTGTTGGAACTTCTTAGTGTCGGGTAGCAGTTAGGTATCCTGAAAATAGTTCAATATAATCCGTTAATAACGGCGATTAAAA
>CAIWPG010000214.1 GCA_903914535.1 uncultured Oxalobacteraceae bacterium
ACATTAGCAACCAGCAAACCTATCATCAGGGCAAAAGTAGAAACCACCTCAAAATACAGTAACGCTTTACCACCCACACGTCCCACTTTTTTCATGTCTTGCATACCAGCAATACCGCTTACGACGGTACAAAAAATAACTGGTGCAATGATCATCTTAATCAACTTAATGAAGTTGTCGCCCAATGGCTTAAAATCAACAGCCCATTTCGGGTCAAACAAGCCAAGTAACACTCCACACGCAATGGCAAACAGTACTTGTACATACAGTACTTTATAAATTGGTTTCTTCATAATGAGCTTATAGTTGTATAAAATAAATGAAAAAAGGATTTTGTCTCCGTGCGTACCACGATTAATCAGCAAGCAAAATTCTAGGGTGTAACATAACACACTAGACTCAAAGCGTGTACGGGAATGAACTACGTTTTTAGCGGAAAATGACTCTCATTATTGAAAACAGGCAGGCAAAAACGAAGAAAGTAAGATGATTTTAATTATTTGCCATTTATACTATTTTAGTTAGGCAACTTATTAATAAGGCACTCCCTTCTGCCACGATAAGATCCTGTCTGCGTTCTGTATTGTTTCACCGGCTTATGCCAGCAAACCACGCAGAACAGCAAACAGGAGAAAAAACTATTTTGCAATAAGTGCCGGTGAAAATTGCAATGAAAACTGACTCCCCTCGCCGGGAGTTGACTCAATAAGCAACTGAGCCTTATGGCGTAAGGCAACATGTTTAACAATTGCCAATCCCAGACCGGTACCCTTAGTTTCACGCGAACGACTTTTATCAACACGGTAAAACCGCTCTGTCAGGCGCTGTAAATGTTCGGATCCTATCCCGATACCATTATCTTTAACGCAAAATCGCGGGCCATTTTCTGTATCACGCCAGCTAATCTCAATTTTTCCGCCACTCGGGGTATACCGGACGGCATTGGACGCCAGATTACCAAAAGCACTACGCAATTCATCCGAGCTGCCCATTACATCCGGCCCGTCATTGACCAGAGATAATTGATGTTCTCCAACAGAAAGAGCCTCCGTCTCAGAAAGAATCTGACCAAGCAAAAAACTCATATTGATGTGTTCAGGACGTACTGGAAAATCAACCGACTCTAAGCGTGTCAGCGTCAACATATCTTCAACCAGACCCTGCATACGATAACCCTGCTCTGTCATCAGTTTCAGATGCGCAGTGCGCGTTGCTTTATCCAGATCAGGTTGCATTGATGCAATTTCCAGAAAACCATTGATCACGGTAAGCGGCGTACGCAATTCGTGCGAAGCATTCGCAATAAAGTCGCGGCGCATGCGATCAATTCGCTCATTCTCGGTAACATCGTGCGTCACCAGGATTTGACGGCGGTTTTCAAATTTAATGATATGGACAATCAGTTTCCGGTCGCGATGCGTAATCGTCAGCGGTTTATCGTAACGCGCCAGAATGACATAATCCATAAATTCGGGGCTGCGAATCAGATTGGTCACCCGCATGCCTTTGTCGCTATCCATATTCAGACCCAAATGCTGCTCTGCGACCGGGTTACACCATTCTAAAAATAAAACGTCGTCCATAATAACAACACCATCCGGGAGCAAGGTCATAGCTTGTCTGAAACGGGTTAACCATTCATGTAACTCTGATTGATTTTTTTCATCATCACGGCGCAAACGATATAAACGAGAAAATATTTCAGTCCAGGCACCCCAACCATCCGGCAACCTGCTGCTGTCCGGCTTATCCAGCCAGACAGAAAGAAGATATAAATAATACAGTTGCACACCAACCAGGAGGAGCAAAGAGAATGATAAAGCAACGATTCCCCACACCTTACCACCAAAAAAACCGGCTACCAATGCCACAACAAAAACCAGGGCCAGCCTTAGCAAAGCAGGAACCCAAAACAAAATGCGAGGACTCATTATTTTTATATCTCTAAGGATTCATCACTACAGAAAGAGTCAATCTGGCGCACACCCCTCGCCTGGCAAGATGAATAAAAGGGGTGTCAGATTGAAATCAGCGTGAACGCAAGCAGAAAAAAACGACCATTATTTTTCAGAAAGCATGTACCCAACGCTACGCACTGTCTTAATCAGCACTTCGGCTGACTTCAACACTTTACGCAGACGCAACACATGTACATCCACAGTACGTTCCTCGATAACGACATGGTCACCCCACACTTTATCGAGCAACTGACTACGTGAAAAAACCCGTTCAGGATGCGCCATAAAAAATTTAAGCAATTTAAATTCAGCATGACCAATATCGATTTTGGCATCAGAAATAGTCACCGTGCAACTAATCGGATCAAGCACAATAGGACCGACAGACAACACTCCCTGTCCGTGCTCAGGCACTTTTCGCCGCAATAATGCTTTAATTCGTGCCGTCAATTCTCGCGGGGAAAAAGGTTTGGTAATATAATCATCCGCACCGTGCTCCAGTCCGGCAACCTTGTCTTCTTCCATGCTTTTTGCCGTCAGCATAATAATCGGCAGTTCACTAAACTGCCGGTCGGCTCTGATTTTAGACAACAGACGCAGACCGCTCTGGTCTGGCAGCATCCAGTCAAGCAGCACCAGTTGGGGCATACGGCGACCAATAAATTCCCAGGCATCTGCAGTATTGCCGACAGAAAAAGAATTCCAGCCCGCCGCACGTAGCGTGAAGCTCACCAATTCAACAATGGCAGGCTCATCTTCCACGATAAGTATCGTGGTTTTATCCATGCTCATAAGCAACCTCGCCCCTGAGCCGCCTGGCAGGCCGACTGGTAGTCTGACTCATAAATTAAAAAGAAAATACTATTATTCGCCATGCTTACTCTTAGCGTAATCAGTGTGGCGGATATCTTTGCCCTCAACAATGAATATGACATGCTCAGCAATATTTTTAGCATGATCACCGATGCGTTCAATCGCTTTGGCAACCCATAAGGTATCCAGAGCAGATGAAATAGTACGCGGATCTTCCATCATATACGTAATCAGATTACGCATCACAGAACTAAAATCATGGTCAATAATCGTATCCTGAAGTATCAGGGATACTGCTTGCTTTTCGTCAAGGCGCGCCAGCGCATCCAACGCATCATGTAATAAATTACTGGCTTTAGATGCCAGAACCCGGATCGTTTCATAGTCATTAAAAATCAGCGAGCCACGTTGTAAATCTTTATTTTTAGCAATACGTGCAATTTTAGTAGACTCATCGCCGATACGTTCCAGATCAGTAATAACCTTCACGGTTGCCATTACCGTACGTAAATCATTGGCAGCAGGCTGACGCTTCAAAATCAATTGGCGACAAGCATCATCCAGATTCACTTCCAGTTGATTCACATCGTCATCCGATGCCATAACAGCAGAGGCCAATTCCGTATTCGCACTTCTGAAACTGGAAATAGCATCATGAAATTGGTTTTCAACCAAACCACCCATTAACAAAACTTTGGAACGCAAAGTTTCTAAATCTGCATCGTATTGTCTGGAAGAGTGTTCGCCAGTCATCGTTATTTCCTTAATTTAATATTCGCTGCTTACTCTTAGCCCTGCCACTGAAAAATCCAGGCTTACATCAGCCAAAACGGCCGGTAATATAGTCTTGCGTTTCTTTTTTACCCGGATTCATAAATATCTGATCTGTTACTCCAGCCTCAACCAGCTCGCCCAAATACATATAAGCGGTGTAATCAGAACAGCGTGCAGCCTGCTGCATATTATGCGTGACAATAGCAATCGTATAGTCTTGCTTTAATTCACTGATCAACTCTTCAATTTTTGCGGTAGAAATCGGGTCCAGCGCAGAAGTCGGCTCATCCAGCAACAGTACTTCCGGCTTCACAGCAACACCACGCGCTATGCATAAACGCTGTTGCTGTCCACCTGACAAACTTAAACCACTTTTATTGAGCTTGTCTTTGACTTCGCTCCATAGTGCTGCTTTATTCAAAGCCCACTCAACACGTTCATTCATCTCACCGCGGGACAGATTTTCGTACAAGCGCACGCCAAATGCAATATTGTCGTAAATCGACATAGGAAATGGTGTCGGTTTTTGAAAGACCATACCAATTTTGGCACGCAACATATTAATGTCCTGCTCAGGAGCCAATATATTTTTATCGTTGTACACAATGCTACCTTCAGCACGCTGGCCGGGATAGAGATCATACATACGATTGAGAGTGCGCAACAATGTGGATTTACCACAACCGGAAGGTCCGATGAAAGCAGTCACTTTTTTATCGTGAATGTTCAGATTAATATTTTTAAGGCTTTGTGTTGAGCCATAAAAAAAATTCAGGCCGGATATTTGAATCGCCGGATGTGCAGTCGGAACTGGAGTCGGATGGATAGCGGAAGAATTCATAGATTTAGCTCTGAACCTTTTGATTAAATATAGTACGTGACAGAATGTTTAAGCTCAGCACACTCAGGGTAATCAGCAATGCACCGCCCCAGGCAAGCGCGCGCCAGTTATCATAAGGACTCATGGCAAACTGATAGATAACAACTGGCAAATTGGCCATGGGTTTATTCATGTCCGAACTGAAAAATTGATTATTTAAAGCTGTAAACAATAAAGGTGCCGTTTCGCCCGAAATGCGTGCAACCGCCAGCAATACACCGGTAATCACACCCGCTTTAACCGCACGCAGGCGAATCAGAATGGCGACTTTCCACTGAGGCGCACCCAGAGCAAAAGCGGCTTCACGCAAACTACCCGGCACCAGTTGCAGCATATTATCCGTAGTGCGTACCACCACAGGAACGGCGATCAGAGAAATAGCAATACTACCGGCCCACCCGGAAAAATGACTCACATTGGCAACATACAATGCATAAACAAACAAACCAATAACAATGGATGGCGCAGATAACATAATATCAGTAACAAAACGTGTTAACTGAGCAAACCAATTTGCTTCGCCGTACTCAGCCAGATACAAACCAGCCGCAATCCCGATAGGCGTACTGATTAAAGTCGCAACCGACACCATCATCAGACTACCGACAATGGCATTCAGCAAACCACCCCCGTCAGAGCCGGGAGCAGGAGTAGATTGGGTAAGCATGCCGATATTCAGCGCACTAAAGCCCTTTATAAACAGCGTAGCAAGTATCCATAGTAAAAAGAAAATGCCTATGGTCATCGCTAAAAATGACAAAAATATACCAATACGATGCATAAGTAAGCGGCGCAGATACACAACATTAACAGCCGGAGTAACGACCGGTACGGCTATCCGCTCAACAGATACTACGTCTGCAGGAGTTAATTCAGAAGACATTATTTTTTACCTTCATTTCGCTGCAAACCAAGCAGCATTAATTTGGCAGCAGACAACACAACCAAGGTAATTACAAACAGGATTAAACCAAGTGCGTACAACGAAGACACATGTAACACGGTATCTGCCTCAGCAAATTCATTCGCCAGTGTAGAAGCAATACTGTTACCCGCCGCAAATAAAGAAAACGACAACTGGTGCGCATTACCAATGACAAAAGTAATCGCCATGGTTTCACCCAATGCACGTCCCAGACCCAGCATCACACCACCTACCACACCGATTTTGGTGTATGGCAGAACGATTTTTCTGACAACTTCCCATTTGGTACAACCCAAACCATAAGCTGATTCTTTTAACACCGGCGGAACCACTTCAAACACATCGCGCATAACAGATGCAATAAAAGGAATGATCATAATCGCCAGGATAACACCGGCAGTCAGAATACCGATCCCTATCATCGGGCCCTGAAATAACTGACCGACAACTGGCATACGGCCAAGGGTAGCCGCTAACAACGGCTGAACGTGTTCAGCAAAAAAAGGCGCGAAAATAAACAAACCCCACATACCGTAGATAATGCTGGGCACACCGGCCAACAACTCGACCGAAGTGCCGAGCGGACGTTTTAACCATGCGGGACAAATTTCCGTTAAAAATAAGGCAATCCCAAAACTAATTGGAAATGCAATTAAAAGCGCAATCATTGAGGTCACCAGAGTTCCTACGATGGCAATAAGCGCACCGTACTGATCATTCACAGGGTCCCACTCAATGGTAGTAATAAACGACGGGCCAAACGCCTTCAGGGCAGGCCATGCGCCGATTAAAAGAGAAACGATAATACCTAACAGCACCAGTAATACACTGAGTGCAAAGCCAAAGGTAACTTTATGAAATAAAAAGTCGCCCAATCGCTCAGAGCGCATGCTATCCCTCTTTTCTTTAGCGATGTGATCTTTCACTTCTTTTACCGAGGTAGCGGTCATATCGGATGAAATATTTATATGCATGAGATAACCCATTTTAACCAGCCTGGCAATGTCCTCTGACACAACCAGGCCGTGGTGTTATACAAGTAATTAATGCGACGAGTAGTTAAGACGTTGAATTACCTGAAATTAAAGTACCTGAGGTGTTTATAACCAAGACACAAACAAAAACTACACAAGGCTCATTACCAGATTGCTTTACCGGCAGCATCTTTCAAATCAGTTTTCCAGGTATCTTCAACCAATTTCACAACACTGGCTGGCATGGCCACATAATCAAGTTCTGCTGCCATGGCACCACCATTTTTGTAGGCCCAGTCAAAAAATTTCAGGACTTCACGCCCTTTAGCACCGTCATCCTGTTTTTTATGCATCAAAATGAACGATGCACCAGTGACCGGCCAGCTGCTTTTTCCGGACTGATTAGTCAGAACGATGTTATAACCCGGCACTTTAGACCACTCAGCACCGGCAGCGGCAGCCTTAAATGTGTCATCACTAGGCTCAACATAATTGCCATCATGATTTTTCATCTGTGCGTAGATCATTTTGTTCTTTTTAACAAAGGCGTACTCAACATAGCCGATAGCACCCTTGACATTCAGAACACTGGCAGCAACGCCTTCGTTGCCTTTACCACCCAGACCGACCGGCCATTTCACTGCAGTACTGGCACCAACCACTGATTTAAATTCAGCACTGACTTTAGATAAGTAATCAGTCCACAAAAATGTAGAGCCAGATCCGTCTGAACGATGTACAACAACAATATCAGTTGCAGGCAATTTAATATCACCATTTAATGCAACGATTTCCGGCGCATTCCACTTAGTAATTTTGCCAAGGTAGATACCTGCCAACACCTCACCCGTCATTTTTAATTTGCCAGCTGCAATGCCATCCAGATTTACGACCGGAACCAAACCGCCCATAATTGCCGGGAATTGTGTCAATCCCGCAGCATCCAGCTCTTCTGCTTTCAGCGGCATGTCGGAAGCACCGAAATCCACGGTATTACCCTTAATTTGTTTAATACCGGCACCAGAGCCTACCGATTGGTAATTCAACCCGTTACCTGTGGCTTTTTTATAGGCTTCTGCCCATTTTGCATAGATAGGATACGGAAAAGTCGCACCTGCCCCCGTCATATCAGCAGCATGTACGGCAGAAAAAGTTACAGAAGCACCTGCCATTACAACCAAGGTTTTTACTAGTTGACTCACTCGCATATTCTCTCCATGATGATTAGATTAAGCATTTCACACGATTTTAGTACTTGTCGCACTTTACTCTGTGTTTGTGACAGGTATATGACAATTCCATGACATGTCACAAATTGATTAATTTCATTACAATCAATGTCATGATCAAGTCACAAAAAAGAACTATAATTTACTTCTAACAATAACAAGGTTCAGCATGAGCAAGACGCGCAGTACTGATGACTCTTTAAAATCCAAATTAAAATCCAGACTCATTCCTGAAGATGCAACAAACAAACCACTACCAGACCCTTATCAAATGACCTCCAGTGTGGCAAGCCCCTTTGACGGAAAAAAAGAAAACATTTTTTTAGATCGTGAACTATCACAGATTGCATTTAACTGGCGCGTCCTGGCACAGGCGGAAGATAGCAATGTCCCCCTGTTAGAGCGTTTACGCTACCTGAGTATTGCCAGTAGCAATCTGGATGAGTTTTTTGAAGTACGCGTAGCCAGTCTGCTGGCACAACATAATGATTCACCCCGCATTCATCCGCGCTTACAAAATTCGCTGCAACGTATCGCCATCGAAACGCATCGCATCGTTGAACGGCAATATGCCGTATTAAATGAAGAGATACTTCCTTTATTATCAGCACAAGGCGTACATTTACTCCGGCACAATGATCGCAGCAATGCGCAACGCGCCTGGGTTAAAGCCTATTTTGAACGTGAAGTACGCCCGCTCCTGACCCCAATCGGACTGGACCCGGCACACCCCTTTCCACAAGTAGTCAATAAAAGCCTGAATTTTATCGTTTCGCTTGCCGGGAAAGATGCCTTTGGTCGCGGCACGGCGATTGCTATTGTTAAAGCACCACGGGTCCTGCCCCGCATTATTCGTCTTCCGCCGGAGTTAGCCAATAAAGGCTGTGAATCATTCTGCTTATTGTCTTCGGTCATACATGCACATATCGCAGACTTATTTAATGGGCGCGAAGTTATCGCCTACTCACAGTTCCGTGTTACACGTGACAGTGATCTGTGGGTCGATGAAGAAGAAGTCAAAAATCTGCGTCAGGCATTACAAGGGGAATTACAGGGGCGCCAGTTTGGCGAAGCAGTACGACTGGAAGTTGCCAAAAACTGCCCGCCCAACCTGTCTAAGTTTTTACTGGAACAATTCAACCTTGACCAGACGCGGCTGTACGAAGTCAACGGCCCGGTCAATCTGGCACGTTTATCTGAATTAGCTCAGTTGGTTTCGCTGCCAGAATTACGTTTCCCGCCATTTCATTCGATAGCACAGGCGCCATTTACACAAAGCGATATTTTTACTGCCTTACGTAAACAAGACTTACTGTTGCATCACCCGTTTCAATCGTTCCAGACCGTAATCGATTTTATTCGCAGTGCTGCACAAGATCCGGATGTGGTCGCTATCAAGCAAACCATTTACCGTACCGGGATGAATTCGGATTTAATGGAAGCACTGATTACGGCCGCTCAGGAAGGCAAAGAAGTGACCGTTATTGTCGAATTAATGGCACGCTTTGATGAAGAAGCTAACATTAACTGGGCCGACCGGCTGCAACGGGCCGGCGCGCAGGTTGTTTATGGCGTAGTCGGACTAAAAACCCATGCAAAACTGGCACTGGTTATACGCCGCGAAGCCGGTCATCAATTACGTTTATATGCGCATCTGGGCACCGGCAATTATCACCCCAGCACGACTAAGTTTTATACCGATTTCGGCGTACTGACAGCCCATCCGGACATCACTGCCGACGTCAATGAGATTTTCATTCACTTAACCAGTCTGACTAAGCATAAAAAATTACACCATTTATGGCTTGCTCCTTTTTCGTTTCACAATCAGCTCATTAAAGCCATTAAAAATGAAGCACGACTGGCTAAATCGGGCAAACCAGGCCTGATCATTGCAAAAATGAATGCCTTGCTCGATGAAACTGTGATCAAGGCGCTGTATGCAGCTTCCGGTGACGGGGTTAAAATTGAACTGATAGTACGTGGTGCGTGCGCCCTGCGACCAGGCATTCCGGGACTATCCGAAAATATTAAGGTACGCTCCATCATCGGGCGCTTTCTTGAGCACAGCCGGATTTACTATTTCCGTAACGATCTGGCACATGATACCTATCTGGCCAGTGCAGATTGGATGAACCGCAATTTATTTCGGCGTATTGAAGTTGCTTTTCCTGTTTTGGATAAAAATCTCAAAAAACGCGTCATGGCAGAAGGATTACAACCATACCTTAAAGATAATATGAATACCTGGATGCTGGATATCAATGGTGAATACCATTTGAGAAAAAGCAGAGCGAAGCCATTCTGTGCACAGCAACATTTAATGGGGACTCTGGGAC
>CAIWPG010000215.1 GCA_903914535.1 uncultured Oxalobacteraceae bacterium
CGATATAAAATCCGACCTGTTACAAGAACTGGAAAGACAAAAGCAAACTCTGTTAGGATTCCGATCCAATCCCAACGTGCAGGCCGACACGCTCAATTCAGTCATTGAAGAAGTGGACAGAATCAGCACAGCCCTGGTGGCATGTCAGGGAAAATCAGGACAAAATATCCGCGATAATGAGTGGCTGATGAGTATACGCGGCCGTACCATTATCCCCGGCGGCGCATGTGAATTTGACTTACCGTCCTATTACGCATGGCAAAATAATAGTACAGAAAAACGTCGCGCCGACATTAGCACCTGGTTTGCACCCTTAGCTCCCCTGTTTGATGCGATATCACTCGTTTTAAAGCTCTTACGCGAATCCAGTGGCACGACAAAAATGATCGCACAGGCAGGTAGCTATCAACAAATGCTACAAGGAAAAACGTACCAGCTAATCCGTTTACGACTAGATGAAACACTGGGAGCCATACCAGAAATTTCTGCCAATAAATACATGTTGTGGGTACGTTTTATGTCACAGGATGGCACGTTAAAGCCACGTGCGTTCGAAAGCGAAATTCCATTTGATCTTACCCTCTGCAATTTTTAACGCATCAAACCCGTCATTACCTAAGCCACGCTAATAAAGAACCTCAAAATGATCGTAGATTGCCCTCAATGTAAAAAAAAAGTAGTTTGGGATAATAACAGCCCATTTCGCCCATTTTGCTCCGACCGCTGTAAAAAAATTGATTTGGGTGCCTGGGCGGAAGAAAGCTACGTCATTCCGGGCGCATCGCCTGATCCTGACGAACTAGCTGACGGCAATGAATAAAAAATACGAAAAATAAAACACAACGTCAGCACCGCCTGCCCTGCCAAAAACATCACTGCATCATGCAATACAGACACAGGCCTCCCCAAATGCAGAAACACGGCACAAAGGACAAAAAAGCAAGCTAAGTTGCTTTTTTGTCCTTTCATATTACAGTACGGATGCAAACACAAGCCACACGGACACAAACATCACTTAAAAAATTAAGGCCATGCATTAAAATTTATGACGAATACCCGCTTGTACCTTAGTAACATTTTTCCCTGCCTCACTAGTTTCCCCTAATGTGGCATTCGCCTGATTCACGATATGAGAAACTGCTGAATACAGATCCGTACGTTTTGATAAACGATAAGAATAACCCAACGCATATTGACTGGCTCCGCCACTCACGCCCAATTGATTATTTTTGTATATATAATCAGCATAAATTCCACTGAGGCCATCCGCGCCAAACGGAACAGAAACACCCAGCAGGTAATCATTATTTTTTATCGTATCGCCTTGTAAATTCTGATCCATAGCGAGGCGTGCCTTAGCGACACCAAAATCATAACTGGCACCCAAAAAGTTACTGGTGAACGAAGGATTACTTACCTCCACACCATTAGTAACTTTATCGTTATTGGCATTATGGTAAGCATAAACAATATCTACCGGGCCATTGGAATAACCTAAAGAAAACCCAAACTGACGACTGGCACTGGGGAAACCTGCTTGTCCGCCAAAACCATAGGCAACCTCACCCCTGAACCCGCCCAAGTGATCCGGCGTGGTGTAATTAAGCGCATTATTCATACGCTCATACCGGTATTCGTTGTCGGCATCAGTTCCAAAAAAGTTACTGAAATCACCAGCTAAACCGTGCTCAAACGGGTCAACCACACCATGCGCTCCGTTGAGCGGACTATACTGACGCCCAAGCTTAAAAGCACCAAAATCACCAGTCAGGCCAACATAAGCCTGACGTCCGAATGTTTTACCACCCTGACCGGATTCACCATCCTGAAGTCTGATACCCTGCTCAAGCACAAACAAGGCTTTTAATCCGCTTCCCAACTCTTCCGATCCCTTAAAACCAAGGCGTGAACCAGACTCCATTCCGCTGGACAGCGTAGTTTTTGAACCAGCCGGCAAGGCATCACTGTATGAAACACCTGCATCCAAGAGACCGTACACGGTCACATCAGACTGAGCAAATGAAGTACTAAATACACCCGACAAGGCTGCAACTAATAACGATTTATTCATTTCCGTACTCCTGAAAAGGATTAAGAACGCAGCAAGCCCGATCAACAGCAACCTGGCCTGCATCCTCAAGGAAGTCATTGTTTTTGTAAATTTTCCATGCTGCAACTGCGTTAATTTACGAAAAATAACAAAAAAATGCATAAAAATACCAGCAACAAACATCAAAATAAGCTGAAATTAGTTCATTTAAGCATCAAAACAAGCAAAATCTTTGCATATACACAAAATTGATGCACTGCACACCAAGAGGATGTGTAAACTATAACTTTAATCAAAATATGACTCAAGCACGAAACCAATTTGTGTTGTTTTTTATTACATTCAAATAAGCAATGTTTTTAATATGCAATCTTTTTTTGATTTCTGCGGGCCAGTATCCAGCAGACTAAACCGATACACGAAAAGCATAACTGACCGTATGACAAGCACACTGCAGAACGATCCAGGACAGGTGCAATGACTCCCGCTACAACCGAACTCAGGATCATCGTTGAAAATGCCTGACATGAAGCAACGATGCCGCGTGTAGCAGGAAATAAATCAAGTATCATTAATGTGACTACAGGGGCGTTCAGCGACATGCCGAATGCATAGAAAAATAAGGGCACCATAGACCAGGGCAAGGCTGGCGGAAAAATACTGTGATAAATAACATTACCGGCTGTAGCAAAAAATAATAAGAAGAATCCAAGCTGCACCTGCCGTGCCACCGGCAGCCGCCCCGCTAACCGGTTTGCACCCAAAGCACCTAAAAAAATCCCGCCAACCATGGGCACAAACTGCCAGGCAAATTCATGAGGGCTTAAACCTAAATGCCGGGTTAAAAAAACTGGTGCTGCGGCAATATAAAGAAACATTCCGGCAAAATTAAATGCCATCACACCGGATAAGCAATGAAATTGAGTCGAAGAAAAAGCTATTTTGACCGAGAAGGGAATTAACTTTGGATCAAAGGAAAATTCCCAAAAGGTACTTGAAGAGTTTTTAAGAAAACGCGATGGCTGATTATGATTACGAAGTAACTGCAAATATTCAGAACTTTGATGAAGCAAAAGAACAGCTTTACAAGTTCATGCACGCCGTTATCGAAAAATCATCAAAGACGGCTAATGTTTTAGCTGAAAAATGGACAAAAAACCTTTGCTTTTTTTTAGCAGATGAATGCCAAAAAGCAGAACA
>CAIWPG010000216.1 GCA_903914535.1 uncultured Oxalobacteraceae bacterium
ATCACCCCGTTGGTGAAGTTGACCGTCAGCACTCCCAACCCCCCCGCCACTCCGCCTACAGTTTCAGAGATGATCGCCGGTTCTTTGGGGTTTACGATTGGGCAATATAAGCTAAATAGTGGTTTTGATTTAAGGCCTGCACCACACCAACAAGTTAAGCTTATTATCGTTCTTTATCTTCGCCAGACAGCCACGTCAATAAGTTACGTCAAATTAGTTACGTAAAAATTTTACGTTTAATTCAGCCAAATCAAGTTGAGTACTACAACCCCCCCGATACAACATGCAGAGATATACTGATTTTGCTTTGGTGCCGACGACGAGACTCGAACTCGTACAGCTTTCGCCACTACCCCCTCAAGATAGCGTGTCTACCAATTTCACCACGTCGGCATTACTAAGTGGCGCTATTGTACTGGGTTTGTTGTATTTGTTCAACGAAGAATTACGTCAATACAAGCAATTTACCTCTTTTTTTTGTACAAATAGCGAAAATCCACTGCTATCAACTACTGACTTGCCATTTATTTTGGAATTTGATTGGCCTGACCCTGTGAAGCAGCTGCTTTTGCAGGTGCAGCAGCGGCAGCCGGAGCAGAAACAGCACCTGAAGCCGTGCCGGAAGCTGAAACTGCCGGCACTGTAACTGCCGGCTTAGGCGCAACCAGACCATCCATCACGCCATCCGCCGGTGCAGTATGTTTATTACTAAGATATGCCAGGGTCAGGGTCGCACCAAAAAACACGGTGGCCGCGATAGCCGTCGCTTTAGACATAAAATTGGACGAACCGGTCGCACCAAACAAACTACCTGAAGCGCCGGAACCAAACGCAGCACCCATATCAGCACCTTTACCATGCTGCATCAGCACCAGACCTATGATACTCAACGCTGCAAGCACCTGAATAACGACTACGATTGTAAATAACGTGTTCATTTTAACATCCAAAAAAATTAATATTTCCGTATACCGCGACAGGACAATCTCATCCAAAGCAGCACACATTCTCAAATCACCAAACTGCTATATATCAACCGGGGCCGGGGGATCGAAGCCTGCCCCTGCCGGGTCTGATATATACCAGACCAACCAACACAAACAACGCCAATCCGTCAGCCGCTGTCAACCACTGTCAGGCATTACACTGCATTTGCCGCAGCAGAAATAATACTTAAAAAATCGGCGGATTTCAGCGCCGCTCCGCCAATCAGGCCGCCATCAATATCATCCATTGCCAACAGCTCGGCTGCATTCTCCGGCTTCATACTGCCGCCGTATAAAATTGCAACGCGGGCCGCCGCAGAGGCGTCAACCAAAGCCAGTTCTGCACGAAGAAATGCATGTACCTGCTGCGCCATCTGCGGCGTAGCTGTGACACCGGTACCGATCGCCCATACAGGCTCATAGGCAAGCACAATCCGCGCCAGTGTCGCAGCATCCAGCACTGCCAGAACGGCAGCAAGCTGACGCCCGACCACCGCCTCAGTCTGCTCCGACTGACGCTCTGCCAGCGTTTCACCGACACAAACAATAGGGGTCAGCCCGGCACTTAATGCCCGCAACGTTTTTTGCGCCACAACAGAATCGGTTTCAGCATGAAAGCTGCGACGCTCAGAATGACCAACAATCACATAACTGCAATCAAATTCCCGGAGCATATCCACAGCAACTTCACCCGTGTAAGCACCGCTGGCATGAGCGGAAACATCCTGCGCACCCCACGCAACAGGAGAACCCTGCAAAACTGTCCGCACTTGCGCCAGATAAGGTGCAGGAACGCAGACAGCAACACCGACGGCCGTAGCAGCCGCGCTTTGTGACAATCCCAACTCTGCCATGCCGGCAGTTAACTCAGCAAGCAAAGCGGCATTAGTCTTCAGGCCGCCATTCATTTTCCAATTACCAGCAATCAGGGGACGTCGATATGTCATGCGAGTCATTCCGTTGTTAATTAACCCGCCATTTTAGCTTGCTGCCGCAAAAACGGTCAAATAATGTCCTAATTATTTTTATATTTTTTTTCAGGCGAAATAACTACCCGGACAACTGCGCAAATAATACCCGGACAGTGATATATTTAAACTGACTGCATTCATCGTCAGCGCCTGTTATTGACCACCGGAGGCGGCATCGCGCTTAAAGCAAGTCAAAGCATGGTCATCCGCCATGCCGACAGCCTGCATATAGGCATATATAATAGTCGTGCCCACAAATTTGAAGCCACGCTGAATAAGATCTTTTGAAATACGGTCAGATAAGGTGGTTTTAGTTGGTACCTGCTTGTAATCCGCCCAGTGGCCAACGACAGATTGCCCATCGGTAAAAGCCCACAGATAAGCATCAAGGCCGCCAAATTCATCACATAAGCGCAGGTAGGCCTG
>CAIWPG010000217.1 GCA_903914535.1 uncultured Oxalobacteraceae bacterium
GTGCGTCAATTAATGGTGATGTGACCAGCTTCCGTCCGGGCTGGCCATAAACGAATCAACGGCTTCTTTTTGCCCTGTCGCATAACGGTGTAATTCTCCGCAGTTACACAAGCCTTGGTATGGCTGAATATGTGAGCATGCCGAGACTTTTTGTAAAAAGACCTGAACTGATTTACTGCATTTTTTGCATTTGAATGTCAAAATTCGTGCTGGTTTGGTACTCATAAAAACTCCGGATTCCTAATTGCTCACATGTGACAGATCGTATTTGTCGTGGCTTGCCTGAAAGCCAGCCACATAAGACGGGTCTTAACATTAGTTTTATTTACTGGTCAGACGCCATAATGAGGTGACTTCTGCTGATCTGGCAAAATGTAAAAGATCAGTCGTATCAGTCACTTTAGAATGGCCAGGTTTAATGTCGATACGTTCAGCGACCTGCAAACCGGCTTGTGCTATCCATTCAAGCAACTGGTGACGTGGGCGCAAACCAAGGCGTTCAGCAAAATCGGACAATAATAACCACCCTTCTCCTTTTACATCCAAATGGCCGGATAAACCAGCCAGAAATCCGCGCAACATACGGCTTTCCGGGTCAAAAATAGCATATTCGATGGGAGAGCTGGGGCGCGCAGGTATCCAGGGCGGGTTACAGACAATCAAAGGGGCACGGCCGGCCGGAAATAAATCGGTAGAGAGCAGTTCTACCTGAGCGGATAAATCAAGTCTGTCCAGATTTTCCCGGGCACATGCCAGCGCGCGCGGGTCCTGATCAGTTGCGATGATACGCTGCACGCCGCGTTGTGCCAGTAAAGCTGCCAGCACGCCGGTTCCGGTACCAATATCAAATGCCAGATTTGCTGAAGGTGGTAATGGTGTTGTCGCCACCAGGTCGATATACTCACCGCGTACCGGTGAAAAAACACCATAGTGCGGATGTATTTTCTGACCCAGTGCCGGAATATCTACCCCTTTCTTACGCCATTCATGCGCGCCTATCAGTCCCTGCAATTCACGCAATGAAATAACTGTAATTTGCTGTTCTGCGTTATGCGCGGTAATCGGGCCAAATGCTTCAATGCAGGCAGAAACCACATCCGGTGCACGTCGCAGCGGAATCGTATAATCAGCATTTAGCGGAATCAGCACCATAGACAGAATTCGGGCGCGCTGCGATTGTGACTGACGATGTAAATTAAACAGTTGTGATGGCGTGGTGCCTTCGGCTATCGGGCGTGGTTTTTTTGGCGGACGGTCACAGCGACGTGCCAGCGCTTGCAGTAATTGGCGCGCATTCTGAAAATCACCGCTCCACAGAAATGCAGTTCCTTCGCATGCGAGCTTATATGCAGCATCTGCCGTAATGGTGTCATTAGTGAATTGAACGCGCGTTGGTGCAGGCGCACCGCTTTCAGAGTGCCACAGGGCTTGTCTGGTTTGCTGCGCTTCTTGCCATTGTATCGTTGGTGTCAGGGATGTCATGAATTAACCACCCGTAAAAAATAAGAGCGTATTTGCATGATAAATCCCGTATAGATGAGTGAGAACAAATGAATAAAGTGGGTAAAGTATAATAAAAAAAGTGGCAAGGCTAATGGATAGTGCGCTGTTGCCGCAAGAAGGATTCAGGTGCGGCACTCGCGCCAGACAGCGTAAAAAAGGGGATAACCGTGGTGCCGGAGCGTAGTAATACAAATTAGTCTTTGCGATTGCGCATCCAGTCTGCGGTCTGGTAAAACGACTCCAGTAAACGGTCGCGTAGTGCTTCATTCAAACCGACATCCAGCATAGCGCTTGCCATACACACCAGCCATTGATTACGCTCTGCTACGCCGATAGAATAAGGCAAATGGCGTGCCCGTAAACGCGGATGACCAAATTGTTCAATATACAGGTTGGGGCCGCCCATCCAGCCGCTTAAAAAGAAAAATAGTTTATCTCTGGAGCTATCCATAGGAGTAGGATGCATGACGCGTACCGTCGTAAAATCGGCTTCCAGGTCCATTAAATCGTAGAAGCGGTCAACCAATTCACGTAATTTTTCAGCGCCACCAATTTCATCATATAGTGTCACTTCTTCTGTCTTGGTTTCGGTTTCCGGCAAAGTTACCGATTCGGTTTGCGTCATAACTTCATCTACATTTGTATTTGTCTGATTCATACTTACTATTCCATTTAACCATCATCAACAGGGGCGCATTTTATCAAAAATAGCTGGCTGCTGTACGAAAACCGCCATATAGACGCATAAAATTTACCATGCCCGCAAACTCATCAGGGGTGGTTGGTTCAGAATCGTGCGCAAGCCTGCCCAGCTACCCAGTAATGCGCACCCGCAGCCTGCCAGCATACCAACTACCCACAACCAGGGACTGGGCTGAAAGGCGAAATCAAACACACGACTGGCCAGTATCCAGCCTGTCGCTGCTGCGCCGCTGGCGGCCAGAAAGCCGGCCAGTGAGCCCAACAGACCATATTCTACCCATTGCGCCTGTGATAACTGCTGCCGGGATGCCCCCAGTACCCGTAACAAACCAGCTTCCTGCAAGCGTAGCTGTTGCGAGCTTTGCAGTGCCGCATATAACACCATAATGCCGGATAGCAGTGTAAATAAAAATAAAAATTCTACGGCTGCCACAACCTGATCCAATACATTTCGTACCTGATTCAGCACAGCACCGGTATCGATAATAGTCAGGTTGGGAAATTTTTTTGTCAGTTCTGCAATTAACTTACCTTGCCCCGGGGGAAGACGAAAAGCAGTAATCCAGGACTGGGGTAAATCAATTGCACTGGACGGGTTGATGATCACAAAAAAATTCACCTGCATCGAATCCCAATCCAGCTTACGGATACTGGTAATACGTACGTCGACTTGCTGGCTTGCCACATCAAACCGCAAATGATCGCCTAGTTTCAATCGCAAGCTTGTGGCAATACCTTCTTCGACCGAGGCTTCACCCTGCATATTACCGGATTGGCTACCTGGTACTGCGGAAAACCACTGCCCGGCAATCAGTTTATTATGCTTTTGCATCTGTGCCATGGCAGAAAGGTTGAATTCACGCTCAACCAAACGACGGGCCTTGTCGGTATTGTAGCCGGAAGCAGAAACAGCATTTTCATTCACGGCAATTAACCGGCCCCGGATCATGGGATAAAATGCGGGCTCTGTTACCTGATGTTGTAGCAGCGTGTCACGCAAATTTGTTTTTTGCTCTGGCAAAATGTTGATGATAAATTGATTTGGCGCATCTGCCGGGATAGATTTTTGCCATGCAGACAGTAAATCTGCGCGAATAACCGTTAATAACAGCAATGCCATTAAGCCTAAGGCAAGCGCAACCACCTGAATAACACTGGTTGCAGGACGTCTCTGCAAACTATTAATGGCAAAACGCCAGCCAGGGAAATCAAACCAGGAGCGCAATGGTTTTAAGCCACGCAAGGCTAACCACGCACATGCCGAAAACAGAATAAATCCCAGTGAAAAGCCCAGTAATGTGAGTCCTGTGATTTTGGTATCGCCTGTAATCCAGCGCAACAAAAAACTAAAGATAATCAGGGCAGTCGCATAGCTGGCAACGGTATGTGCAGCAGGTGACCCGGTATCACGCCGGATCACCCTGTTATGCGGGACATTACGTAGCTGAAGAACCGGAGGTAAGGCAAAACCAAGTAATAACAAAAAACCGCAAGCCATACCCTGCCATGCAGGTAAAAATGATGCCGCAGGCAACTGTGTTGTCAGCAGGCTTCCCAGCCAGGTAATCAGTAATAAATGACCCAGATAGCCCACTGCGGCCCCCAGCGCACTTCCGGTCAGCCCAAGCAGGGAAAACTCGGTAAAATAAAGAAAGCTAATCTGGGATTGTGTCATGCCCAGACAACGCAGCATAGCGCAAGCATCTATATGCCGTAATACAAAA
>CAIWPG010000218.1 GCA_903914535.1 uncultured Oxalobacteraceae bacterium
CATAGGCATACGCGCAGTAATAGCACCGGCAACATCTGCTGTCCCCCCCTTTAAACTCAGACCGGCCTGCAAATAATGCTCCCCCCCCTGCAAGTTAACCGTGAAGGATTCCAGCTTAATATAACCGTTACCGCCACCCTCGCCGCCGCCGTGTTCTGCATAAGCAGGCTGCATCACCGTCAGACCAAGCACCAGGGTGCTGAGTAAAAAAGATATTAAAAATTTATATAATCGCATAATAAAAAAATTATTTTTCTAATTAAAATTTAAATAAAAAATTAAAATCGCCACTGATTTTAATTAATACAAGACTTGCACATATTTATTCCGGCAATGTTTACCGGTACCGGCAAAACAAAAAAGCCGGGCAAATAACCGTAACCCCACCGGAGCGATTTGCAAACACTCAAGGCGTCCGTCACCCGGCAGTCATTTAAAAAACTCCGTGCATTTTACCCAACATCCACTTATTCAGCGCGATTAATAACAGCGCAACCAAAAAAGGAAGAAACGTAAAAACAAGAAAAAAAGTGGAAAGCGAATAAGTTGCTGAAAAAGTATCGATCATACTACCACTCATACCGGCCAGTTTATTCGCGATTGCCGTCATAATGAACCAGACACCAAACATCATGCCCAGCAACCGGTCAGGAGCCAGTTTACTAATATACGATAATCCCACCGGAGAAA
Organism: uncultured Oxalobacteraceae bacterium; assembly: GCA_903914535.1. Taxonomy (GTDB): domain Bacteria; phylum Pseudomonadota; class Gammaproteobacteria; order Burkholderiales; family Burkholderiaceae_D; genus Solimicrobium. The sequence continues at coordinate 691 of CAIWPG010000218.1, forward strand.
TACACAACTCTCCCATCGTGTGGAACAAATAAGCCAACACCAGCCAGACCATACTGACCGATGCGGTCTTTGCCCCACTCGGTATCCCCATGGTACCAAATGCCAGCACACCAAAACCCAGACCCAGTAACATCAATCCGGTAGCAAATTTGATCGGGCCACTCGGCTTCCAGTAATTTTGCCAGACTGAAGAAAAAGCAGGTGCTAAAATAATAATAAAAAATGAGTTCAGAATCCCAAACCAGCTTGCCGGAATTTCTGTTTCATCAGTAGAAAATTCACGCCCCAGCATCCAGATCAATAAGCCCCAGATAAGCACAAAACTCGACACCAAAAATAAATTGGATAAGGGGTAACGCTTTATCGTCGAACGGGACAAAACAGACAGAACCAGGGTTAACACCATGGTCGGTACCACAAGCAATAAGGTATTAACAATTTTAAAAATTAATGCAGAAGAACCCGCCAGACTGCGATCGGTGTAATCTTTAGCAAAAATGGTCATAGAACCGCCTGCCTGCTCAAATGCCATCCAAAAGAAAATCGTAAATACTGAAAATACACCAATTGCAATCAAACGGTCACGCACAACATGCGCATGATCCTCCTGCGCGCCGGCAAAGCCGGCAGGCCGGATATTCAGAACAGCGCCGATGCGGCCAAACACACCCTGTGCAAAATAAAACTGAAAACCACCTAAAATCATAAAAAAACCAGCCAGACCAAAACCATATGACCAGGAGATTTTTTCACCGATATAACCACACAGAGCCATGCCAAAAAAAGCACCTGCGTTCACGCCCATATAAAACAGAGTATAAGCAGCATCGCGCTTTACATTGTCGTTTTTACCATACAACTGCCCCACTATAGTAGACATATTAGGCTTAAACAAACCGGTACCGGCAACCAGCAACGCCAATCCGGCATAAAAGAAAGCAGGCTTATCCATCGCCAGACAGAGATGACCCGCACTGATAATCAGACTGCCAATCACCACCGCACGACGCGCACCTAATACACGATCAGCCAGATAACCGCCGACAATGCTGGTCACATAAACCCAAAACGTGTAACTGCCGTACAAATTCAGCGCATCTGCACGATCCCAGCCCCAGCCACCTTTAGCAGTTGTTGTAACAAGAAACAACACCAGCAGACTACGCATACCGTAATAAGAAAAACGCTCCCACATTTCTGTAAAAAATAAAAAGAACAATCCTTCCGGATGCCCCATAACAGGGGTCTGCACCGCATCTGAATAAGTCTTCAAGCTTGCTTCCTCACAATTTCCACTCTAAATCACCTCAGGTACAACAAAAGGCGGGGGACAGTTTTCAGTGTTCACTATGCCAATCATACTAAATCAGGCAAATAAATAACAAGCTACACTAAGGACATCTCACGTTTTTTTCGCTTAAAAACATCATATCAGGCAGCATCAGACAATATCGGGAAATAGTGCCTCAGTAAAACCAAACTGACTCAGATCATTAATCCGCATCGGATACAAAGTTCCTGACAAATGATCACACTCATGCTGCACTACCCTCGCATGAAAACCATCCACTTCACGAACAATAGCAGCACCGTACTGATCAACACCCTCATACCTGATCCGCTGCCAGCGCGGCACCATGCCCCTCATGCCGGGCACAGATAAACACCCCTCCCAGCCGGACTCCTGCTGTACATCCAGCGGCGTGATAACCGGATTGATCAACACGGTTTGCGGAACCGCAGGCGCTTGGGGATAACGCTCATTATGTTCAAAGCCAAATAAAACCAATTGCAGGTCAACACCAATCTGAGGTGCAGCCAATCCCACCCCTTCATTGGCATGCATGGTCTCAAACATATCGCTAATCAGCACATTAAGTTGCTCAGACCCGATCAGCTCCGGAGGAACTTGTTGCGCAATTTGCAACAAGCGTGCATCTCCCATCTTTAAAATTTCTCGTATTGTCATAATTTACAGTTTATAAAAATTTAGCTGATGCGTATTACTATGCGTCGGCCAATAGATTGTGATAAAAAATACTGTTTATCAGCATCACCAAAGTCATTATCCGTAATACTGAACGGACTTTATACTGTGCCGCTCAACCTTGCAGAAATAATTTTTCGTAAGCATTAAGTAATTAATTTATGCCATAATCAGGCGGGATTTAATGCCTTCATCAGAGAACATCACATCACCGGTTTATCCATTTTATTACCAGATAAATTCACTGGATAAGTACAATTTAAGTGCTATTATAGATTCCCCAAAAGAAACTATCTCAGGTTTAGCGTCAAGCTTTATGGACTTAATCAAAAAGTAGAAAGATGTTTTCTCATGCCTCATATACAACTTCGTCAACTCATTCCCGCTATAATCGCGCTCATCACCAGCGCGTTACTGACTGCGCTGTTTATCTGGCTGACGGACACCGCACCGAATCCCGTCATACTATCCGTGTTAGCAACTGCTGCAGGTTTAGCGACACTGTTACTGCCCCGAAAACCGGCAGATAATAATCTGGGCCAGCTCACCAGCGTAATCAGTGAAGAACTGGATCACATGATGATTGGTTCCGCTCAGACATCACATTTTGTTGACTCGATTAAAAAACAGATCGACCGTGATGTACAGACCACCAAAGAAATTGCCATCAGCTCAGAACATAATGCCAGCATGACATCGCAAATCGCCAGCAATGCAGAACGCGCTGCCAGAGTTGCCTCTGAGGTGCGCAATCAAAGTGTACGCGGCCGCTCTGAGGTTGACCAGGGACTCAGCCAGATTGTTAATGCACGTGAAGATGCACAGATTGCGCTGACAATGATGAGCGTACTTCAGGAAAAATCACGGCACATCCACAGCATTACTGAAGTCATTACCCAGATTGCGGCACAAACTAATCTGCTGGCACTGAATGCCGCCATCGAGGCAGCACGTGCAGGCGAGCACGGGCGCGGCTTTGCCGTGGTTGCAGGAGAAGTCAGACAGCTCGCGCAACGCACTAAATCTGCTACAGACGATATCAGCACTATGGTTCGTGAAATTAGTGAGCAGGCGGAACGTGCTGCAACCGGGATGAAATCACTGACGGACAAAGTCACCGATGCAGTCAAAAATGTAGAACTGGTGCATAGCGTACTTTCCGGCATAGAACACAGCTCAATAGAATCACAGACCGAAGTCGAACAAATCGCAGCTGTTTCCCGTGAGCATGCCCATACTACACAACTCATTGCAGATGCAATTGTACGAATTCATGCCGGCATGTTGGTAACGGAATCCGAATTACCTCTCGCCTCCAGTTCAGCAATGGCACTCACGGAACGGGCAGAGACTCTTTTTGAGACTATGGTCAATAGTAAAGCCACCTCATCGCACGACGTCAACCACGCCGCAGCAACCAAAGCGGCAAAAGCAGTCGGGCAATTATTTGAAGAGGCAATTAAACGGGGACAAATTACCGAAGAAGCCCTGTTTAACCGCACTTACAAACCCATTCCCAACACCGATCCTGTCAAGCACACCAGTAGCTTTGATGCTTTTGCCGATCAGGTTTTACCAGAGATTCAGGAAAAAGTACTGACTGATTTTCCGACATTCGCTTATGCGGCATCAAGCGATAATAATGGCTATTTTCCGACGCACAACGATAAATTCTCCCAGCCACTGACCGGGGATTACGCAACAGATCTGATCAATAACCGCACTAAACGTATCTACAAAGATCGTACCGGATCACGTGCAGGCGCCAATACCAAACCATTCTTACTACAAACATATAAACGCGATACCGGTGAAGTCATTCACGATTTATCAGTACCGATTTATGTCGGCAACCGGCACTGGGGCGCATTCCGTATCGGCTATTTTACAACTTCAGACAACTCACATTAAAAAGACGCAACGGATGACAGAGGTATTCAGCTTCTGTCATCTGCCTTCTCCGGCAAGAATCACATCATAGTCATACGCTGGCTGCCACGCCATTGTTCACCGGCCTGCAAACAAACCGGCGTACCGATCACGGCAGACTCGACACAGAGCATCCGTTCATACCCTCCCGGCTCCAGATCGCTTAAAGCAGCACCGGCAACAGCCCCCGGATTCCACACTACCGTATCAGTAAATCCGCTTTGCACAATCAGAGTGCGGCTTTCCGGCTGGCGCAACTCCAGCACGGCTGGTGATGCCATATAAATCCGGTCCACCTGCCCTCCGATCCGAAGTTCTGGTGCAGATTCAATACAATCCGGTACTCCGGTAACCGAATCATAATAATGTGTTCCCTGCAAGCCAGTCAGCACAACATCTTCCACGTGCTTTACTCGCAAATAGCTATGCAAGGCGCAAGTAAATGAAAATTCAGTAGTATCTGTATTATGGACAGTGAACTCGGCATCCAGACTTTTCCCGGATAAGGTAACACGTAACTGTGCCAGGAAAATGTGTGGCCATATCCCTTGTGTTTCGGGCGTCGCACGCAATTCAAATAAAGCAGTATCAGCGTGCCCGGACGAACAATACGTCCACAGGGAGCTACGGGCAAAACCGTGCTTCGGCAAATCGCCCCAAGCCGAAAACTGCGGGAAAATTATCGGTATCCCCCCCCGGATCGCCACCCCGGGTTCCATCACAGAACAACGACTAAGGAATAACTGTTCCGGTCCGCCTGCGGGTATCCAGGAAACAACGTGTGCGCCATTCAACGCGATTTTAGCACTGGCACCATCGCCACTTTGCAGAGTAATCATTTCAGCAATTGCTTAATATCATGAGTAATGGAATCATTTCCCTGATTAAAACGCACAAACAAACGCACATGGCCTTCTTTATCAAATAAATAACCACCGGCACTGTGATCTATCGTGTAACTGGAAGGGGTTTTACCGGGTATTTTTTCATAAAAAATTTTGAATTCTTTCGCTATTTTTTCAGTAGCCGATGCGTCGCCGACCAATCCCAAAAACCGCGAATCAAACCCGGGAACGTACTGAGACAAAATTTTTCGTGTATCGCGCTCAGGATCAAGACTGACAAAAATAACCTGCACCTGACCGGCTTGCGGCCCCAATTGTTTCATCACACCAGCCAATTCCGTCATGGTAGTAGGACATACATCCGGGCATTGGGTATACCCAAAAAACATGAATACCACTTTACCTTTAAATTCATCCAGTGTACGTTGCTTACCATTAAAATCAGGCAAACTAAACTCTTTAGCATAATCAATACCGGTAATATCGGTATTTTTAAAATCCGGCTTAGCATGCTGATCACATGCGGCAAGCGACAACAAAAAGCTTAAAAGCAATAACAGTTTTTTCATAATTTTCTCAAAAAGGCAAATAGTGATCTACCAGTAATGCGGCAAATAACAATGACAGGTAAATAATAGAAAACTTAAATGTTTTTCGGGCCAGCTGGTCACTGTAATGACGGTAAATCTGCCAGGAATAGCACAAAAAAATCCCGCCCAAAATTAAGGCGCTGACCAGATAAATCAAGCCGCTCATACGCACGGAAAATGGCAGTGTCGTGGTCGCTACCAGCACAATGGTATACAACCAGATATGAAGCCCGGTAAATTTCATCCCATGCGTAACTGGCAACATAGGCAAACCTGATTTTGCATACTCATCACGGCGATACAGGGCGAGCGCCCAAAAATGCGGGGGAGTCCAGACAAATATAATCAATACCAGTAACCAGGCCTGCATGGGTACGTCATTGGCAACAGCCGCCCATCCCAGAGCCGGCGGCATAGCACCTGACAAACCGCCTATTACAATATTTTGCGGAGTCGCGGGTTTCAGTACAATAGTATAAATCACGGCATAGCCGATAAAAGTGGCAAAAGTCAGCCACATCGTCAACGGATTTACTAAAAAATACAACACCCACATACCGGCACCACCGATAAGCGCAGAAAAAATTAAAATCTGCGAAACTGAAATTTCACCTTGTGCTGACGGACGACGCGCCGTGCGCGTCATCCGTGCATCAATTTCAATTTCAACCAGACAATTAATCGCAAATGCAGCACCCGCCAACAACCAGATTCCGACGGCACCGGCAACAACCAGGTGCCAGTCAGGTAATTCCGGACTGGCTAAAAACATGCCGATTACAGCACAAAAAACCGCCAACTGGGTAACACGCGGTTTAGTTAACGCCATATATTGTGAAATACGGCCGGATTGAGCAAGCAAAGTGGTCATACGATCCTAATGTTAATTCAGCGACGCAAATCCACAGGCATCGCAACCCGGCAGTTTAACATGGTCAACAATATCAAGAGTAACGCAGCACCGCCATTATGCAAAACAGCGACCACCAGCGGCCAGGAGAAAAAGATGTTGGCCAGACCGGTAAAAAACTGGACCGCCAGTACAATCAGTATCGCATCAGCGATGCCATGCACACCGTTCAGCTTACGTGCACGATAAGCCAATAACCCGGAACTGACCAGCACCAGTAATGCAAAATTGCGGTGCACCCAATGTATAGCTGTCAGCGCAGCAAAAGGCAGATAATCATCTCCGGCCGTTTTACCCAGCGCCCGCCATAAACTAAAACCATGGCTGAAGTCCATAGGCGGAATCAGAACCCCCTGGCATAAAGGATAATCGGTGCAAGCCAGCACAGCATAGTTAGTGCTGACCCATCCGCCAAGAGCAATCTGCACGACCAAAATCGCCCAGGCCAGACGTGCCAGCCACCTTAAACGCAATGCAGCATGACTGACCCGGACCGGCTCCTGCAAGCGTACCGACAGCCATGCCAGCATTGCCAGCAACCCCATTGCCAGCAACAAGTGTGTAGTCACTATCACAGGCTGAAGCCGGAGTGTTACTGTCCACATACCAAACGCCCCCTGCACACAAACACACAACAACAACGCCGTGGAGTAAAAAGGCGCGGTCTGAAACTTCTGCCGCTTAACCCAGGCCAGCAGTACTTGTGCCACGATCAGCACTCCCACCGTCATTGCCAGATAGCGATGCACCATTTCAATCCAGGCTTTGGTATGGGTCACAGGCCCTTCCGGCATAGCATGTTGAGCGGCAGAAATAGCCGCATGTGACGCAAACGGATTAGCTTCACCATAGCACCCCGGCCAATCCGGACACCCCAAACCGGAATCGGTCAACCGGGTAAATGCGCCAAACAGAATCAGATCAAAGGTTAAAAATAATGTCACCAACACCAGTTTCCGGTATTTATTCGGGTCACCTGAAACCCATACCAGGGATAGTGGTATTAAAGCGATTAATAAAGCGGTCAGTGCAAGTTGAAGAATCATTATAAAAATTAAAAAATAAACACATCAGATTAATACGATAAAACTTAAATAATTCCCGCTACAGTAACAATCAACCTATGGCGGATGCTTTAAGTAATTTAATTAAATCTTTTTTAATTTTGTTAGGATCGGCATCAACGGGATAACGCATCATCAGATTCCCCAGCGGATCAATCAGGTATAACCTGTCTTCCATACTGCCACCCGGTTCAACCGGCAACCAGGCTGCCAGTTTTTTAACATCTGCCCGTAAAAAATGAACACCGTCGTATTCACGCAAGAGTCTGGTTTCCAGCGGCTGCTGATCAGGAATCAGCCAGACACGCTCTATCCTGTCCATATCCTTACCCTGTGCCAGACGCAACTGACGGGCATTATATAAGTTCGTCTTACAGGCAAGTTCACAGGCAGAAGCACTTACCTGCAACATAATCCACCGGCCTTTATACGCAGATAATTCTTCCGCACCTCCTCCCTGAACAACACTGGATAAAACAGGGATCGGGTACAGGCGCGGGTCCAGCAAGGTTCCATAATTAGTCCGTCCGGACGGCTTAATAACGTAATAAGTTATATAGGAAAAAACCAGTGGTGCGGCACAGATAGCCAGCACCAGAAATAATTTCCACCTGCCATTTTCACCTTGTTTCATTTGATTTTCCTGCACTTTTAAAACCCGTCACTATAAAAAATAATAATGCCATTACGGCTAAGGCCAGCCATTGAAATGCATATCCTCTGTGCCTGTCGGCTCCCGTGGAGGCACGCGGCCACTCCCGCAACAAGCCATCGGACGAACCGGATAAATCCCGGCTTTGCTCAACAACAAAAGACACTAACGGCAAGTGACTCACGCGCACTAACTCATTCATATCCAGATTTTGAATAATCACTCCGGGAACAAGAGGAGGATTTTTTCCAAGCTGCATAGTGTGACCACTATTTGCTCTTAACATTCCCTCAATATGTGTCACTCCCGCCGGCGTCCGGTATTCCCGGATCACCGTCCGGCTTACTGCATTACGTGCCAGCCAGCCACGCATAATTAAAACGGCTTTATTTTGCCCCTGCAACTTAAACGGCATCAATACATAAAAGCCTGCGGCACCATTCATAGGGCGGTTGTCCAGATAAAGAGGCCAGCCGGTAACAAACTCACCGGTCAGACTGACCCGCTCATATTCCATCGCAGCCATATCGGCCGCCACCGGCAAAGGAACAGCGGGGCTATGCTCCCGCACCAGCAATCTGGCTTCAATAGCTTCTTTTTGATGTGCCCGCCCGATTTGCCAGCAGGCCAGTGACAAACCCGTTATTACAGCAAACAACATAGCAAAAAATGGGATTAACCTGAAATGAAAGGAGCGCATTACAATAGGACATCCGTATTTTTAGCGCGCAGCGCCGTTATTCAACATGAAAACTCTGGTCGCCATCGCTTTTATACTTATCATTAGCAGCCTGGGTTCTGCACTGGTCTGCTTAATGAAAGACAGGGGTCAAAGCAAACGCACAGCCAGAGCACTGGCATTCAGAGTCGGTTTTTCTGTTGCCTTGTTTATTTTACTCTTGCTTGCCAACTATTTTGGCTTAATACAAGCTACCGGCATCCACTGATAAGAAAAACCCGCACCGGAAAGTGCGGCTTTCAGCAAACGAATTTAACTACAGCCAGTACACGACAACATACAATCCAAGCCAAACCACATCGACAAAATGCCAGTACCAGGCAGCCCCTTCAAAAGCAAAATGGTGCGTAGGTGTAAAGTGTCCCTTTAAGTGACGATACAACACCACCGACAATATGATCGCTCCCATGGTCACATGAAATCCGTGAAAACCCGTCAGCATAAAAAAAGTAGATCCATAGATACCGGAAGTCAGCTTCAGGTTCAGTTCCGTATAAGCATGCACATACTCAAAGGCTTGCAAACCTATAAATATCGCCCCCAGTAAAATAGTAAAAAATAAAAACAGCGATGTTTTGGTACGATGCCCGGCAAGCAGTGCATGGTGCGCTATCGTCAGCGTCACGCCTGAACTCAGCAGTAAGGCCGTATTAATGGTCGGAATGGGGAAAGGCCCCATGATCTTAAATTTTTCTATGGTACCTGCAGGACCGATCCCCCCCCATTGAGCAACAAAATCAGGCCACAAAATTTTGTGATCCAAATCGGCCAGCCATGGCATAGTAATCGAGCGCGCATAAAAGAGAGCACCGAAAAAAGCAGCAAAAAACATGACTTCAGAAAAAATAAACCAGCTCATACTCCAGCGATACGATAAATCCACACGCTCACTGTTCTGACCACCTTCCGACTCGGCTATTACGTCACCAAACCAGTAATACAACACCAGCAAGGTCAACGCAATACCAGATAAATTAAGGTACATACCCCATACCTGGTTATTTACCCAGGCGGCGGCACCCAACATAGTCAGCAACAGAGAAGTTCCCGCCAGAAATGGCCACTTTGAAGGACCTGGAACAAAATAATATGGTGCATGCATACGCACTGAACTCATTTTTTTCTCCCGAAACAAATCTTTAATTTCAATCCATTAATTTGCCACAACGCTTTTTACAATCAGTATCAGCATGATGATAAATACTGCGGCGCCCAGAATTCCGGCAATAATGACATGTACCGGATTCAGCTTTTCCACATCCTGCTCATACCCGCTTTTTTTACGCACACCAAAAAAAGAGCAGGCAACGACTTTTAATGTTGCCCAAAAAGACAATTTACGCTGTGTCGCATTTTTCAGATCATGCATAGATACTCCATTGTGCAAACCGGCTTAGTACGCCAGACGCACTCTATACCGGTGTTTTTACAGAAGCGTTTCCGCCTACTTCAAAAAACGTGTAGGACAAAGTAATTACTTTTACATCACGCGGCAATTTAGGGTCGATATAAAACATCACCGGCATTTGCCTGGCTTCATTCGGCAATAAAGTCTGCTGCCTGAAGCAAAAACACTCTACCTTCATAAAAAAAGGGGTCGCCTGCTGTGGCGCATAACTCGGTATTGCCTGTGCATCCATTTTGCGCGACTGGGTATTGACCACTTCATAAACAACTTGCGCCATTTCACCGGGATGTACCTGTATGCTGCTCACCACCGGCCTGAAACGCCAGGGACCACGGACATTGGCATCAAACTCTACGGTAATACTGCGGCTTTTATCAATTTGCGTATTGGCAGGAACAAGCGCTTTATCATCTTTAACCGTCAGGATATTCACCTGCGTTAATTCACAAATTTTCTTATACACCGGAACCAGGGCATAACCAAAACCAAACATCAGGGTGGCAATCAGCAGTAACTTAGCTAACATTACTGCATTCAGCCTGGCGACTAATAGCTTTGTCTTTGATTTTTGCATTAGCGAAACCAAATTTGTTTAATGAAAATACCCAGGAAAAAAACCACCGCGACCGATGCCAGAATCAACCCTGTCTGACGATTTTTTGCATTTTTATTGCTCATAATTTGCAGTCCATGATTCATCACCCGTTCTGGTCAGTCACAATCAGCTACGCAACAAAGCGGAGAAACACCACAGTTGCTCATTTTACGGACGGCGGTATTTCAAATGTATGGAAAGGTGCCGGACTTGGCACCGTCCATTCCAGCCCTTCTGCACCATCCCAGGGTTTATCTCCGGCAGGTTTACCGCCACGATACGCAGGAAGAACCACAAACAAAATAAAGTAAGCCTGAGATAAACCAAAACCAAAAGCACCAATAGTTGCCAGCATATTGAAGTCGGTAAACTGTGCAGGATAATCGGCGTAACGTCGTGGCATACCGGCTAATCCAAGAAAATGCATAGGAAAAAAAGTGACATTAAACCAAAACAGTGAATTCCAAAAATGAATTTTTCCACGTGTCTCGTTATACATAAAACCAGTCCATTTAGGACTCCAGTAATAAAACCCGGCAAACAAAGCAAATAAAGAACCCGCCACCAGCACGTAGTGAAAATGCGCTACCACATAGTAGGTATCCTGCATTTGAATATCAATCGGTGTTACTGCCAAAATCAGGCCGGTAAAACCACCAATGGTAAAGACGAAAATAAAACCGACCGCAAACAGCATCGGCGTCTCAAACGTCATGGAACCTCTCCACATCGTGGCAATCCAGTTAAACACCTTAACACCGGTCGGTACCGAAATCAGCATGGTGGCATACATAAAAAACAACTGCGCCGTGACTGGCATACCGGTTGTAAACATGTGATGTGCCCAGACGATAAACGACAAAATGGCAATCGATGCAGTGGCATATACCATGGAGGAATAACCGAATAAAGGCTTGCGTGCAAAAGCAGGAATAATTTGTGAAATGATGCCAAATGCAGGCAAAATCATAATATAGACTTCAGGGTGTCCGAAGAACCAGAAAATATGCTGGTACATAATAGGATCACCGCCACCCGCCGCATTAAAGAACGAAGTACCGAAATGACGGTCGGTCAGGGTCATGGTAATAGCACCGGCCAATACCGGCATAACTGCAATCAGTAAATAAGCGGTAATTAACCAGGTCCAGCAAAACATCGGCATTTTCATCAGCGTCATGCCGGGAGCGCGCATGTTCAGAATCGTCGTGATGATGTTAATTGACCCCATGATGGAAGAAGCCCCCATGATATGAATGGCAAAAATCGCCATATCCATACCAGGTCCCATTTGCGTCGACAGTGGTGCGTACAATGTCCAGCCTGCAGCAGTCGCACCACCCGGCACCCAGAATGACGCCATCAATAAAAAAGCGGCCGGAGGCATCAGCCAGAAGGAAAAATTATTCATCCGCGCAAATGCCATATCGGAAGCGCCGATTTGCAGCGGAATCATCCAGTTTGCGTAACCGACAAAGGCTGGCATAATTGCGCCGAACACCATAACCAGACCGTGCATGGTAGTGAGCTGATTAAAAAATTCAGGCTGCATTAACTGCAGGCCGGGCTGAAATAATTCAGCACGAATTAACAAGGCAAATACCCCGCCGGTAAGTAACATAGTGAATGCAAAAATCAAATACAAGGTGCCGATATCTTTATGATTTGTAGCAAACAACCAGCGGCGAAATCCATGTGGACGTTCGTGCGCATGGTCATGAGAGTGATCAGCTATGTGGGGGTGACCGGTTACGGCATTGCTCATCTCAATCTCCTGTAAATTACTTGCGCGCAGCCAAAACTTCAGCTGGCTGGACAATGTTTTCTTTCGATTTATTTGACCAATTATTACGGGTATAGGTAATAGCAGCGGCAATATCGGTATCGGACAACACCGTTTTCCATGCAGGCATCACATTTTTTCCATTTAAAACCAAATGAATTTGCGCACTTTTAGGGCCGGAAACCACTGCAGAACCATCCAGTGCAGGGAATGCACCGGGAACACCCTTACCGGTAACCTGATGACATACCGCGCAATTGGAAGCGTAAACTTTAGCACCGCGCTGTTTTAATTCATCCACCGTCCAGACCTTAGCCGGATCATCAGCCAGAGCGGCCATTTCTTTTTTCTTACGATCAACCCATCTGGTATAGTCAGCATCACTCACCACATTAACGACAACGGGCATAAATGCATGTTCTTTACCGCACAACTCAACACACTGACCGCGGTATCTGCCTATTTTTTCTGCTTTAAACCAGGTATCGCGTACAAAACCGGGAATCGCATCCTGCTTCACACCAAACGCAGGAATAGTCCAGGAATGAATCACATCATTAGCCGTCGTAATGAGGCGCACTTTTTTATTCACAGGCACTACAACTTCATTATCCACCTCGATCAGGTAATTTTCACCACGCGCCTCAGTTGGCGCAACACCCGGGGAACCGATCTGCGCACGCGGGGTAGCAAGGTTGGATAAAAAAGAAATACCTTCACCTTCACCTTTCAGGTAGTCATAGCCCCATTTCCACTGCATACCGGTAGCTTTAATCGTGATATCGGCATTAGAAGTATCCTTCATCGCTACCACGGTTCTGGTCGCAGGCAGTGCCATAGCAATAACAATAATGAAAGGCACGACAGTCCATGCAATTTCAACCGTTGTACTTTCGTGGAAGGTGGCCGCTTTATGACCCAGAGATTTCCGGTGCCTTAGTATGGAGTAAAACATGACCCCAAACACGACAATAAAAATTGTCAGGCAAATGCCCATCATCAGATTATGGATAGAATAGATTTGCTGAGCAATTTGAGTTACGGGCTGCTGTAAGTTCATTTCCAGCACAGCAGGACCGCCCTTGCTATCAACAACCACAGCCCGGGACGCTGCACCTGTCGCCCAAAGCGAGGTACCCAGCATTAACGATAGTAATCGCTTCGCATGTTTCATGTTTTCCCCAAAACCCAATTAGAATTCTTTTCAGAAAGTAATTGAACAGAGTCCAAGCAAACAATGAACACCCATTACCTTCTACCGATTATGTATTCGCTATGAATTGCTTTTAAATACGTCTCAACATGGATAAATGATGTACAAATAACACATAGATAACACGCAAACATGCAACGCTTATTTTTTATCATTGCTAGTGCCAGACAAACACAACAACACGCATAGCGTCCTGAGTATAAGTCGGAACGCCACTTGTTATCAAGCACAATACGTTTCATCAAGATATGATTTAACGCAATTTAAAATGAATTAATCAGGAATATAGGGGCAGCTTTACATTTTTATCTGACTTAAATCAAAGTCACTCTGCACAAAAAAATGCTCAACACTTTATTTTTTTGGGAAATCAAATTTAATAATACTTTCTCCGGCAGCAGTCCGCTTTGATACTGGTTTAAAAGCGTGACCGTAGATAACTTCCAGTGTTAATGGAATTTTTCCGTCTGCCTGACGCATGCTTTCCAATCTGTCACACATTTTCCGCCAGCTCATCTTTCCCATCAGACCGCTACGGCGGTTATCAAGCGGCAGGCCGCCAAGTGCACGCACTTCTGCAAGCAATTGTGGCACAGTCGAATAAGTTAGGGTAATAATTTCCATATCCATGACAGGTGTCGCAAAGCCGGCATTAACCAACATGTCTCCAAAATCATGCATATCAACAAAAGGTAAGGTATGCGGGGTCAAATCCACCTCGTCAAATGCCTGACGTATCTCCTTGAGACTATCTGGGCCAAAACAAGAAAACATCAGCAAACCATCTACCTTAAGCAAGCGACGCCACCCGGCAAAAACCTGGTCAGGCTGCGGGTGCCAATGCAATGCCAGATTGGACCAGACAACATCAACAGACTGAGCAGACAGGGGCAATTCAGCAAAATCAGCACAAATCCACTGATGATTAGCGACTGCACTGCGTCTTTTTAACCACGCAGCCAGCAACCGGTTAACTGAAACGCTTGCTGCCCGCTGTTGCTGCACAGCCTGTTGTAAATACGCAAAAGAACCATCAACGCCAATCACCTGGGCTTTAGGAAATTTATGTTGTAAAAGATTAACATCAGCACCGCTACCACACCCGGCATCCAGCACCTGTGCCGGATCAAGCCGCACCAGATCCAAACGCTCTAGCATACGGTTAGCGATTTCCCGATAAATAAAATCAGCCACCGCAAGGCGATCTGGACGTGAAAATAAGCGACGAACGCAGGATAATTCTATTGGGGCACTTTGCATAGACAGGGACAATATGAGTAAAGCGGTAAGGGCGATAACAATACAACCGAATTGCGTAGTTTACACGCAGGAGCAAGTCTATGTCAGATAAGCCCGGACATCCGGCTGAAATAGTTAACAACTGGCTGAAAAAACGCATCACCAACTTACTGCCGTGTTCTTGCCTGTTATGCGCTTGTGATAATGAATTACTGATTTGCCAACCTTGCCGATCACAATTTTTTAATGGCACCCTGTCGCGCTGCCCTTGCTGTGCAACCGCACTGACAGCACCACCCGATCTCAGTGTCAGCCTCACCAACATGACTTCAGGCGATCATATATTTCATTGCGAAAAATGTCTGCAACTACCGCCAGCTTTTGATGCGACTATCGTTGCCTGTGACTATATCGCGCCTCTTGATCAGCTGGTATTAGCACTTAAATTTGGTCACAGACTGGCTGTTGCTCCCGTACTGGCAAAATTACTCGCAGAAGAAATACTAAAAACCAGTGCGCTGCCGGAATTGCTCATTGCCGTCCCGCTGAGCAGAAAACGATTAGCGGAACGCGGCTTTAACCAGTCACTGGAAATTGCTAAACCGTTATCAGAACAACTGGCACTGCCACTTTATCCGCATTTGCTTCAACGAATACGTCACACAGAAGCGCAGACAAATTTACATCCCAATCAGAGAGGACTCAATATCCGCAATGCATTTTCCCCAAACTCCGGCTATGCAGATAAAATAGCAGGCCGGCATATCGGCGTGGTTGACGATGTCATCACCACGGGCGCCACCTTGCAGGAAATTGCACGCTGCCTGAAACACCACGGTGCTGCACGCATCACCAACCTGGTTTTTGCCCGTACCCCACCCCACTAATTTTTGGAGTTTATTTTGTTTCACGTTGTTTTAGTCGAACCGGAAATACCACCCAACACCGGAAATATTATCCGCCTGTGTGCCAATACCGGTGCACAATTACACCTGATTGAGCCTCTGGGCTTCCCATTAGAAGACAGTAAATTAAAGCGTGCCGGCCTGGACTACCACGAATATGCCACCATGCAGGTACACACCGGCTGGCAGGCATTTTTAGATAAAATACAGCCAGACCCGACCCGGATGTTCGCCATGACTACGCATGGCTCGGCTCTGTTTTCAGAAGCGCGGTTTCAACCCGGCGATTTTTTTGTATTTGGTTCAGAAACCAAAGGTATGGATCCGGCATTACGTAACGCATTCCCGGCAACCCAGCGTATTCGCTTACCAATGCAAGCCAATAACCGCAGCTTAAACCTGTCCAATACCGTTGCCGTTGTCGTATTTGAAGCCTGGCGCCAGAATGGATTTTCTGGCGGGGCATAACCAATCTAAGGAGATAATATGTTTTTATTTGCATTTAACGCTACAAAAAAACAGCAAAATACCAGTACAACAGTATTCAGCAAGCAGCTCCTCCGTTTTATGACTGGTATTTTAGTACTTATCACCGGCACGCTAATGCTAAGTATTAATGCACAGGCACATGAATACAAGGTGGGAGACATTGAAATTATCCACCCATACGCCCGCGCCACCATGCCACAACAAACTAATGGCGCAAGCTACTTCAACCTGAAAAATACCGGACAACGCGACGATAAATTAATCGGCATAGAATCCACTATTGCAAAAACCGTTGAAATCCACACTATGGAAATGAACGGCGACATCATGAAGATGCGCAACGTAAGTGAAATCGTTATCAAAGCAAATAATGCCATTACCATGAAACCCGGGGGCGGCTACCATATCATGCTGATCGGTTTAAGCAAACCACTCAAAGCCGGTGATACCTTCCCGCTGGAGCTTGAATTTGAACGTGCCGGAAAACTGGAAGTTATGGTTCGTATAGAAGCAACTCCGATCGACGGCGCGATGACAGAACATTCACACTAACACGGCCGGAACTGACTGCCGGAACTACGGCAGCCAGCTCCCTATCAGGTGCCACCAACCGTCAGGAACAGCCATCAACACGACGGTCATCAGCATATAGCGGGCACACTTGCCTATCGCCATATACAGAACACTGGGCCAGAACGGCAATTTCAGCCACCCTGCCAGAGTACAGATGGGGTCGCCAAATCCCGGCACCCAGGCCAGCAATAAACTTTTTGGCCCTATACGCTGCAATCTGGCAGTCCAGTGACCACTCAATCCGGGAAAAATCGCCGTTTTTGCAAAATAACCCAGCCAATAATCCACGACACCACCCAAGGTATTTCCCAATGTAGCTACGGCAATTACCGACCAGTACAGCAATGGATTAGCTTCAATAACGGCAAAAACTGCCGGTTCAGAGCCCATAGGTATTAACGTGGCGGAGATGAAACTAATGCAAAAAACTGAACTCAACCCGACTTTGGGTATCGCCAGCACGCCTAACAACCACTGAACGCCGGATTCAATCATCGCAGCCACTAAAGAATAAAAAAATCATTATGACTGGATTTAACACAAAAAAATGACGATTTTCAGGCACGTATGCTCTCAATACAATGTTGACCATGAATTTAATGATGACAAGGACTATAATGCTCAATCCTTTGGCGACTGATCCAGCATCCTCTATGAGTACTGATTATCTAAAAAAAATCCTCACATCCCGCGTTTACGATGTTGCTTTTGAAACAGCACTGGAGTTATCCCCCTCACTATCCCGCCGTTACGACAACAATATTTACTTCAAACGCGAAGATATGCAGGAAGTATTCAGCTTCAAAATACGAGGCGCCTATAATCGGATGGCAAATCTGTCGGCAGAACAACGCAGCCGTGGCGTGATTACTGCATCTGCCGGTAATCATGCTCAAGGCGTTGCCTTTTCAGCTAAAAAACTCAAATGCCGTGCCATGATCGTCATGCCAACCACAACACCAATTGTTAAAATTGATGCTGTAAGGCAACATGGCGGCGACAATGTTGATATCGTTCTGCACGGCGATTCGTACAGCGATGCCTACAATCATGCGCTGGCACTGGAAAAACAACATCAGCTGACCTTCGTTCACCCGTTTGATGACCCGGATGTCATTGCGGGGCAAGGTACCATAGGCATGGAAATTTTACGTCAGCATGCCGAACCCATTCATGCCATTTTTGTTCCTATCGGCGGTGGTGGTATCGTAGCCGGCATTGCTACCTACGTAAAATTGGTACGTCCCGAAATTAAAATCATCGGTGTGGAAACACTGGACGCTGATGCCATGGCCCGCAGCTTAGCCGCCGGAAAACGTGTCACCCTGGACGACGTCGGCTTATTTGCCGATGGCACTGCCGTCAAATTAGTCGGCGAAGAGACCTTCCGCCTGGCAAAAGAATATGTCGATGAAGTCATTCTGGTCGATACAGATGCCCTGTGCGCTGCACTTAAAGATGTATTTCAGGATACCCGCAGTATTCTGGAACCCTCCGGAGCCCTGGCTATTGCCGGAGCTAAAGCCTATCTGGAACGTGCCCAGGCAAACAATGAAGCACTGAAAAATCAAACCCTGATCACAATTGCCAGCGGTGCCAATATGAATTTTGACCGTTTGCGCTTTGTTGCAGAACGCGCCGAAATCGGTGAAGCCAGAGAAGCTCTGTTTGCCGTGACCATCCCGGAAGAACGTGGCAGCCTGAAACGCTTTTGCAGCCTGATCGGACAGCGCAATGTAACCGAGTTTAATTATCGGATCACCGACGCCAAATCAGCACATATTTTTGTCGGTTTACAGGTCAACAATCGCGATGAATCCGGAAAAATCGCCAGCAACTTTACCGCCCACGGATTCCCGGCGCTGGATCTGAGCCATAATGAATTAGCCGAATCGCACATTCGCCATCTGGTCGGCGGAAAAAATGAGCTTGCTGAACACGAACTGCTCTATCGATTCGAGTTCCCGGAACGCCCGGGTGCCCTGATGCGTTTTTTATCCAGTATGGCTCCCAACTGGAACATCAGCCTGTTTCATTATCGCAACCACGGAGCAGATTACGGGCGAATTTTAATGGGTTTACAAGTTCCTGCTCAAGAAATGAGCGACTTCAATACATTTTTAACCGGTCTTGGTTATCGTTACTGGGATGAAAGCAATAACCCGGTATACCAGCTTTTTTTAGCCCAGCCGTGAATCGCCGCCGCTATGACAGATAATGCCCCTCTGAATTCACCGCTCGGAAAAACCGTCACTTACACCAGTGAGTACGATAGCACTCTGCTATTTCCGATTCCGCGCCTGGATAAACGCGCCGACATTGGCCTGACCACAAGCCTGCCCTTTTTCGGGGTAGATATCTGGAATGCTTATGAAGTATCCTGGCTCAATCTGCGTGGCAAACCACAAGTAGCAATCGCCACCTTCATGGTACCGGCCGACTCGCCCGCTATCATTGAGTCCAAATCCTTCAAACTGTACCTCAACTCACTCAACCAGACACGTCTGGCAGATAGCGATGCGCTACAGTCATTATTGCGCAAAGATATTTCAGCCGGCTTTGGCGCTCCTGTACAAGTTAAACTCTGTCTGCCTGGTGATTTTCCGAATCAACGCTTTGCCGAATTACCCGGTCTGCTGCTCGACAGACTGGATATCGGCATTGACCAGTACCACCCCGATACTGCATTGTTATCAGCCGACCACGAAGCGCCTCCTGTTGAAGAAACACTGGTCTCCCATCTGCTCAAATCTAACTGCCTGATTACCGGTCAGCCTGACTGGGGCAGCGTACAAATTCATTACGTCGGTGCGCCTGTCAGTCAGGAAGGATTACTCAGATACATTATCGGATTTCGCCATCACAATGAATTTCATGAACACTGTGTGGAGCGCATTTTTACCGATATCCTGACCCATTGCAAACCGCAAAAACTTGCCGTCTATGCGCGTTATACACGCCGCGGCGGCCTGGATATCAATCCATGGCGCAGCAATTTTTCAACAGGTCAGCCACCTTCTAATTTCAGAAATGCCAGACAATAAAATTACCATGTTACCTATCAATACCATCTATAAGCGCATTCTTTACGCCCTATTGTTCACTGGCATACTGACAGCGACAACGCACGCTCAGACTACAAGGACAGAAACACCGATACCGGCCCCGGTGACACCTCACTCACCGATTGCTGACAATACCCTGTCCAATGCCGGCTTACCCGGACAGGAAGAACAGAGCTGGTGGATGACCGATCTGAATAATGCAGTCAGCAAGTCAGAAAATCTCTACAACAATGGCCGGCTCTCCATGTACCTGTCCGGCTACGCCCATCATGGCAGAGGTACCTATACCCCGGATAAAATTGCCGAATTAAATGAAAAAGTATGGGGATTTGGCGTAAGTAAGGAAATGCGTGACGAAAAGGATAATGAAGAATCAATACTGTTTGTCATTATGGCCGACTCACACTACGAACCGCAGCTGACCGCAGGCTACAAGTACGAATGGATGAAACCGCTGGGGAATGATTACGAAGCCGGTGTGGGCTACGTTGCAGGTGTCATCAGTCGTGTCGATATTTTTGGCGGAATTCCATTTCCGGGCATTTTACCGGTTGCCTCCATCGGCACTCACGACACCAAACTTGAATTTAGTTACATCCCTCGTCTGACTAAAAATAAAGGTAATGGCGATATATTATTTATATCCCTTCGCCTTAACTTAAAATAGATAAACAAACAAGTTGACGGACAGTGACATAGCGTGATTTTATCTTGATTTATTTTGCTTTATTTTGTTTTACACAACAGCTAATAAATTGGTTTTTAGTATTGCGCATTATGAAAAGAAGCCTATAATCCCTTTACGCACGCGCCTCACATAAGCGTTGTTTCATACTCTTCCAGCACCATGACGAATATTGCAAAAATCCTGCCCATCGCTAACGTTATACTGAATCTCGAAGTCTCAAGTAAAAAGCGCGCATTCGAGCAAGCCGGCCTGCTTTTTGAAAATAACTGCAGCATTGCCCGCTCTACCGTATCCGAGAATCTTTTTGCCCGTGAGCGACTGGGCTCAACCGGTCTGGGGCATGGCGTGGCCATTCCTCATGGCAGGATCAAGGGACTAAAAAAACCAGTAGCCGCGTTTATTCGCCTGGCTGAACCTATCCCGTTTGAATCTCCCGACGGCGAACCGGTACACCTGCTGATTTTTTTATTAATTCCTGATAACGTCACACAACAGCATCTTGCGATTCTTTCTGAAATTGCCGAAATGTTTTCTGATAGCAACTTTAGGAATGAGTTGAGTATCGCTACCGATCTTGTTGCTGTGCACAATCGGATTTTGGCGTGGCAGCCACAAATAACGGCATAATTCCGGCCGCAACCTGACTTTTCCTTCATGCCGAATCCCAGTACGCTGACCATACAAAGCATTTACGAAGAAAACCGCGAGTTATTAAAATTGGGCTGGTTTGCCGGATGCTCCGGCGGAGATAAACAAATCTCCGGTGATGCCACCTCTGCCGCCGATCAGGTAGGGCATTTAAATCTGATTCACCCCGGCCGCATTCAGGTACTGGGGCATCAGGAAAAAAGCTATTACGAGCGTATTTCGGCCAATGCACGCGCACATCTGTTTCGTGATCTGATTGCCGGCGGCACCCCTGCCCTGATTATTGCTCAGGGCCTGGAAACTCCCGTCGAATTAATGGCCGTATGCGATGACAATAATATTCCGTTATTTTCAACCACATTACCATCCGCACAAGTAATTGATTTTTTACGTGTCTATCTGTCCAAACGACTGGCACAACAGATCACTATGCACGGTGTGTTTATGGATGTGCTTGGTGTTGGTGTATTAATTACCGGTGAATCCGGACTGGGAAAAAGTGAGCTCGGTCTGGAATTAATCTCACGTAGTCATGGACTGGTTGCGGACGATGCCGTCGAATTTTCCCGTATCGCCCCCAATATGATTGAGGGACGTTGCCCGCCGTTACTGCAAAATTTACTGGAAGTACGCGGTTTGGGCCTGCTCGATATTAAGGCCATTTTTGGTGAAACCGCCGTCCGGCGCAAAATGCGCTTAAAACTGATTGTTCATTTGGTCCGGCGCAGCACGCTGGAAGAAAATTACGAACGTTTGCCCATAGATGCCCAAACTGAAGATGTGCTGGGTCTGAACATACGCAAAGTCACCATCCCGGTTGCCGCAGGCCGAAATATTGCAGTTTTGCTGGAAGCAGCTGTACGAAACACGATATGCCAGCTACGTGGTATTGACACCCTGCAGGAATTCATGGAACGACAACGCAAAGCCATGAGCGAATCTTAATCACGATTTGCTGTAAAATGAAGGAGCGGCGTGTGGCAGCCGCTCCTTCATTTTATTCAACTGGTTGACACTATGCGTATTTTTATTATCTCCGGCATTTCAGGCTCCGGCAAACTGGTAGCGTTGAACGCATTTGCAGATGCAGGCTTTTTTTGCGTTGATAATTTACCTCCAGCACTACTTCCCGGATTAATTTCAACACTCATTAAAGACAGTATACAGACGGCTGCTGTCACTATTGACGCGCGCAGCACAGACTCTCTTTCTGAATTAATCAACAACATCCAGCAAATTAAATTAGCAGGACATGCGCCTCAGTTATTGTTTTTAACCGCTAAAACCGAATCTCTGATTGCGCGCTTTTCTGAAACCCGACGCAGTCATCCGTTATCCCACCGCTTACTGCCAGGACAGAACCAGGGCGATCCGCTGACTTTAACCGAGTGCATCCAAATGGAACGCACTATGTTGAGCGATCTGGAAAACATGGCCGACGTCATCGATACATCCGGACTCAAAACCAATCAGCTGCGCAGCTGGATCAAAGACCTGATCAACACCAACCACAACAATATTACGATCCTGTTTGAGTCCTTTGCTTTTAAAGTCGGCGTGCCGCTCAACGCCGATCTGGTTTTTG
Source organism: uncultured Oxalobacteraceae bacterium (assembly GCA_903914535.1). Lineage (GTDB taxonomy): Bacteria > Pseudomonadota > Gammaproteobacteria > Burkholderiales > Burkholderiaceae_D > Solimicrobium. The sequence goes on from CAIWPG010000218.1 coordinate 23,598, forward strand.
ATGTACGTACCCTGCCCAATCCGCACTACGATAGTAAATTACGTCCGCTTACCGGAAAAGATTTACCGGTTCAGACATTTTTAGATGAGCAGCCTGAGGCACAGGAAATGCTGCAGGATATACGGCAATTTGTCCAGAAATGGCTGCCTTCATTCAAAAAAGACAACCGCAGTTACCTGACCATTTGCATAGGATGCACTGGCGGACAGCACCGCTCCGTCTACATGGTAGAACAACTGGCTAAATATTTTAACAATTCAGAACAGGTACTGACCCGACACAGGGAATTAAACTAGGCCGGTTACGCTATCACTCACACAAGCCATTGCATCAACCGGCCTGATTCAGCCGGGCTTAATTCAGCCAGTCAGGCCAGCTTGCGTAATTTTTTGCTGACATAATACAAAGCCCCCCAGGAAATTACACAACAAATAAATACCGGGGTCAGCACCTCTGTAACCAGTACCGTTTCATTGTTAAACAATTTCACAATCAACTGATTTTGGGCCAGCACCGGAATCCAGTTGAACCAGACGGGATCTGCCCCCTGCTTCATCATACCGGCCAGCAGCATCAATGGCGCCATCATTAACAATAAAGAAGTACGGGCTTGTGCCTCTTTATGGCTTTTACTCTTAATCGCGACAGCAATCTGGACTGCCGACGCACAGGCAGCTAACGGCAGTAACACCAACAGCATTGTCAGCAACTCAATGCTACTAAACTGAAACATGATCTTTACCGATTCACTGCGAATAAGTAAGCGGGAAGGGAGCAGACTCAGTACGCTGAATACCACCACCGACATGGAGAGCGCAGCCACAGCCAGCCATTTCCCCAATGCAAACGACCAGGAACTGACAGGAGTCATCATCAGCGGCTCAAGCGAACCACGTTCTCTTTCACCGGCAGACGTATCTATCGCTGCATACATACCGGCAGTCAGCATAGTCATAATTAAAGTAAATGGAAGCAATCCCTTCAATTCAGCACCATCGCCGGTATTCCGGCTCAAATCGCGCTCTGTAATTTCCACCACATTGAGCACATCGGGTGATATGCCGCGTAATCTTAAATTTAAGTTAGCTTGTTCCTGTATGTAGGTACTCAGCAAATGTTGCAAGGGGAACATACCAGTTTGCGTATCCTTATTGCTGCTATCACTGACAATCTCCAGCACCGGGCGCTCGCCCCGCTCCAGCTTTTGTTGAAAATCAACAGGAATAAGCAGCACCGGCTCTGCAATTTTTTTGGTTTTTAATTGATATTCGTAATGATCATCAACAGGTTTAATCTCAACTCCCTGCCGCATAAAATAATTTTCCAGTCCGGGGGCATTATCCAGACCCCGCACGCGTACCGTGTGTTTTTCTGTTTGGATTTCAATTCTCCCGACAATTTCCGACATCATCAGCATCATCAAAGGCATACCCAGCAATGAAGAAAGCAAAACCACCAGCATGGTGCGCTTATCCCGTAGCGCATCAATTAATTCTTTAAATGCAATAATTAAAATCATATTATTCTCCGGTCAGCCTGTATCTGATATTCACCGTGCTGCCCCGTCAGTCTGTCTGACCGGTGAGAGTACTCAAACGAACAAATGCATCTTCAAAATCCGTTTCACCAGCTTCACCCAATAAAGCAGAAACCGAGCCTTGCGCTACAGTACGTCCATGAGCGACCACTACCACGTGATCACAAAGCCGCTCGACCTCCTGCATAATATGCGTTGAAAAAATAATGCACTTATTACCGCCTTGCGGAGAACGTAACCAACGCAAAAATTCACGCAAAGCACGGGTCGCCATCACATCCAGTCCGTTGGTCGGTTCATCCAGAATAATATTTTTAGGATCATGTACCAACGCACGTGCCAGCGCTGTTTTCATTCTTTCACCCTGACTGAAACCATCACAACGCCGCTCCAGGAAGGAGTCCATACCAAGCTCACGACTTAAATAGCCCGCTCTTTCCTGTGCTATATCACGCGACAAACCATGTAAAACACCGTAATACACAATATTTTCCCGCGCTGTCAGACGCGGATACAAACCACGTGCATCAGATAGCACCCCCATAGTGGCTTGTGTGGCAGGATTACCGGCAACGACTGCCGTACCATCAACCAGAATTTGCCCTGCATCCGGACAAAGCAAAGCAGCGATCATTCGTAATGTCGTGGTCTTACCGGCACCATTCGCTCCCAGCAAACCAGTGATCTGACCGTCATGCGCACTAAAACTAATATCATTCACGGCATGCACAATATCGTCAGAACGGTTCCGCCAGCGCGAATGAGACTGACGTTTGAATTGTTTGGATAAGTTAGTTACACAGATCATGGCTTACTCTCCGCTAACCGGGGAGCAAGCCAAAAACGGGGTCGTGGAACAGGTCTGATACAAGTGGCATCCACATCATGTGCCAGTTGATCGGTATCGGCATTAAAAAACCGGGTCACAATAGCAGCCATGCACCGTTGCCCCAATATACCATGCCCCGAATGTGCCAATATCAGGTGACGTGCCCCGGAACCAAGCTCCTTTGCAACGTGTTCTGCATACCAGAAAGGCGTTGCAGGATCAATTTCACCGCTAAGTAACAGCACCGGAACCGGACTGACAGGAATAGTATAAAACGCGGGGGGCACTGCCCCACGTGGCCAGCGGGGACAAACTTCAGCATAAATTTTAGTACGCACACTGCCAAAATTACTATACGGACTGACGACGGGTAAACGTGCATATTCCTCCGAGCACCACACCGAAAAATGCATTCCGTAAAAAATATTTCCGGCATCCGTCAGATCACCTGCACCGCTTAAACCCAGCAATGGGGCAAAATGTCCTAAACCGGCCTGTTGTATGGCATATGGTAAACCTGCACTGCTTACCGGCGAATACAGTACAGTCGCCACCATACCAAGAAGCGCATCACGGGTCATGACAGTACTGACGGAACTAAGTAAACGCGGGTGTGCCAGCATTGTTTTTTCCGGCAAATCAGCCAGTAATTTATCCCATTGTCCGGGCAAGCCCGGGTATGCTTTTTTACAAGACTCATCTGCCGCACAGTCAGCAAACAAGGACAGCAAAGCTTGCTGAAAACCATCACCTGTCAGGCTCTGATCAGGCGGAACAACACCATCCAGCACTATACGTCTGACCGAAGCAGGAAATTGTCTGGCATATTCCAGCGCAACCCGGGTACCGTAGGAAACGCCCGCCATATTGATCTTCGGGTAAGCCAGAGCACGGCGCACCGCTTCCAGATCCTGCACTGCAACCGAGGTAGTAAAAAACCGCAAATCCCCGTAAGGTAATTTTTCCAGCCGGGTTTTACAGCGAAGAATGTACGCCAGCTTGCTGTCATGATCAAGATCATCCAGCGAATTACTACTTTCCGGGCACTGCAACGGCGCCGAGCGTCCGGTGCCACGCTGATCCACAAAAACCAGATCCCGGCGACGCCGTAATTTCTCAAAAATGCCATTTGCCCAAGCCGCAACATGAATAGCACTTTGCCCGGGGCCACCTGCCAATAAAAATAAGGGGTCATCCGATTTATTCTTATCCTGCGCCGGCAATACAATAAAATACAGCTGAATTTGTGTACCGTGTTCCTGCGCAGGATTGAGCGGCCGCTGTAACTGGCCGCACTGCACTTCCCGGGGAAAACCGGGTATGCGACATGGTGTCAGCAACTCAGCGGCACCAGCCGGCACAGTCACCATACTTACCACAGTCACCATGCATACCAGTAGCAACAGACGTAATCGCCAGATCAGCAGCAAGAATGACACACCAGCATATCTGCCTGCTATGCTGTACACACATTGAACATATTTACCGGACGTCTCTGCCATTAGTACCACGCGCATAGTGATCTGCCACCTGTAACAATAGTTTTTTAACCGGAGCAGGCAAGGCTGCATCGGCAAACTGATCAATCGGGTACCATACATGCGTATTTTCAGAAACCGCTGCATGACGCGTTCGCAAACAAATGTGATATGGAGTAATTTCTAATTTAAAATGACTGAATACATGGTTAATTTTTTCCAGCGGCAGTACCCCGGCAACCTCACCAAGATGCTGCAAGGTTTGCCTGATTTGCAGGTTCATTTGCACCATATCAGTCTGAAGCGGTAATTCCGGCAAAGACAGCAAACCGCCCCAAATCCCGCTATCCGGACGTTTTTCCAGCCAGACCTGCTGATTATCCTGTACCAGCACACCGCGAATTACAGTCTGGGTAATATTAGGTAGCGGGGGCATGCACGATGGGATGCGGTATACCAGTACTAGCGGCAGCTATTGAGGTTCAACCCAGGGCAGAGTTTTGGGCATCGGCG
>CAIWPG010000219.1 GCA_903914535.1 uncultured Oxalobacteraceae bacterium
AAGAATTAAAGCGTCAATATTTATCTCGCGGATTATATGGTGTCCAGATAACGACAACGGTAACGCCGATAGAACGTAATCGCGTTAACGTGACTTTTGTTGTGGAAGAGGGTGAAGTTTCCCGCATCAAAAAGATAAGTTTTATTGGTAATAAAGCGGTTTCTGATGCTGAGCTGCAAAGCCTGATTACGTTGCGTACGCCAGGCTGGTTTACCTGGTATAGCAAGGCCGATCAGTATTCAAAACAAAAATTGTCGGGTGATCTGGAAGCGCTCAAATCTTTCTACCAGGATCGCGGCTATCTGGAAATGAACGTTGATTCAACACAAATTTCCATCACTCCGGATAAAAAAGATATTTACATCACTATCAACCTGACTGAGGGTGAGAAATACACGGTTTCCGACGTGCGCCTTGAAGGTGAAACTTTTGGCCGGGAAGAAGAATTTCGTTCACTCATCAGTGTGAAAAGCGGTGAAGTTTATTCTGCTTCTAAGTTAACACAAAGTATCAAGCGAATTACAGATCGCATGGGTAATTTTGGTTATGCATTTGCCAATGTAAATGCCAATCCTGATATTGATCGTGAAAAGAAACAAGTTGCTTTCACCATGTTTTTGGACCCGGGGAAACGTGTTTATGTCCGTAAAATTAATTTTTCGGGAAATACTACAACGCGCGATGAAGTTATTCGTCGTGAATTCCGCCAGTTTGAAGGTTCCTGGTATGACGGTCAAAAAATTAAGGCATCCCGCGATCGTGTAGATCGCCTGGGGTATTTTAAAGACGTTACAATAGAAACGCCGGAAGTCGTAGGTAGCCCGGACCAGATTGATGTTGCCCTGAACGTTGCTGAAAATCCGACCGGTAACTTTACCCTGGGTGCCGGTTATTCGCAGGCAGAAAAATTCACGATTTCAGGTGGTTTGCAAAAAGCGAATGCCTTCGGCAGTGGCGACACGGTTGGTATACAAGTGAATACCAGCTCGATTAATCGTACCGTAGCGCTGAATCGCTTTGAACCGTACATTACCGATGACGGTATCAGCAGGAACGAAGAAATTTATGTTCGTACCAGCCGTGCACCGGTGGGTAGCGTGGGTGACTACAAGATTGAGACCAAAGGCGGTAAATTGCAATATGGTGTGCCGTTTTCCGAAGTGGATACCATCTTCTTTGGTTTAGGGGTTGAAGCTACCGCAGTGGATACTTATGTAGGCAGCCCTTATCGCTACCAGCAATTTGTACAGACATACGGTAACGGCCAGTCGATCAATGTGCCGATGAATCCGATTACAGGAGCTCCGGCGTATACCGAAGTTATTCCGGGTTCGGCATCGACGACCAGTTTCCCGCTAACAACCGCATGGCAGCGCGATAGCCGTGACAGCGTGCTGACTCCGAGTGAGGGACGTTATCAACGCGCCAATATCGAGATTGCTCCTATCGGTGAGTTTAAATACATGCGTTCATCGTATAATCAGCAATATTTCCTGCCGTTGTTTGATCACTATGCAACGCTGGCATTAAATGGTGAGATTGATTACGGACGTGGTTATGGTGGCAAACCTTACCCTATTTTCAAAAACTGGTTTGCCGGCGGGATAGGCTCGGTACGTGGCTATGAAAACTCCTCTTTGGGCAGCAAAGATATTTATGGAAATTCCATCGGCGGTGCTTCACGCCTGATTGCTAATGCTGAACTGCAATTTCCTTTCCCTGGATCCGGAAATGACAGGTCCTTGCGCTGGTTCACATTTTTTGATGCAGGTAACGTCTATGATGATGGTGATGCATTCAGAGGCGGTGTGAAAACCGCAGTCGGTTTGGGAATTACCTGGCTTTCACCTATGGGGCCGTTAAAACTAAGTTATGGTAAAGCGTTGAATGCGACAGATACCGATAAGAAGAAAAGCTTTGACTTCCAGATTGGCGGCGGCTTTTAATTGGTTTGATGTTTGCTGATGTTGAATTATTGCATTGGCAACTTTCCGGAAATATTATATCAGCGGAGAATTATTTTGAAACACTATGCAATTCCGTCATTATTGAATTTATTGATCGCTTCCAGTTGTATGCTGGCACTGGGTGGCGCAGCCGCTCAGGAAACAAAAATTGGTTACGTCAGTACAGAACGTATTATGCGCGAATCGGCACCGGCTAAAGCAGCAGAAGTGCGTATGGAAGCCGAGTTTTCTAAGCGTCGTAAAGATTTGCAGGACTTTTCAGCAAAAATTAAGGCGATGGTAGAAAAACTGGATAAGGATGCTCCTGTTATTTCTGAGTCGGATCGTGTTAAACGACAACGCGAACTGGCTGATATGGATCAGGACTTTCAGCGCAAGCAACGGGTGTACCGCGAAGATGTTAATCAGCGCATTAACGAAGAAAACGCCAGCCTGAATGAACGCACGACTAAAATCATCCGGCAAATTGCCGAAGCCGAGAAATACGATGCGATTTTACAAGATGGCGTTTACTTTAGCCCGCGTATTGATATCACTGAAAAAGTTATGAAAGTGTTGAATAAGTAATGTTGACTACCGTAGGCACTACGCTGGGTGAGTTGGTTAAACGCCTGGGTGGTGAATTAATCGGCAACCCCGATTTAGTGGTGAGTGGGATTGCCCCTCTGGATCAGGCTGATTCCGCCAGTATTACCTTTTTATCCAATCCTAAACTCCGTAAGCAGGCTGCTGCCACACTTGCGGCGGCGATGATTGTAAAGCCCGGCGATGCTCAGTTTTTGCAGGAGCAGGCACAAGGTGCTTTTGCTGTTACGCTGATTGTCGCGGATAATCCCTACGCCTATTATGCGCGTGCTGCCCAGTGGTTTGAGCAGTTGCGCCGCTTGCCCCTGGCTGCCGGAATTCATCCGACTGCCAGTGTTGATCCTGCTGCACAGGTTGCCGCCACCGCTACGATTGGTCCGCTCGTCTGTATTGAAGCGAATGCTGTCATTGGTGAATATGCGCGAATTGATGCAGGTTGCTTTATCGGCCGGGGAGCTACTATAGGCGACCATGCCCATTTCCATGCAAATGTGAGCTGGCACCACGATTGTCACATAGGACAGCGTGCCATTGTGTACTCAGGCGCTGTTATTGGCGGTGAGGGCTTTGGCTTTGCCAATGATGCAGGAGTCTGGCTTAAAATTCCGCAAACGGGTCGTGTGGTCATCGGCAACGATGTTGAAATCGGCGGCAATACCACGATAGACCGCGGCGCCTTAAGCGACACTATCATTGAGGACGGTGTCAAACTGGATAATCAGATTCAGATCGGCCATAATTGTCATATCGGTGCCCATACTGCCATGGCTGGCTGTGTCGGCGTTGCCGGTAGCGCCCGTATCGGCAAACATTGCACATTTGGCGGTGCCGCCATGGTACTGGGGCATCTGACTATCGCCGATAACGTGCACATCTCTTCAGGGAGCATGGTCTCCCGCTCCATACTGGAAGCCGGGCAATATACCGGATTTTATCCTTTGGCTAAAAATGCCGACTGGGAAAAATCAGCTGCCATTGTCCGCAATCTCGATAGCCTTCGCGACAAAGTACGCGCTTTAGAAAAAACCATTAATGCGCTGAATTCTGCGCAGAACGAAAGTAATCATGACTAGCTTAGACATTAATCAAATTAAACAATACTTGCCACACCGCTATCCGATGTTACTGGTAGACCGCGTATTAACCTGGGAATCGGGTAAGAGCATTACTGCAATTAAAAATGTTACTGTTAATGAAGAATTCTTTAACGGCCATTTTCCTAATAAACCGGTTATGCCTGGGGTATTGATGATAGAAGCAATGGCACAGGCTGCCGCTTTGCTGTCATTTCTGACTATGGGAAAAAAACCGGATGAAAATACGCTGGTGTATTTTTTGGGAATTGATAATGCCCGTTTTAAACGTCCGGTTGAGCCTGGTGATCAATTGAAACTGGACGTGGAAATTGTTAAGGTAACTCGCGGTATCTGGAAATATAAAGCACGTGCTACGGTAGACGGTCAGTTAGCGGTTGAAGGTGATTTAATGTGCACCTTACGCATGGTAGAAAATGGTGCTGACAAAGTAGCTGCGGTGCAATAATGAGCAAGGTGCATGCAAGCGCGATCATTGCCAAAGAGGCTGAGCTGGATAGCTCTGTCGAAGTCGGCGCCTATTCTATTATCGGTCCACATGTACAGATTGCAGCAGGTACTAAAATCGCTTCGCATGTTGTTATTGAGGGTCACACTACCATAGGCTGTGACAATACTTTTTTTCAATTTGCGTCAATTGGTGCGGTTCCCCAGGATAAAAAATATGCCGGTGAACCTACACGTCTTGAGATTGGCGACCGTAATACGGTACGTGAATTTTGCACATTAAATCTGGGTACGGCCCAGGATGCCGGAGTGACGCGTATCGGTAACGATAACTGGCTGATGGCTTATGTGCATATTGCGCATGACTGTTATGTCGGAAATAATACGATTTTTGCTAATAATGCGTCGCTGGCAGGCCATGTTGAAGTAGGTGACTGGGTTATTTTAGGTGGTTTTTCCGGCGTACATCAATTTTGCAAAATCGGTGCACATGCCATGCTGGGGATGAATACCAGTCTCACGCAAGACGTGCCCCCGTTTGTTATTTTATCGGGTAATCCGGCAGCTGTGCACGGTCTGAATTTGGAAGGCCTGAAGCGTCGCGGTTTTAATCGTGATCAGATCAATGGCATCCGTCACGCTTATAAATTATTGTACAAATCGGGACACACGCTGGAAGAAGCAAAGCAGGCTATGCAGGAAGCGAAAGCAAATTATCCGGAAGCACAGGGTAATATTCAGCAATTCTGTGATTTTCTGGACAAATCGACCCGGGGCATTGTGCGCTGATGCCGGCCAACGTTGCTATAGTAGCAGGAGAAACATCAGGCGATCTGCTCGCGAGCCGCTTGTTATCAGGTTTGCGGCCACAATTGCCCGATGCGCTCATTCATGGCATCGGCGGATCTCACATGGCGCAGCACGGTTTTGTGTCCGATTTTCCCATGGAAACCTTATCCGTTCGCGGTTTGTTTGAAGTGCTGCGGCATTACCGTGAAGTTAAATCGGTACAGACTCGTCTGTGCACGCAATTACTGAGCGAACGTCCTGATGTCTACATTGGTGTGGATGCACCGGATTTTAATTTTACCGTCGAGCGACGCCTGAAAGAATCCGGTATTCCTACTGCGCATTTTATCGGCCCGTCTATCTGGGCCTGGCGTGCCGGACGTATCAAAAAAATTAGCGAATCCGTTTCACACATGCTGGTGATTTTTCCGTTTGAAGCGGAAATTTATCAAAAAGCCCGTATTCCGGTGACCTATGTGGGGCATCCGCTTGCTGAAGTATTGCCACTCAAACCGGATGTGCTGGCAGCCCGGCAAGAACTCGGATTACCGCTGGATGCCACAGTAGTAACGATATTACCGGGTAGTCGCTTATCTGAAATTAACTACAATACTACCGCTTTTATCGGCGCTGCTAAATTATTGGCTAGCCGGGATCCAAACATCCGTTTTGTGGTTCCTATGGCCGGATCGCGGCAGCGCAGCGCTTATATTCAGCAGATTATTCAGTCTAAATTGACGGATGTGCCTGTACTGCTGATCGATGGACGTTCCCATATAGCGATTACGGCGGCTAATGCCGTGCTGGTAGCGTCAGGCACGGCGACACTGGAAGTGGCATTATTAAAAAAACCGATGGTAATTGCGTATAAACAAATGCGTGCCACCTGGGAAGTGATGCGACGTATGGGGTATCAGCCGTGGATAGGTTTGCCCAATATTCTGGCCAGAGAATTTCTGGTTCCTGAGTTTTTACAGGATGCAGCGACACCGCAGGCATTAGCCGATGCCTTGTGGGAGCAACTCCACGATGATCAGCTGGTCGGCCGCTTAGAAAATCGCTTTCTGGCGATGCATCACGAATTACTGCGTGATAGTGCAGCCCTGAGTGCTGCGGCTATAATGCAATTAATGCATAAATAATTCCGACTTTAAAAAGTGCCGACACAATGTATATAGACTCACACTGCCATCTTGATTTTCCCGATTTGTCTGATCGTTTGCCTGAAATTCTGGCAACGATGAAAAGCAATCAGGTAAGTCATGCCCTGTGCGTTGCGGTTAATCTTCCTGATTTTCCCCGTGTGCTTGCGCTGGCAGAGGCGCACGATAATCTTTATGCTTCGGTCGGCGTGCATCCCGATTATGAAGATACGTCAGAACCAGGCGTTGAGCAATTAGTGGCTTTATCCAATCACCCCAAAGTCATTGCGATAGGTGAAACCGGGCTGGATTACTTCCGGCTGACCGGTGATCTGGAGTGGCAACGGAATCGATTCAGAACGCATATAGAGGCATCACGTTTATCACGTAAACCGCTGATTATTCATACCCGCGCATCCGCCGGTGATACGCTTGGTATTATGCGTGAGTCGGGTGCCGGTCTGGATCAGGGCGGAGCCGGTGGTGTATTACACTGTTTTACCGAAACACTGGATGTTGCTCTGGCAGCGATTGACATGGGATTTTACATTTCCTTCTCTGGTATTCTTACCTTTAAAAGCGCCAGACAAATTCAGGAAGTGGCCAAAGCTTTACCGCTGGAACGCATACTGATTGAAACGGATGCCCCTTATCTTGCACCGGTTCCGCATCGCGGAAAAATGAATGAACCGGGCTGGGTGAAGCATGTGGCAGAGTATCTGGCTGATCTTAAGCAAGTGCCGCTGGCACAGGTGCAGCAGCAAACCAGCGCAAATTTCTTTAATTTATTTAATTTGCCCAATCCTTTGGTGTAATGGCCAGTGCTCAATATTGCCGGGGTAAATAATTTCGGCAATTTTTGTTCAATATCAAGCTATTGTGCAAG
>CAIWPG010000220.1 GCA_903914535.1 uncultured Oxalobacteraceae bacterium
CCATCAACTCAAGGGCGATGAGATCAAGGGATTGGGATCGCTGAATATTTTTGAAGACAATCCGATACGCACAACAGCGATGGTAGTGGAACAACGCCAAGGTAAATTGACGCTGATTCCATTTTCTGATCGCGGCGAAGCGGGTACCCAACGGACGACAGAAAAACGTCAAGCACGATATTTTGACGTTCCCCGCTTACGGCACGAAGATACTATTTACGCGAATGAGTTACAAAATATTCGTGCATTCGGTACCGAAACAGAAGTTATGCAGGTACAGGAAGAAGTTGCACGTCGACTCAGTGGTCCTACAGGGTTGACTAGTAATATCGAATACACTTGGGAATATCAACGATTGGCTGCGGTGCAGGGTCTGTGTACTGATACCGATGGTACTGTGAAATTTAACTGGTATCAGGAATTTGGTATTACTCAAGCCGCAGAAACTGGTTTTAACCTGGCCGCTGGGGTTCCTAACTCAATTCGCCCGATGTGTAATGCCATTTCTCGGACGATGGCGCGTAAAGCACAAGGGGCATGGTCACCATCAACCCGTGTTTTTGCGCTGTGCGGCGATAGCTTTTATGATTTATTTGTAAATCATCCTGATGTTATCCGTACGTTTATTAACTGGAGTGATGCTGAGCAAATTCGTTCTGGCTCACAAGGTGCTGCATTTGGTTCGTTTGAATTTGGTGGGATCACCTGGCTGAACTACCGCGGCTCAGATGATGCGTCGACGATTGCGATTCCGACTGACAAAGTGAAATTCTTCCCTGTTGGCGCACCAGGTGTATTTCGCCGTGCATTAGCACCGGGTGAATCCTTTGAATGGGTAAATACACCTGGTAAGCCGGTGTATGTAGTACCTATCCGTGATTTACAGCGAAATGAGTGGTGGAAAATGGAAGTCAGTTCCTATCCATTGCACATTTGTACCCGTCCAGAAATGCTGTTGTCTGGTCGTGCTGAAGCGTAATGGCGATTAATTGGGATGCCCTCGTTATCGGCCCATTAGAGGGCATCTTTGGTGAGCCGCTAACGTACATGCCAGTCGGTGGAGTGTTGTTTACGACATTAGGGGTATTTGATGATGCATTTCACAAAAATACGTTCTTTGATGATGGATCAGTTGGTGTGCAAACGACATCGCCGACATTAGGCGTAAGGCTATCTAGTTTTACGTCGCCTCCATTGCAGAATGATCGCGTATTTGTTGTGAGCGTCAATACGACATACGTTGTTCGTGAAGTCCATCCAGATGGGCATGGCTGGGCAAAGCTAGTTCTAAATAAAGTGAGTTCGCCATGACGGTTTCTGCTGATTTGTTTGCACTGGCGGTGACGGCGCTCACTGGGTCGACCAATGCAGGCACACGGGTGTTTTCTACGCTGGATTGGCCAACGTGGGACGGCACCTACCCCTGTATGTATATTCATCCTCCTGTTGAAGATAAAGAGTCGCTCGGGCGTGCAGGGGCAGCACAGTTCACCGTGGTGGCGACACTAACGGTAGAAAGTCGGTTTCAATGTCCAGCAGGATCACTGTCGTCGCCATTTGATTCCGGTGCCGCGACGGTAGAAAACGCACTGTCTGTCATGGCAGGTCAGATCGAACGTGCGCTGATTAATTCGCCATCCTTAACTACGTTGGTTTCGCAATTTCCATTCATTCGGACACGCATGAATTTGTCTGCTGAGGGCGAACAGCATCTCGGCAATTTAATTACCGAGATTGGTCTGGAGTTTTATCAGGGGCCTGAGGATTTTTATCAGCCAATTACATTCGAAATTGAACAAATCACCGTTACAACAGACGCGACCAATGTGTTTGATGCAAACGGCACGTACACAAATTCGCTATTTCCTTCCGCAGCCACTGCAGCCCCACGTTCGACCGGGCCAGATGGCCGAGCCGAAGGCTTTGCTGAATTTAACTTTACCCCTTAGGAGCGACCCATGAAGGTCTACCCAACACCTGGGCTACAAACGAGAGACCCGGTTACGAAGCAATTGATCCCGCAAGATGGCTTAGAAGTACCTGATGGCGATTTGTTTTATGCACACCGGCTGCGTGATAACGACGTGACATTAACGCCGCCAAAGCCAGTTAAACCGGTCATAGCGGGAGATAAAGCATGACAATCCCATTTAAAAATATTCCGTCGAATATTCGCACGCCCTTTTTCTTCGGTGAAATTGATCCATCCCACGCGAATACAGCAACGCTGAATCAACGCGCCTTGCTGATTGGCCAGATTACGTCGGCTGGTACGGCAACCCCGTCTATTCCCGTCATTTCCCAGGGGGTGACTGATGCGCGCAGCCAAGGCGGTCAGGGTTCAATTTTGGCGCAAATGACGTTTACTTATCGTCAAAATGACACGTTTGGCGAGGTATGGTATCTGCCTCTGGCTGATGATCCGAGTTCTGTCGCAGCTTCCGGAACCATCAGCTTTTTGTCAGTCAATACCGCATTGGGTGTATTGTCGTTATATATTGGCGGCATGTTGGTTTCAACAACGTTGGCAACTGGGCAAACAATTACACAAATTGCTTCTGCAGTAGCCACCGCCATTAATTCGATCAACGACTTGGCCGTGACAGCGGTTGCCGTATTGGGCGTTGTGACAATGACCGCGAAAAACAAGGGTCTGGCTGGGAATGATCTGGATATTCGCGTCAATTACCTGGGCTTGGCGGGTGGGCAGGTTATCCCTGTAGGTTTAACCTATACCATTGTCCCTATGGCGGGTGGCTTAGTTAATCCTAGCCTGACGCTGGGTTTAGCCAATTTAATGGACTTGCCCTTTGATTTTATCGCGATGCCCTACACGGATACCGCCTCACTGAATGCCATGCAGGCATTTTTGAGTGATACCACCGGGCGTTGGAGTTGGAATTCGCAGATTTATGGCGGTTTGTTTGTGGCCTACCGTGGCACATTTTCCGCATTGGGTACGTTTGGTGCGACACGTAATGATCAGCATGCCACCTGCATCGGCTTCTTTGATTCACCTTCACCTGTTTGGAAATGGGCTGCTGCATTAGCCGCTCAGACAGCGATGAGTGTGCGTGCCGATCCAGGCGTTCCATTGCAAACGTTGGTTTTACAGGATGTGCTTGCACCTCCAATTGCCTCGCGCTTCAATTTAGGCAGCCGTAATACCTTGCTTTATGATGGTATTTCAACATTTACCGTAGATAACGCCAATAACGTTCATCTGGAAAATGTGATTACCACGTATCAATTGAACACCTTTGGACAGCCGGATAATTCCTATCTGGAAATCGAAGATATGTATTTGTTAATGTATATCCTGCGCCGTCAGCAAAGTGTTTTCACAACCAAATATGGCCGCACCAAACTGGCAGCAGATGGGACGCGGTTTGCACCTGGTTCCAATATTGTTACGCCAAGCACCATTAAAGCGGATTTGGTCGCTGATTATCAATCGATGCAATATCAAGGTTATGTGCAAAATGTGCAGGCTTTCGCCCAGGCATTGATTGTTCAGCAAAATGCGTCAAATCCAAACCGGGTAGACATTTTGTACCCGGCAACGTTAATTGACCAATTACGTGTAGTTGCTCTGCTGTTGCAGTTCACGCTGCAATAATTCGCAGGTAACTCACAACCCACATTAGGCGCCTGCGGGCGCTTTTTCAATTCTGGAGTGCTAAAAAATGGCAACTAATACCAACCGTCTGGCCGGGATAGCCTATCTCACGGTCGATGGGCAAAGCTACATGCTGGAAGCGGATGCGACCTATAAAGTATCCACCGTCAAGCGCGAAACTAAATCAGGCCAAGATTCCGTGCACGGCTATAGCGAAAAACCGGAGCCGGGCATGATCAGCGCTACTTTGCGTGATGCTGCCGGTTTAAGCGTCGCCTCAATCAATGCCATGATAAATTCAACTGTTATGCTCAAGCTGGCGAATGGCAAGGTCATTATTGGTGCCGGCATGTGGACTGTTGATGTGCAGGAAGTTAAAACTGAAGAAGCTACATTCGAAGTTAAATGGGAAGGCCGTGACGGTAGCGTCACTGAAAATTAATCATGGACAAAGATGTTGAAGTTCTGGATGAACTGGTCATCCAGTTGCGTAAGCCGGTGAAACTCGGTGAAGAAATCATCACTGAATTACGTCTACGCGAACCGAATATGGGTGAAATTGAAAAGTTCACCAAAAACATGAGCAAATGGAGTCCGCTTGAAGCAATGAATTTTTTCATTGCGGATATAGCTAAAATTTCAAAACCGGCCGTTGATTTGATCGGCGGCAGAGATGGAAAGTTAGCCCGGGAGTATTTACAGAATTTTTTGTAGCCGGTTCGTGCGGGCTTCCGTCCAACTGGCGATACATTCTATCGATAGTGACGAAGACCTATGGCTGGGGGCCGCATGATGCCATGACGCTCACATGGAAAGAGCTTATGCAGTGGCACGATGATGCACATCAGATGATGGAGGACGCAAAAAATGGCGAATGATTTTAAAATTACGATTAGTGCGGTTGATAAAGCAACGGCGATAGTCCATAAAATCAATGCGTCCATGGCAAAAATGGTGAGCCCTGTCACGGATTTTCAGAAGTCGATGACGTCGTTAAAAGATGCTACTGGCCTGAATATAGTTGTCAAAGGTCTTAGCGGAATTGGGCGTAGCGCAACAGATGCCGCTGAGGGGATTGGTAAAATAGTCGCTCCCATAGCGGCATTGTTCGGCATTGGAACAATTGCAGGGGTTGCTGAGTTAGCTACTAGCTTTGGAAAGCTGGGTTTTAATATTTCCAAAACAGCTGCATCGATTGGCATTTCAACGAGGGACCTGCAGCTTTTACGTGGTGCTGCCTCCATGGCGGGTGTATCGGCGGGTGAGCTGGATTCTGGTTTGTTGTCGCTTGGCAGTACGATGGAAGGCGCTATGTTTGGGCGCAACCAAGATGCCATGTTGCTGATGAATCGATTTGGCATTATTTTGCATCGTTTAAAAGATGGCTCTGTCGATACACAGCGGGGATTAATGGATATTTCCCGTGCTATGCAGGGACTTAATGCACAGCAACAGCATTTAATCGCAGGAGGAATGGGCGTCGAGTCATTTTTTTCGTTACTCCAAAAGGGTCCCGCGGTTATTTCTGCATATAAAAAAGCGTTTGATGCTGTTGGTGGCGTAATGGATGGCCCTGCGATTAAAGCCGCGGAGAATTTTGAAATTAAAATGGTAGGACTTCACGGAGCAATAGATGGGCTTGCCAATCGAATTGGGGCTAAATTAATTCCAATTCTTAGCCCATTAATCGATCAATTTTCAGCTTGGGTGGCGATTAATAAAGATTTTATCGCGACAAATGTCGGAGAGTTCGTGAAAGAAATTGGCGAGTGGTTAAAAACGGTTGATTTCAAGAAGGTTGGGAGTGATATTGTCGACGTGGCGAAAGACGTGGTCAGTTTCATTAATTTAATTGGTGGATGGAAGGTAGCGATCATTGGGATTGGTGCCTTGATGATGGCCGGCCCAGTCGCCAGTGTGTTAAGCCTGGGAACATCGCTCGGGTTGACAGGGCTAAAATTAGGGACGTTTGCGCTCCAAAGTATACCTATCGCAGTCAAAGCGATAGGAACACTGGATGTTGCGGCGGTAATTGGGCAGGGTAGTATCGTTGGATTAACTGCCAGCATTGGCGCACTGCTTGGAAAATTAGCCTTGCTCGGTGTGGCATGGGAAGCTGGCCACTTATTCGGTGAATATGTCGTTAATCCGCTGATTAACAAAGTTACCCAATTGTCTACTGGCGATGAAAATGCCACGTTGGGCGGCAAGATATACGAATGGACACACTCAGGACAAGCGGCGGCAACGTCAGATCCCACTATTTCTGGGCCAGTCGTAACAGTGCCGACGGTTATTTCACCTATGGCAGCTAAGGCCGTAAATGGAAATAAGAAAGCACCTTTAGGCATCCGCAGCAATAACCCAACCAATATGAATCCCGGCGGGATTGAATCTGTTTTTGCAACTCCAGAGGATGGAATAAGTGCCGCTGTCGCTAATCTGCAAAAAAATTATCAAGGATTATCGTTAGCGGCTCTGGCAGATAAATGGACGGGTGCTGCTCGTGCTGGAAATACGCCGAAACAAACCGCAAATTACGTTAGCGGACTATCTGCTGGTACCGGCTTGGCTCCCAATCAAGTGCCTGATTTAACAAATCCTGTCATGGTGTCCAATTTAGTTAAGGCAATTACCTTTCATGAAAATAGCCAGCAACCTTATTCCGACGACACTATTAATAAGGGGGTAGCACAAGGCATGAGTAGTGGTGGGGCGCA
This sequence comes from uncultured Oxalobacteraceae bacterium, assembly GCA_903914535.1. Lineage (GTDB taxonomy): Bacteria > Pseudomonadota > Gammaproteobacteria > Burkholderiales > Burkholderiaceae_D > Solimicrobium. The sequence goes on from CAIWPG010000220.1 coordinate 6,340, forward strand.
AAATATTAATTTGCATGTGAAATTTGCAAATGCACCAGCGGGAATAACTGCTCAAGCAGAATCCAAAGACAGCGCTGGTGATATGCATGTCCAAACGCGGATTTCCTATTCGATGGGTGAAATATGAGTTTAGGCAATATTATTGCTGGAGCAACCAATGCGGCCGGTGCTGTCCAAGGGATGTCGAATGCGGTTTCTGGGCTGGCGTCGTTATTTGGCTCTCCTGGAGGAAATGGGTCTTTCCACAGCCAAGTCCGCTTATCATCATGGCGTGGTGTGCCATTTATTACTCTATCCGCTGATACCCATATTGGTCGGAAAAAAGCGATTCATGACTACCCGTTTCGTGACCTTCCGTGGATTGAAGATATGGGAAGGGCGACCCGAAAGTTTAAAGTAACCGGATTTTTGATTGGCGATGATGTCATCAATCAGCGACTTTCATTAATGCAGGCATGTGAAAAGCCGGGCCCGGGTGAATTGCTGCATGGAACACTGGGAAAAATCACCGTTGATCTGCTTGAATGTGATTTTGTTGAAAAATGGGATGAGCAACGTTACTTCGAGGTAACGATGCAGTTCGCTCAGGGTGGGCAGCGAATCTACCCGGCCGCGGTACAGTCTACCGCGGCGGTAGTGGCGGCCGCAGGAACGGCGGCCCATGCGGCCTGTGCGGCCAGTTTCCTCTCAACGGCGACCAGTGCATTGCAATCAGGTGCGGCTGTTGTGAGTGCAGCGGTTTCAACGGCAACCGGGTGGATTAACAAGGCTGTTTCTCTGGTTAAGGATGCGACAACCATTTTTCATGCTGTTTCAGCCGTCGTGAATACGGCGAAAGCTTTTTTTGGTGGACGCATTACCAGCTTAACCGGCGTGTTGTCGGCGGTTCAGGGTACTGCCAATGCTATTCAGCGCGGCACTGTCGCTACTGGGAATATAGCCGTTACAACGCAATCGACGCAGGCTTTAGCGGCCGCATCAACCGCCTGCCGCAGTAATGTGACGCAATCGGCGGCCTATCTTATGTCAACCACGGGGAGTTTAGGCTTATGAGTTCGCCATCGGATCTCGCTCTTGCCGCACAGGGCCTGGCGGCGGCATTGTCGGCATCGGCCATCAACGCTGGTGATGCAATGCGGCTGCTCAGTGTCATGGCGGCACCAACGGCTACAATTGTGCCAATCAATACGGCGGTCGGTGCCGCCATGGCGGCCATGCAAAATGCGATGGGTGATTTGTTCCGACGTGCCGCTGTTGTGGAAATTGCGATTGCATCATCAACGTATCAACCTAGTTCCAGTAATGATGCCGCTACGGTCAGAACCATGGTTTGCACATTATTGGACAATGAAATTTTGGTGGCGGGCAATCAAAGCGAGGATGGCGTTTTTTCAGCGTTGAGGACATTACGAGCGGCGGTCGTCGCTGATTTAAATGCACGAGGAGCGGGACTGGCCTCCGTCAGGACCTTTAAATTGAATGCCTCGCTCCCTGCTTGTGTCATTGCTCAGCAAATTTATGGTGACCCGAGCAGAGAAGCGGAATTGGTTACTCAGGCCAACCCGCCTCATCCGGCATTTATGCCAACTACATTTACTGTGCTATCTAGTTAAAGTTTTCCGTCTGGCGGCATTGAGTAATCAATCGGCGTTTGTTGATGTTCTGGGCTTATAGGTGCTCTTGCGCATACGCCTGAAAGATAATTTTTAGCAGTAAATTCAAATTTATCGTTAATGAAAATTGGTTCAATAACCACCCATCCTGAATCAGTTGCTATTTTTACTGGTAACGAACCACTGACCTGAGAAATTGCAATTTTATCGAAGACCTCTTTTTTAGGCCATGCGCACCCGGTCGATAGAAGGATTTGCTTTGTATAGGACTGACTAACCAAGCCGATATTGTCTCCGTATTTTTTAAATGCAAGAGCAGCGGCTTCAGGAGTTAGGCAAGCAATTGCGGAAGGAGTTTTGAAATGACATTCAGCAAAAGTTAGCGTGGAAA
>CAIWPG010000221.1 GCA_903914535.1 uncultured Oxalobacteraceae bacterium
ATTGCCGACATTCCGGTGTATCCGGTTAAAGGTTATTCAATCACCGCACCAATCCGGGATAAAAGTAAAGCGCCGGTATCAACGGTACTGGATGAAACTTATAAAATAGCGATTACCCGTTTTGATGACCGGATACGGGTAGGTGGTATGGCTGAGTTAGTCGGGTTTAATACCGATCTTAACCCAAAACGCAGAGCGACTCTGGAAATGGTTGTTAATGATTTATTCCCGGGCGCAGGGGATACTGCTAAGGCAACGTTCTGGACCGGTTTACGTCCGATGACGCCGGATGGTACCCCGCTGGTGGGCGCAACGTCATTGCCTAACCTGTATCTGAACACCGGGCACGGTACCTTAGGCTGGACTATGTCGTGCGGTTCTGGTCAGTTACTGGCCGATATTATGTCGGGTAAATCCACGGCGATTGATGCTGCCCCGCTGGCTTTGTCAAGGTACGATCAGTCAGCTTAAGCTTATCTTAAACTGATTTTTTACTGGTTGGCAGTCCGTTAATTAGTAGCAAGATACATGTCGCGGCACAGTCCGTGGCGATAGTGGTAAAGCAAGCCCGTTCAGCGGAACGGGCTTCGGGTAAGGGCCTGCAGTAGCATTAAGTAGGTCCGGCAGATCAGGGTATTGGCTGTGAACAGGCTGATTTGCGCAAAAGTCTGACAGCCTGCATGGGCAATCCGCTATAATGCAACTCTTTGCAGCTTATGCATGCATTATCACTACACCTTCACGCTTCCCGGATTCGTAGTGCCACTTGATTTTTAAGCTGGAAATCACACGGAGCAGGAACGGTTCTGATTCTCTGCAATTTTCGACAAACAAGGTTAGCCGCTGCTTGCGCTGATCTGATCGCCGACCCCTTTTTATGGAAATAGATTCACATGTTAAGTTACCGCCATGCTTTTCACGCCGGCAATCATGCTGATGTACTGAAGCATTTTATTACGATTCAATTGCTGAAGTATCTCGGGCAAAAAGATACACCGTTTATGTACATTGATACCCATGCGGGTGCCGGTTTGTACGCACTGGATACGGGGTATGCCGCAAAAAATGCCGAGTATGAAAATGGTATTGCTAAACTGTGGGACAAAAAAGATTTGCCTCCCGCACTGGCAGACTATATGGCTATTATCAAACTTTTGAATCCGAGCGGTAAACTGCGCTATTACCCCGGCTCACCTTATTGTGCCGAACATGTCATGAGTCTGGAAGACCGGTTGCGTCTGTTTGAGCTGCATCCGAGCGATATTAAGATTTTGCAGGAAAATATACGCAAACGTGAGCAGCATCAGGCCGAGCAAGGTTTACGGGCACGTGGTAAACGGGTACAAATTCTGGCTGGCGATGGTTTTGAAGGATTAAAGGCCTTGCTTCCGCCGCAATTGCGCCGGGGCTTGGTACTGATTGATCCGCCTTATGAAGATAAACGCGACTATAAACGGGTAAAAGATACCCTGGCAGAGGCATTACAGCGATTTCCTTCCGGTACTTACGCCGTCTGGTATCCGGTACTGCATCGCCAGGAATCACGTGAATTGCCAAGAAAATTAATGCAACTGCCTGCAAGCAATTGGTTAAATGTGACTTTGTCGATCAGTCAGCCTACGCCGGATGGTTTTGGTTTGCATAGCAGCGGGATGTTTATACTTAATCCGCCCTGGGTATTGGAAGCGATGCTGAAAGAAGCTATGCCCTTGCTGGACGTAGTAGAAATGGTTTGTGATTGGTCCGCAATGGCCGATGCAAATGTGGGTAAGCGTTGGA
>CAIWPG010000222.1 GCA_903914535.1 uncultured Oxalobacteraceae bacterium
CACGTTCGCCCACAGCCTGATCGTCTTACCTGAACTGCCGCCGGTATCCTGGCCGGTAGCGCACTTCGATGACCTGACCGAAGCACACTTTCAAACCATTGCTGCACACACACCGGATGTCGTCATTATAGGCACAGGAGTAAAGCAACGCTTTGTCCATCCCAGACTGACCACATGCCTTATTTCCCGACGCATCGGCGTGGAATGCATGGATAGCAATGCTGCCTGCCGTACTTACAATATATTAATGACCGAAGGCCGCAAAGTTGCACTGGCATTAATTATTGAATCGCATAACGATGCAACGAGCTAAACAATGACGGAACCCCGCACACAATGAGAACTTCGCCACCCCACTCACCCATTAATTCATCTGGCAATGCAAAATTGCCGCTCTGGTTGTGGATCAGCCTGTTTATATTCCTGGCTATCTGGTTTTATATGCTGGGTGCCCGCACCCTGGTTCCCACAGATGAAGGACGCTATGCGGAAATGGCCCGTGAAATGGTCGCGACCGGCAACTGGATTACACCGCGTTTAAACGGCATCAAGTATTTTGAAAAACCGCCATTGCAAACCTGGATGAATGCAGTTACTTTTTCCATATTCGGCTTAGGCGAGTGGCAGGCACGCCTGTGGACTGGCCTGTCTGCCCTGTTCGGCATTTTTCTGGTCGGTTATACCGGCACACGCCTGATCAGCCCACGGGCAGGTATCAGTGCCATGCTGGTACTGGCTTCCTCCTTCTGGTGGGCCGGACTTGGGCACGTCAATTCGCTTGATATGGGATTATCCGGAATGATGACTCTGGCATTATGCGGCTTATTGCTGGCACAGCGTGACGAAGCTGACGCACGCGAACAACGCAAAGGCATGCTGCTCTGCTGGCTGGGTATGGCTCTGGCTACCATGTCCAAAGGACCGATGGGAATCATTTTACCGGGTGCGGTACTGGTACTGTACACGGTTGCGGCACGCGACTGGCGCATCTGGCAGCGACTGCACATCATTAAAGGTTTACTACTGTTTTTTGCCATTACCACACCGTGGTTTGTACTGGTATCCCGGGCTAACGATGAATTTCTCCATTTCTTTTTTATTCATGAACACTGGGAACGTTTTACCAGCAAAGTACATCATCGCGACGGCCCCCTGTATTATTTTATTCCGTTACTGATCGTTGGTATATTCCCATGGCTTGGTTTATTATTTCAAAGCATGTGGAATGGTTTCAGACAGCAGCCTTCGACCTTCCAGCCAGGTAAATTACTGCTGATCTGGTCAGTGTTCATCTTTTTCTTTTTCAGCATATCCAGCTCCAAACTGCCTTCATACATTCTGCCGATTTTTCCGGCACTGGCACTGCTCATCGCCAGTCATCTGGAACATCCGTCTTACCGGGGCATTGCACTCACCAGCGGTTTGCTCAGTGCTGCCGGGCTGGCAGGACTGGGAGTCTGGCTATTTTCAGGTGCCATTCCGGCACTCAGCAAAAATACTTATGAACAAGTTTACAATAATGCCTATCTGCCCTGGATAGCCGTGGCTTGCACGCTCATGACAGCAGGCGGTTTTCTGGCTCTGCTACTGTCACGTCGTCAGCAAACACTGGCAATATGGGTATTGGCATGGGCAGGCTTTTTATCCGGACAATTGCTGATGCTGGGGCATGAACCGTGGGGACGCTACCTGGCAGGAACAGAACATCTGGCCGCCATTCAGGCAGAACTGAAACCGGAAACACCGTTCTACGCCGTCGGACGCTATGAGCAGTCGCTGCCATTTTATCTGCAACATACCACCATTCTGGTCGAACACCCGGACGAAATGGAGTTCGGGCTGGAACACGAACCACACTTATGGCTGCCAAAACGTGATGATTTTGTTCAACAGTGGCGGGATTATCAGTCCCGTGGCATCACTGCTATGGCAATTATTCAACCCGCAATTTACCAGGATCTGTTAAAACAGGCTCTGCCTATGCGGGTCGTTACACAAGATCCGCGCAGAGTTATTGTTTCATCCAGACTGAATTAAGCCATTTATCATGAAACTTACGCGAAATTTCTCAGACCAAGGTCATGACTCCGGACAATACCCGCTAACCGGCAAGATGCCGGTTATGCCGCCGGGACAATTTTGCGTAAATTACTGCATTTATTTTCTATCACTTACCTTTCACCAGGGAGCGTCATGAACACAGCATCCAAACCGGCCTTTTTACCTTTTTCCCGCCCAGGCATAGACGAAGCCACCATTACTGAAGTAGGCAATGTATTGCGTTCAGGCTGGCTTACTTCCGGCCCTAAGGTACAAGCCTTTGAAGCTGCGCTCTCAGACTACCTCGGCGGCCGGCTGGTACGCACCTTCAATTCCGGCACCTGTACAATGGAAATTGCATTGCGCATTGCAGGCATAGGCCCCGGCGATGAAGTGATCACTACCCCCATCTCATGGGTAGCGACTGCAAATGTAATTATTGAAGTAGGTGCCACGCCGGTATTTGCCGATATCGACCCGATCACCCGCAACCTGGATCTGGATAAACTGGAAGCGGCTATTACACCACGTACCCGCGCCATTATTCCCGTCTATTTGTCGGGCTTACCTATGGACATAGACCGTATGTACCGTATTGCAAAAAAATACAACTTACGTGTTATTGAAGATGCGGCACAGGCACTGGGCTCACGCTGGCAGGGTAAACCGATAGGCTCATTCGGTGATCTGGTCTCCTTCAGTTTTCAGGCAAATAAAAATCTCACCACATCAGAGGGCGGTTGCCTGGTCGTAAATACACAGGAAGAAGCAAAACTGGCCGAAAAATACCGTCTGCAGGGAGTCACCCGCAGCGGTGTGGATGGTATTGATGTTGATGTACTCGGCGGCAAATACAATATGACCGACATCGCTGCCACGCTGGGACTGGGACAACTGCCGCACATTGATGCCATCGCAGCACACCGCCGTAACATGGCTCATCACTACCTGCACTGTTTTGGCCCTGAATTTGAAGCACAGAGCGGCGCACAGCTGCCGGTTGCCGATACAGAAAACAGTAACTGGCATTTATTTCAGATTATTTTGCCGGTCCGGGTGAAACGTGCCGGTTTCATGGCACAAATGGCCGCCCTGAATATAGGAACCGGGTTTCATTACTCACCAATACATTTATTCACTCTGTACCGTGAACGCGGCTTCAAAGAAGGCATGTTTCCGGTTGCAGAACACATCGGCTATCAGACAGTAACCCTGCCAATGTTCAATGCACTCCAAAAGGAAGACGTCGAAAGAGTCGTTGCTGCGGTAAAATCATGCCTTATTACTGCTTAGTTACCACGGAATTACAACTGAATTACGGATGAATTACGGTCTGAAAAGCCTGATCACCGCTGCTGACGTAACACCAGTCCCGCAAATGACAGGATTTACACAAAATTGTCCGGCCAAGTTCCCCACC
>CAIWPG010000223.1 GCA_903914535.1 uncultured Oxalobacteraceae bacterium
ATTATCCAGGTGGTGGATAATCTTGGTAAGGGAGACATTCCCAAGCTGGGTTTTGGCATGTGTCCTGATGAACCGCTGCCGACCGGGACGCACTTGCAGGTTCGTTGCTGGTCTTTATAAAAAATTAATGTATTTGTTGGTTTCAGGTAAATTTATGCATATTCATATTCTTGGTATTTGTGGCACTTTTATGGGTGGTTTGGCCGTATTGGCTCAGCAGGCGGGCCATAAGGTTACGGGCTGTGATGCCAATGTATATCCACCTATGAGTACCCAGTTGCGCGCGCAGGGAATAGAGTTAATTGAAGGCTATGATCCGGAGCAGTGTAATCTGGAGCCGGATTTGTATGTGATTGGTAACGTGGTTTCGCGTGGTAATCCTCTGATGGAAGCCATTTTGAACCGCGGTTTACCGTATTGCTCAGGCCCGGCCTGGATGGGGGAGCATATACTGCGCAGTAAATGGGTACTGGCTGTGGCGGGTACGCACGGAAAAACAACAACTTCTGCGATGCTGGCATGGATTTTACAGGAAGCTGGCTATGAGCCCGGATTCCTGATTGGCGGTGTGCCGCTTAATTTTGGTATTTCAGCGCGGCTGGGCGGTACTCCGGATACCGGCACCTCCAGTTTTTTTGTGATTGAAGCAGATGAGTATGATTCAGCTTTTTTTGATAAACGCAGTAAATTTGTTCACTACCATGCCAAAACGCTGGTACTGAATAATCTGGAGTACGACCATGCCGATATTTTCCCTGATCTGGCTGCTATCGAGACACAATTTCATCATGTAGTGCGTACTGTGCCCGGTATTGGCCGGATTGTGGTGAATGGGCAGGAAGCTGCTTTGCAGCGTGTTATGGCACGCGGTTGCTGGAGTGAGCAGGAGTTATTTGGCGTAGCCGGTGGCTGGTGTTTTTCCGGCGATGATATACAGTTTCATGGTAAAACAGCCGGGCGGTTGTCATGGCAATTGCAAGGGGAACATAACCGGCAAAATGCTCTTGCTGCGATTGCTGCGGCTCATCATGTTGGTATTCTTCCGGCACAGTCATTAAGCGCCCTGGCCAGCTTTGAGAATGTTAAACGGCGTATGGAAGTGCGCGGGGTGGTTAACGGAATAACGGTATACGATGATTTTGCGCATCACCCTACGGCAATCGCGACCACGATTGCGGGTTTGCGCAGCAAAGTTGGTGTTGCCCGTATTCTGGCCGTATTGGAACCGCGTTCTAATACCATGAAGCTCGGTAGTATGAAAGCCGCATTGCCGGGCAGCCTGAGTGCTGCGGATCTGGTGTTTGCTTACGGAGCTCACCAGGGTCGTGACGCTCTGGGATGGAGTTTGCCGGAAAGTCTGGCACCATTGGGTGAGCAGGCACGCAGTTTTGATGATCTGGCCGCTTTGAAAAACGCTATTTTGGCCGAAGCCCGGATTGGTGATCATATTCTGATCATGAGTAATGGCGGTTTTGGTGGTATACATCAGGCTCTGGTCGATGCACTTGGAGATAGCGCTGTGTCCGTATCGGACTCCTGACGGAGTTTGTGTAACACTGACATAGCAACGTGAGCAATAACAAACAATAGCAACCATCAACGTATCAACGCACAATTTCATGATTCTTTATTTACACGGATTTCGTTCTTCGCCAGCTTCCTCCAAGGCCAGATTACTAGGTGAATATCTGGAACAGGCAGGTCGGTCTTCTGAATATCTATGCCCGCAATTACCCGCATCTCCCCGACTGGCGATTGAGATGGCGCTCAGCTTATGTGCTGAGTCGGAGCCGCAGTCGTTAACGATTATCG
>CAIWPG010000224.1 GCA_903914535.1 uncultured Oxalobacteraceae bacterium
AGCTGCGCGACAACGATACAACCAGAACAGTCTGGCCACATGCGTTTTTAGCCGAACTCATCGTGACCGTTTCTGGCTCAGCCCTGGAAATTGAACTGGTGGTGCATAACACCGGTCAGGCGTCATTCGAATTTACTGCGGCACTGCACACCTACCTGCGCGTGAACCGGATTGAGGATGTGCGCATTATCGGTCTGCAAGGCACACGATATCGGGAAGGTGCAAACGACAGCATTGAGTCCGCCCTGGAGTTGTTTATTTCCCGGCATATTGATCGTATCTACATGAACTCAGCACCTGAATTGCAGCTGCGGCAAGGTCGCCAGGAAATGCTCGTGCAAAGCACAGGATTTGCCGATACGGTGATCTGGAATCCGTGGCGCGAACTGTCAGATTCTCTGAGTGATATGGAGCCTGACGGTTATCTGCGCATGGTTTGCGTTGAGGCTGCCGCTGTCGGACAGCCTGTGCAGCTGGCCGCCGGTGCAGTCTGGCGTGGCAGCCAGCGCCTGACCGCGCGCTCTGCCTGACTGTGCTCATCCGGCGATCTCGCATTGCCGGCAACAACGACTGTAACGCCCATAAAAAAACGCTCCGTCCGGAGCGTTTTTTTATGGGCAAACCAGGCTCAGGCGTATTCCGCCAGACTCACCTTCATTTTTTTCAGCGCAGCACTCTCAATCTGGCGTATACGTTCAGCCGAAACTTTGAACTCTGCAGCCAGATCGTGCAGCGTGGCGCCACTACCGTCGTCATTTGCCAGCCAGCGTGCTTCTATAATGCGCCGGGAACGTGGATCCAGACTATTCAGCGCCGATTCCAGGCCTGTAGTCTGCAGCCTGTCATACTGCATACCTTCCAGCACCCTGGTTGGCTCGCTGTTGTCGCTGGACAGGTAAGCGATGGGTGCAAACTTGTCATCCTCATCATCGGTGGGTGCGTCCAGAGCCATGTCGTGACCCGACAGACGCATTTCCATTTCGATGACTTCTTCGCGTTTTACATTCAGTGTCTGTGCCAGCTGATCAATCTGACCCTGGGTCATACTGTCAAAACCCACCTTGTGGCTGCGTAAGTTAAAAAATAATTTACGCTGGGCCTTGGTTGTTGCGACTTTGACCAGACGCCAGTTTTTTAAAATATATTCATGCATTTCAGCCTTGATCCAATGCATGGCATAGGACACCAGGCGCACGCCCTGATCAGGATTAAAGCGTTTGACGGCTTTCATCAGGCCGATATTGCCTTCCTGAATCAGGTCGGCGTGCGGCAGGCCATAACCGAGGTACCCGCGTGCAATCGACACAACCAGACGCAGATGCGACATAACCAGCTTCTGCGCTGCACCCAGATCGTTCTGATCGCGCAGTGCGGTTGCCAGATTCGTCTCTTCCTCCTGCGTCAGCATCGGCAGGCGATTGACAGCAGAAATGTAAGCATCAATATTGCCGAGCGTACCCGTAAAGCCCAGGGCCAGCGCTGAGTTGCCCGCTGCAACCGGCAGTGTGTTTGTTGCTGATGAGTTCATGTATTCTCCTAATGTTTTAAGGCAATGTTCCTGTGCTGAACAGTCGCATTGCTTAAAAATCAATAAATTCAGCGAAATTAAACCAGCTAAGTAACTTTACCAGATCATTATATTAGCACTCTATTGAGAAGAGTGCTAATGAGCCCAAATTACCTGCGCGGAGTTGAAACAGACATCGTGATTTCAGTCAAAGCGGAGAAATTCACAGATGTTTCGGGGGATTGGATTAATAAAAATTAATTTAG
>CAIWPG010000225.1 GCA_903914535.1 uncultured Oxalobacteraceae bacterium
CGCTATCCAACCCTGTTGACAACATATGTACAGTCGCACCTACACATTCCGGATGTCCGTCATACAGCGCCCAAAAATTACATGACGAACCTCTGTAATATGGAGAAATACCCATATGTATATTTAATGCGCCACGCTTTGTTAAGTAATCGATCAGCCATCCTTTGATATAACTTGCCCCAAAAACTACGTAAATATCAGAATCTAACGCTTCAGTTAACTGACCTTTTTGAAGAAAATTTAAATCACCACTTTTAAGCGATAAAGAACGTACATTTGAAGACATAAAAGATAAATCACCAAAAATCGTTCTTTCTGCCGACATTACATGTGAAAAATATTCCTTCATTATTTCTGATTTTTTAAAAAAATCCTGAACTAAGCCGGGAAATACCGTATTGCATTCCATCACAGCATAAGTAATGTCACTGACAGAAGCCAGTCTGTTAATCAATGCAATATGACGCGGCTGGTTGCTGGTGAAGACGGTTATCTTCATTCGTCCATCTCTTTCAATACATTGGCATGGTCATCACGGGGGATTTCCAGATGAGACTTAATTGACCTGACACTATTGTTACTACGAAAACCAATTTCAATTTTTTTCGCGTTGAGTATACCAAGCGTATCGTCATTATAATTTCCACAAGGGTGTGACATGGCAAACGGGGTCATATTCAATAAATCGCTTAAGTGTGTGTAATTTTTACTATACTCTTCTTCTTGTGTTTTTTTATCGAGCAAGTGCAGCGTGGTCGGATGTGAATAAGAGTGAAGTCCGATGACATGCCCATCCAGTAACAAACCATCTAAGCTTTTATCATTCATCCACAATTTTTTTAGTACGGCATCTGGCCGAAAACCATGTTCCGCCATAAGTACTTTCATGACTTCTTCGTAGCGTTCTTTACCTAAAGTGACATCACGCAAATAGCGAAACCATTTATCATTTTCCGTATAAAAAGGAAATGCTTTTAAGTATTCTTTGTAATTATAATTAAGCAAAGCGAACGAATAATCGTTAAAAAACAGCGTTTGTGTTTTATAAAAAAATTTATCATAAAAATCATCAACCGATTGAAATTCGGTCATTCTGAAGTAACGGTAAATTTCCAGATAATCCGGATTTCCCATAAAGGGCGATGAATAAACGAAAAAGAAAGCCTGGATTTTTTTTCGTTTTAAAATCGGAGCGGCGATGTCGGACTGACATAAAAGTGCATCATCAAAAGTTAAGCAAATATCATCTGAATTTAATATTTTATTATTAAATTTATAAATATATTCATTAGCATCCAACAATGAATAACGACCAGATAACCAATCAATCATCTCTTCAAATTTTTTGGCTGATAAAGAACCCTGTCCGACAGGATGATACTCATTATGGAAATGATGAAACATTACCGCATGGGTATGATTAGTACGGTGAGTCATAATGCATTACCTGCTCATTTCATATTTATAAATATACTTTAATCGGAAAAGTGCGGATGTTGGCGCAGTACGTAAACAGGCACCCAGGATGAGTAATATCGGTTCACGGCAATATACCGTATGCATAATAGGCAGACAAGTCATATGAACAGTTTGACACTGTCCGCTATATTTACATCGGTTTTTTCCTGTAAACTTACCGTCAAAGGTAGTGCATCACTATCTAAGGCAGATCACATCATCGACTACTTTTTAGAAAATATAACCCGGTAACTACAATGACTATAACGACTCAATTACCTGCCAGCGCACAACGCGTTGCTGACTTGCTGACTCAACGCGGACACGACAAATCAGTTGTTATGCTGGATGCAACAGGCATAACTTCAGCCAAAGCCGCGTCAGGTTTAGGCTGCGATGTAGCCGCAATTGCCAAGTCTATCGTATTTCGTCGCCGTTCAGATGATACTGCGGTGATGGTAATTGCCAGCGGTGAAAATCGGGTTGATGAAATTAAAGTCGCTGCTATTGTCGGTGAAATCGATAAGGCAAATGCTAAATTTATCCGGGAACATACCGGTTATGCTATTGGTGGCGTATGTCCGATTGGTCATATCAGGCCAACTGTCATTCTGATTGATCAGGATTTACTCAAAATCGACAGCCTGTGGGCCGGAGCTGGTCACCCTCATGCCATATTCAATTTAACGCCGGCACAACTCGTAGAAATGACGGCCGCAGCAATAGCAGATGTCGCATGCCAAAAAGTAGCATAACTAATTCTGTAGCCTGGCCGGGACAGTAGCGCAAGATTCCGGCCCGTTGTGCATTCATACACCGGATGACCAGCTGGCCCGCAACCATGCCGTATTAATGGCACTTAACCGGGATAGGATCAATACAGAATGACTGGCCCTGATTAATCAGATTATCAAAAATAAACACGCACCCTGCTGCAGGCAATGGTTACCAGACGTATCTGCAATTAATCATTTGATCAATTTCAAGCTAACTATTTGATCATTTGGATCATTCCTAAATGATGCTCACAATATACTGCAACGCAACATATATTACGTAAATCCGCCGCACTTTCCCCAATGTCTATGCAATAAAATTCAGTAATATTCATTTTCATCAATGGAGGGAATGCGCCATGCATTTTTTATCCGCCATAGAACACATGCTGCATCGCAATAAATAACCGTATATCAAATTCAATGCATTGCTGTGAATTTATGGCACAAGTTTTGCTGATAGGAAATATTAATAGGCGGATTAATGAAAAACAACATTATTAATACCACACGTAAGTTGACACAAAACGCCACAGATAAAAGCGTAGTGAACTAAACGGTGCCTTGAAGCTAAGAATTTATATAACTATTTTGGTTGTTCCATAAATGGGGGAGACTATGAGTAAATTAATATGTAAGCTATTTTGTTCGACAGCGTTACTTGCTATGTTTGTATCACCGGCATTTGCCACAGGCAAAACATGGAAAGCGAGTCTGGCACAAATGCCGGTGTACGCAGAAAGTA
>CAIWPG010000226.1 GCA_903914535.1 uncultured Oxalobacteraceae bacterium
GGTGCCAATCTGGTAGATGTCGCTTTGCAAAATGGCACTTATATACCGACTTTGTGTTACGTGAAAGACCATCCTTGCCTGGGTACCTGCCGGGTATGCTCGGTACAGGTTGGTGATTCAGTTACTGCCGCATGTACGGTCTCTGTTACTGAGGGCATGGAGGTTGTTGTAAATGAGCCGGAAATTGTGGATATGCGTAAAGCACTGGTTGAGAGCCTGTTTGCTGAAGGCAGTCATAATTGCCCCAGTTGCGAAAAAAGCGGGCGTTGCGATTTGCAGGCAGTAGCTTATGATGTGCAGATGATGGTGTCCCGGTTTGAGTACCGGTATCCAACGCGGAAAAAAGAGTATGGCGCCGAAAAAATCCTGCTGGAACGTGACCGCTGTATTTTCTGTCAGCGCTGCGTGGAATTTGTCCGGGATGAAGCAACGGGCAAAAAAATCTTTAGCATAAGTGGCCGGGGTGCTCATGCGCGTATTGAAATTGATATTGAGCTTGCTAACAAGATGACGGAACAGCAAATTGTTTATGCCGCTGATCTTTGTCCGGTCGGTACGATTATTCATAAAAATACGGCATTTCACACTCCTGTCGGTGAACGTAAATTTGATGTCCAGTCTATCCGTGAACGGGCATTGACGGGGAAAACCAAATGAGCGGGTATCACGGTCACGAAGATACGTCAGCAGTGAAGGCTGAATATAGCCATGAGTTGCCAAAGACACCGGCAGACGCTGCTTTTCTGGCGAGTCAGGAAGGTAAAATCAGGGTATCTATGATTGGGCTGGTCGGTTGCTGGGGCTGTACCTTGTCATTACTGGATGTGGATGAACGCCTGTTTTCTTTACTGGACAAAATTACCATATTGCGTTCTTCTCTGACGGATATTAAACGTATTCCCGGACGGTGCGCAGTCGGTTTTGTAGAGGGCGGTGTCGGAAGTGATGAAAACATTGAAACGCTGGAGCATTTTCGAGAAAATTGCGATGTGTTGATTTCGGTGGGGGCCTGTGCCATCTGGGGCGGGGTGCCATCGCTGCGGAATACGCTTTCTGTTGCTGATTGTCTGAAAGAAGCGTATATCGATTCCGCCAGCACTGTTGCCGGGGTTATCCCTATTATTCCTGACCATCCTGATCTGCCTAAGATAACCAGCAAAATTTATCCTTGTCACGAAGTGGTTAAAATGGATTATTTTTTGCCGGGTTGTCCGCCGGATGGCGATGCCATTTTTAAGGTGTTAGATGATTTGGTCAACGGACGGCCAATTGACCTGCCAACTTCCATGAATCGTTACGATTAGCGCAGTTAAGTTGAAAAAATTAACTCAGATGACTAAGGTCAGCTCAACTGACTTCTATGCAGGGGTCGGAGAAAATTGAAGGAAAAAGCATGAGTCGGAAGATTGTGATTGACCCGGTTACGCGTATCGAAGGTCACGGAAAAGTCGTTATCGATCTGGATGATGATAACAAGGTCGTTGATGCTAAATTGCTCGTGGTGGAGTTTCGCGGGTTTGAGAAATTTATTCAGGGACACCCGTATTGGGAAGCGCCCATGCTGTTACAGCGTATTTGCGGTATTTGTTTTGTCAGTCATCACCTGTGTGGAGCGAAAGCGCTGGATGACATGGTTGGCGTCGGTTTTTCTTCTGTACAGACGCCATCTTTATCGTCGCACAGTCAGATTACTTCTGCCGCAGAAAAAATGCGTCGTCTGGGACATTATGCACAACAATTGCAATCGCATGCGACCGCCTATTTTTATTTGATGGTGCCGGAGATGCTGATGGGGGTGGATGCGGCTCCTGAGCAGCGTAATGCGCTCGGTCTGGCGGTAGCCGACCCGGCCTTGGTCAGACGCGTGATGATGTTGCGTAAATGGGGACAAGAACTCATTACTGCCGTATTTGGAAAACGGATGCACGGTATCAGCTCCATTCCCGGCGGTGTTAATGCCAACTTGCCGGTGGAAGTGCGGGATCGTTTTATTCATGGTGATTCCACAATACCAGGTATGAATCAGATGCTGGCTTATGCGATGGAGGGCCTGGAGTTATTTTATGCTTTCCATGAAAAGAACCGCAGTATGGTTGATGGCTTTGGCATCGTCTCTGCACTGGATATGTGTCTGGTGGATGATAATGGCGATGTGGATTATTATCACGGCAAAATGCGGGTGATTGATCATGATAAAAATATCGTGCGTGAGCTGGATTATCATGATTACCTGGGACATTTTTCTGAAGCGACAGAAGCGTGGAGTTACATGAAGTTCCCCTTCCTGAAGGAGTTAGGCCGGGAGCATGGTTCTGTACGGGTCGGCCCACTGGCGCGGGTAAATGTCACCAGATCGTATTCCACTCCTCTGGCACAACAGGCGCTGGAAAAATTCCATGCCTATAACAAAGGAAAATCCAGTAATAAAACCCTGCATACCAACTGGGCCAGAGCGATAGAGATACTTCATTCCGCTGAGCTGATTGCCGGCCTGCTGGCTGATCCTGATCTGCAAAGTGACAATTTGCTGGTAACTCCGTCCGAATCCCTGTGGACCGGGGAGGGGATAGGAGTGGTTGAAGCACCACGCGGCACTTTACTGCATCACTATAAGGCAAATAAAGAAGGGAACATCACTTCGGCTAATCTGATCGTCGCTACCACACAAAATAATCAGGTCATTAATCGCACAGTACGCAGTGTGGCGGAAGAGTATCTGGGTGGTCGTGCAGAAATCACTGAAGGTATGATGAATGCGATTGAAGTCGGAATACGGGCTTACGATCCGTGCCTGAGCTGTGCAACGCATGCCTTGGGTGAAATGCCTTTGCACGTGACGCTGATTGATTCCAAAGGAAATACCGTTGATGAACGCCGTAAATAATTTATCTCTTAATTACTTTGATGATGAATCTGCCCTGATTTATGGCATAGGTAATATCGGGCGTCAGGATGACGGGCTCGGCTGGGAATTTATTGATAACCTGGATGCCGGAGGCCAGTGCGTAAAAGCAGAAAAAGTGAAGTTTTACCAGCTTAATCTGGAAGATGCCGACTTAATCCGTCATAAAAAACGGGTGTTGTTTATTGATGCATCCAGAGATGAGGCACTGGAGCATTTCCGGCTTTATAAAGCAGAGCCGAAAATGGATTTTTCCTTTACCTCGCACGCGATGTCGATTGAAACCATTATGGCCACCTGTCTGCACTGCTTTGACAGTTGTCCTGATGTTTATGTGCTGGCCATACGTGGTTTTGAGTGGGAGCTGAGTATTGGCCTGACGGCGCAGGCGCAAGCCAATCTTGATCTGGCTTGCGCTTACGCGTTTGCTTAGTTTTTCACATTAGTCCGCTTATTCAGCAACCCCCTTCGCATTGCACAAACCCCCGGTAATTTCAATGGTGGTTGCGTTAATAGCGCCGTTTTCAACGCAGTGGCCGATGAGTCCGGCAATTTCATCCGGCTCAACCAGCCTGTCAATGTGTACATCCTGAAGAATGACTTTGAGCGCATCCTGATTCATCCCGGTGAGCATCGGGGTGGCGGTATAGCCGGGTGCAATACCCACACAACGAATATTCCGGATGCCACGCATGAGAAATTCACCGATGATAATTTTTGGCATCAGTGCAATAGCCACTTTGGTTGATGAATAATTGAGCTGTCCTACATGTCCTGCTTTATTGACGGATGAAATCGGAACCAGCAAGCCTTCCCATCCGCCGTTAACCATCGCTTCGGCAGTATCACGCAGGGTCAGGAAGGTACCTGTCAGGTTGACCTCAATAACTGACTGCCATTTTTCCAGACTCATTTTGCGTGAAACCTGCCCTGTTTGTTTGTCGAGTGATAACAGCATGGAATCGCGAATGATGCCTGCCGCAGAGACTACAATA
>CAIWPG010000227.1 GCA_903914535.1 uncultured Oxalobacteraceae bacterium
AACAGCTTAAAACAATGAGTGAGAACAAAGCGCACAGCGGTCGCAATGTTGGTGAAGATTTAGTCATGGCAAAGTAGTCTGTTCGCAAAGGGATCATTGCTCTTTTAAGTGCGCGCGTGCTGCCGGTGCCCGGTAGTAAGGGCTGGCCGGATCCAGACTGACCGCCACCTCTGTCTCCAGAGCTGCTCCGGATTCAGACGTTGTTGCTGACAAGGTATTTAACCGCTGCATTAATGAGGTGGTAATGTCCTGGGATTCAGACTGAGATTGCGCTGTTGACAGAATCGGGGCAGGTTCGCTCATGGTAAATGAGGTAATTGCTTCCATTTGCTGTGTTAAGTCAGGTAAGGGATGTTGTTTGATCATTTGTTGTAAGTTATCAATTTTGCCTGAAATTATTGGTAACTTACTAAAATAATCTTTTCCCTCGACGGCATCGTCAGCATTGCCGCCGGTAATACGTGCAATCGTGTCACGGAAATGGACTTCAGGGCATGCGTGCAAAAACACATAACAATAATTGGCATCGGCAGTGATTAAATCGCCGTTACGTGAAATACGAAAGCGATTTAATGATGTCAGTAAATCAACGCCAGCCGGGTGGCGTATGACAATCAGGACGCACGGTACTAATAAGGACTGTGCCTGAATTAAGACAGATTCAACTTCGTCACAAAAACGTTGTGGAGATAAATAGCCTTTTTTCCGTGTAGGAAGTATGCTTTCAATCGCTTCATCAAAGTTGAATTTGGTATCGTGTTGGTATACTTGCCCGCGTACTGACTCAAGTAACAATGGAATTCGGGCTAATGCGACATTTTCATGAATAATTAAGTTTGCGCCTATCTTCAGCAGCAATAACTCATTGTAGTAACGTAAGAAAGTATCTGATTCACGCACAATAAGTCGCACCCGATTGCCCAGACTGACGCGCAATGCATGCACCGTTTCGGTTAATTGGCGAAACTCCATGGTTTTATCGTAGGTAATCAGGATAGTGGCTGTGCGCGCGTCCCGGCTTTCTCTCAGCATACTGGGTAAACTACGGATGCTGACGCGTTTTCCTGTGGTATGCGGAATGAATGCTTCTAAATCATCGCCCATGAAATAGATGTCAGATTCATCCGTAAAATTAAGTTTTACCGGATCGTAATTCGTCCCGTTTGCATAGGCAGATTGCGGGTCTATCAGGGCTGTTTGTGCCGGTGCCACACTGACCAGTCCCTGCCCGTTCAGATGAAGCTGGATCAGGCGTGCGGCGAGGGAACCTTCCGGCGAACGCCAGAATTCAGCAAATAACTCAAGTGTATTGTTATTAACTGAAAAGTTTGCTGCGCCGTGGAAATAATCCGTAATTGCCTGATAGTTTGATGACAAAATTGATTCGCTGCCGACCCGTAAAAATAAAAACAGGGCTGTGCAATTTGTTTCGTGCATCCATTGGCGGTATAGCTTGACTTGATCAACGGCAATAGTTTGATCTTGTAATGTGAATAATGAATCAGCCTGATCACACAATATAAAACTGTTATTTGGTACGTTAAAATGTTTGATTTCTTTTAAGAATTGCTCTGGACCAAACCGAAAAATATTTTTAGCATAGTCTCCCATCATGCTAAAGAACAATAATTGTCCACTTACGATATTTTTTAGTAATTCTGCGGCTAAACTTGGCTCGCAACGTGCTAAAAATTCAGTTCCGGGCAGTGGGCTGATGAAGGTGCAGTGAATTCCATTTCTAAGATTGGCACATAAAGCTTGTGAAATCAGGTTAAGCCTGGTTGGTGCTGTTTCTACATTGAGGGAGTAAATACCGCCACGTTGCAAATTATCCAATAAGCTCGGCATACCAGGAATTCCTAATGTGCAAGCCGTCACTGTTGAAATAATAGGGTCAAGTTGGGTTGGATTCACTGGTGGACCTTCATTGGGTTAATTAATTGCCAAAGTATTTATTGCGGATACTATACCTTAAAATGCGAATTCAGAGCTCGCAAAAAGGCAAATAATACCGTTGAATTTTGTTAATAATCGAGTTACATCCAAGACTTTATCTAAACTGCCCGGTATTTTATTATTGCGATGCATTATACTTACCCGCTTTATCTTATTGTTACTTTATGCATACTTTAATAAATGTATTTCTGTGTTGAAATAACAATATTAAATGGATAATAAAAATTTCTAAAAAGAAATGTTTCGGTAGGTAAATAGGATTTTAAAATTGCTTGAAATATATAGAATTTTTTGTGTGTGCTGTGTAGAGTAAACTACTTTTTAAATTTTATTGCAGTTTGCATTTATTAAAAAATAGCTTTGGAATTTCTTTATTTTTTGTGCAGTGCGGAAAAATTATTTTTTGTACTAATTTACAGGTGTGGGTACGGGGTTGCTATGAGTGAGGACGTCAAAAATTTATATCATGAATTTGGTAGCTCCAGTGAGAGTTATCACGAAATAAATCGTCTGAATGAAAGTCATGCTGCAATGGCGCGCTGGCCTTTACTCAGGGATGTGTGTATTGATGCAGGATTTGTTTCCGGATTTAGTATCCCGGTCACGCCGGCATCCATTTTTACGGCTGAACCTGAGCCGATTCGTATTGTGCCGGTTGCTCCGGCTCATATGGGTAGTGGTTCCGGCGCCAGTCCGTCCGGCGCTTCCGGTATTAATTTATTCGGATCTGATCCGGAACCGGTTTCTGCTGTAGCGATGCCTGTTCCTTTAGTCGTGCCGGCAGTATCCAAAGAGGCAATAGCACCAGAGTCACTGCCTGAATCCGCAGCGAACTCTTTTCCTACTACTAAAGTGAATTTATTTAAACCATGACAATTGTTGCAATTATTTCGCCAAAAGGCGGAGTTGGAAAAACGACAGTTGCTGCCAATCTTGGTGTTGCGCTTGCCGGATCTGGTAACTCCATTTGTATGATCGACTTTGATCCGCAAAATGCACTTGGCTTGCATTTTGGCATGAAGCCAGCGTATACCGGCGGTATTATGCCGCAAACCTTATCCGGTTTACGCTGGCATGATGTTCGCAGTAACAGTGTGTCGGGAGTGCAATTCTTTCCATATGGTGTGATTGCAGAAGAAAACAGGGTGCATATTGAGCAGATGCTGCTCAGTCAGCCGGACTGGCTGCGTAAAAGACTGGCTGATCTTGGCGGGGATAACGACGGGTTGATTATTATTGATACGCCGCCGGGTCCGTCTGTGTATATGCAGCAGGTGCTGACGAGTGCCGATGTACTTTTGGTTGTCGTGCAACCTAATGCTGCTTCGTATGCGGCCATTCCGCAGATGGAGTTGTTATTGAAGCATTATTGTGCCGGGCGAGAATACCCTCCTGCCGTTTTTTATCTGGTCAATCAAATGGATGCGTCTAAAGCACTTAATCGCGATACGCTTGATGTGCTCAGAGCGCGTTTAGGCAGTCGTTTAATTCCTGTTATTATTCATCGCGATGAAGCAGTGAGTGAATCACTTGCATTTCAACAGTCTGTTTTACAGTACGCCAGGTATGCACAGGCAACAGAAGATTTTCAGCAGGTAGCTAAGTGGTTAGAGCAACATCTACAGTTAACTTTTGAGCCTACATAATGCGATCAATACTCAATCCACGCTACCTCTATGGCTCGCTGAATGAAACCTCTCACCGCTTAATTGAGTGGGATGGCTGGAGTCATCGCGGCTGGAATGCTGTTTTGTTGCTGTTTTCAGCAACTTTTTATTGGATATGTATTAGTGTTCCTATGGATTTGACATGGCAGGCATTATTTGCTGTGGGCGTTTTCGGCGTGGCATCGTATCTCAGGCGGTATGCCGGTACTTTGGTCACTCTGGTGATGATGATGTTGTCTATCTGCGTTTCAAGCCGTTATTTGTACTGGCGTGTTTTCTATACGATCGATTATGGCGGCGGAATTATCGATGTATTTTTCAGTTGCCTGTTGTTCGGTGCTGAGCTTTATGCGTGGATGGTGCTGTTGCTCGGATACTTGCAAACTGCCTGGCCTTTGCGCCGTAAGCCGCTGGATTTGCCTGCGGATACCAGTTTATGGCCGACTGTTGATATTTTTATTCCAACTTATAATGAACCGCTGAGCGTGGTGAAGCCTACCGTGCTTGCTGCATTATCGATTGACTGGCCTAAAGATAAGCTGGCAATTTATATTCTGGACGATCAGCGTCGTGAAGTATTTCGTGAATTTGCCGAAATGGTGGGGGTGACACACATTACCCGGCCCGCCAATCAGCATGCCAAGGCGGGTAACATCAATGAAGCTTTGCCTAAGACTTCGGGTGAATATATTGCTTTTTTTGACTGCGATCACGTACCAACCCGATCATTTCTGCAAACGACTATGGGCTGGTTTTTGCATGACCCAAAACTGGCTCTGATGCAGACACCCCATCATTTTTTATCTCCTGACCCGTTTGAACGTAATCTGGATAATTTCCGTACTGTTCCTAATGAAGGTGAATTATTTTACGGTCTGATTCAAGATGGTAATGACTTATGGAATGCTGCCTTTTTTTGCGGTTCCTGTGCCGTGATACGCCGGACTACCCTGATTGAGGTTGGCGGTGTGGCGGTGGATACGGTGACAGAAGATGCGCATACGGCGCTGAAAATGCAGCGACTTGGCTACAATACTGCCTATCTGGCTTTTTCTCAGGCGGCCGGTCTTGCAACAGAGAGTTTGTCTGCGCACGTAGGACAGCGTATACGCTGGGCACGCGGTATGGCACAAATTTTCCGAACCGATAATCCCATGTTTGGTAAGGGACTGTCGTTTGGTCAGCGTCTTTGTTATACCAATGCGATGATGCATTTCTTTTACGGCTTACCGCGCATGATTTTCTTGCTTGCGCCTTTGTCCTATATGTATTTTCAGGTGCATATTATTCAGGCGTCAGCATTAATGATTGCCTCGTATTCGGTGCCCCATTTATTACATGCCAACGTAACCAACTCGCGGATTCAGGGCGGACACCGGCATTCTTTTTGGGCTGAAGTCTATGAAGCTACCCTGGCCTGGTATATTTTCCGGCCGACGCTTGTCGCTCTGATCAATCCTAAAGAAGGTAGTTTTAATGTGACGGCAAAAGGTGGTCTGGTTGAGCAGGAGCATTTTGACTGGACTATTTCACGCCCTTATCTGGTGATGCTGGCACTGAATATACTTGGTTTGCTGATTGGATTTGGTCGTCTGTTCTGGTGGAACACCTTTGAGAGCGGTACGGTGGTGCTCAATCTGATCTGGACGGTATACAACCTGATTATTCTGGGAGCCACTCTGGCGGTTGCGACTGAATCTAAACAGATCAGAAAAACACACCGGGTTCGTGCCAAATTAAAGGCAACGATTACGTTGCCTGACGGGCATGTGATTACTTGCATGACGGAAAATTTTTCTATGGGCGGGATGTCCTTGCGTCTGCCGGATGTTTTCCCTATTGAGGCGGGTATGCACGTGCATATTTCCCTGTTCGGCAGTGACCGTGAATTCATGTTTCCGGCTAACGTTGTGTCAATGCGTAATTCTTTAGTGAGTCTGGTTTATCCCGATCTGACGCTGGAGCAGGAAATTGATATGGTGAGATGTACCATGGGGCGTGCAGATGCCTGGATATCCTGGTCGGATGATCGTGACGTGGATCGCCCGTTAAAAGGATTTATGGAAATCTTTACTCATAGTGTGCATGGTTTTGCGAAGTTTGGTACCGGTGGTATCTATGTCGCCTGGAAGAAGTTTACTTCAGCAGCAAAGGTTCCACGTTTTTTTTCATCATTTAAATCTAAATCAACCGTTGTAGATGGGAGTCCACTGAATTGAAATCCACTAAATTATCTCGTTTTAAATTAATGTGGCGACGGAAAGATGTGGCGACCACTCTGATGGTGTTGTGCACTGCCGGCAGTGTGCTGTCCTTGTTGACTCCTGTCAGCTCGTTTGCTGCGGCTGACCCTGTGCCGGTAGTGATGCCGAATGCGGCTCCGCCTGTTGCTGATGATATTCCGATGTTGCCGGGTCAATCTAAAAAAATAACCCTGACCCTAAAACAGATGGGGGCCCTGAATGAAGTCGAGATTCGCGGCATCAGTGGTGAAGCCGATTTTCCATTTTCAGTGCGTAGTAATGAGGTTGTTACTTCTGCTTTGCTGAAATTTGGTTATGCTTATTCACCGTCATTGTTGCCTGATTTATCGCATTTGATGGTATTGGTTAACGGCGAGCTGATTGCGACCTCACCTATGCCGCGTGAAAACTATAGTGGCATGGTTAAAGATGTCAATATTGATCCACGGGTATTTTTGGATTTTAACCAGCTGGCGTTCAAAATGATTGGCCACTACACACGTGATTGTGAAGATCCGTTTCATTCCAGCTTATGGTCCCGGGTGAGTAATACCAGTCAGCTGGAATTAACCGTCAGTGCCTTCGCCCTGCAAAATGATCTGGCTATTTTGCCTGCACCTTTTATTGATAAACGGGATACGCATCAACATTCAATTCCTTTTGTTTTTGGTGCAAATCCTTCTTTTGCCACCCTGAAAAGTGCCGGTATAGTTGCCTCCTGGTTCGGACATCTGGCTAATTATCGCGGTGTTCATTTTCCTGCGAGTTCTAATATTATTCCTCAGAGTAATGCTGTGGTATTTATAACTCCGGGTGAAATTCCGTCCGGACTGACCGTGCCGGCAATTGCCGGTCCTAGCTTGATGATGATGGATAACCCGAATAATCCGGGCGCGAAGTTATTGCTGGTAATGGGAAGATCGCCGGCTGAGTTAAAAGTGGCTGCGCAGGCTCTGACTTTAGGTCAGGTTTCGATGAGCGGTGATCGTGCTGTAGTCAGTCAGGTAAATGATATTATTCCGCGCAAACCTTATGATGCGCCGAACTGGATTCCGACCGATCGCCCTGTCAAGTTGGGTGAGCTGTCCAAAATGGAGAATTTGGAAGTTAATGGTATGACGCCGGAAACTATACGCGTTAAATTCCGGGTCTCACCTGATTTATTCGCATGGCGTTCGAACGGCGTGCCGATTGACTTGAAATACCGTTTTACACCCCGTGTTTTTTTAGATAAATCAACACTGAATATTGGTTTGAACGGCGATTTTGTTAAAGTGCTTCCGTTATCGGTCGGCAAGGCTGATTTGAGTAAAACGACGCAGTTTATGAGTTTGTTTACAACGCCAACCAGTTCTGCCAAAGAAACAGTGGTAGTTCCGTCGTTCCAGGTTTCAGGTCAAAATGAATTACAGTTCCGTTATTTTTATGACTATGTTAAACAGGGTGTTTGTAAGGATGTTTTCCTTGATAATTTCCAGTCAGCGATTGATCCTGACTCGACCATCGATTTTTCATCGCTGCCGCACTATGCTGCTTTGCCTAATTTAAGTTTCGTCGCGAATGCCGGGTTTCCATTTACCCGTATGGCCGATTTATCAGATTCAGTTGTCGTTCTTCCGGAACATCCGAGTGCTCAGGAAATTGAAACATATCTGGTGATGATGGGACGTATGGGGGAGGCAACCGGGTATCCGGTGTTGAATGTGGATCTGGTCAGAGCTGCGGATATTGCGGCCTCAAGCGGTAAAGACATTCTTGTTATTGGTGTAAACGGCGATAATTCGCTGCTGCGCCAATGGATTAAGTATTTGCCGCTGAGCCTGGATGGCGGTATTAGTAAGTTGCAGCTTCCGACCAGTATTTCGCATTTACTTATGCGTTGGGGCGAACCGGATGAAGTCAAAATTCAGGAGCGTAAAGCAGGTGAGATGCTGGCATCCGGCAGTAATTCCCTGGGTGCCATGATGCAGTTTCAGTCCCCGTTATCCAGCGATCACAGTGTTATTGTGATTACCGCCGGAAGTTCCGATAATTTGCTTAAAGTGGTTATGGGAATACTTGACCCTGAACTGCGTAAAAAATACCAGGGTGACCTGGTGCTGGTTAAAAATGAGGTGATTGAAAGTGTGCTGGTTGGTGAAACATATTATGAAGGTAGTTTGCCATTAATCGCTTCATTACGTTGGAATCTGTCTAATCAGCCATTATTTTTGGTACTGATGCTGGCTATTGCCAGTGTGATTGCGGCCGTTGCTTTATTCCGCTCATTGCGCAAACGGGCTGCTGCGCGCTTGCTGGTGAAATAAACACATGGTTTGAATGACTATTTGGCTTGACAAACTATTACCAATGCCAATAGTCTGTCAGTAACTTTTTCGGCAATCCGTCTGATGGCGGTTTGCTGATTGTAATTTACATTTAATTTTGACAGATTGTTATCGTTTTTTGCTGCGGTTGACCTATAACCCGGCGATTAAACTCGGATCGTGTCTTGATTCCTCGTTGATCCATTCGGGAGCTTTAATGTTCGAAATGAAAAAAATTGCTTGTGCGATATTGGCAGCAGTTTGTGTTGATGCATCATATGCTGATGCTGTGTTAACCCCACATTTACTGGAACAGGCGCAATACTGGCAACAACGCGGTCGTGACGATATTGCAGCAGATACGTGGAGGAAGGTATTAACTAATGATCCTGCTAATCCGGATGCTTTAGCGGGATTGTCCGTTTACGAAGCGCAAGCTGGCCACGCACAGGCGGCAAGAGCGCTGCTGGATAAATTGCGCAGCGCTGATCCGGCTAATCCTAAAATAGCGGCAACAGAAGCGGCTATTAAACAGGGAAAAACCGCATCAAAATCACAGTTGAATGAAGCACGTCGTCTGGCTAATGATGGTCAGGCTGATGAAGCTGTTGAGAAATACAAGCTCATGGGTGACCCGGCACAGCTTAAAGGAGATGCCGCTCTTGAATATTACCAGGTTCTTTCCGGGACAATTTCAGGATGGGATGAGGCGCGCAGCGGTATGGAACGGCTGGTGAAAGACAACCCGGCCAACCGGCGTTATTTACTGGCATTGGCACAGCATTATACCTATCGACAGTCTACCCGTCGTGAGGGAATCCGGATTCTTATTAGTTTAAGCCAGAGTGTTGATTACGGCCCGCAAGCGGATGCTTCATGGCGTCAGGCTCTGACCTGGCTTGGTTCTGAACGCGGTGACAGTGCTTTATTTCAGCAGTATCTCAGCAATCATCCCGGTGATGAGGCAATCAAACAGCGTTTAGCCGATTTAAATAAAAGTGCCGTTGCCGAAAAACGCAGCAGAGCGTATTCCGCCAGGATTGTGGTGAATCCCGCCGCAAAAAAATACGCGCGCGCTTATCAGTTACTTAAAGACGGTGATATTGCAGCAGCCGAAACTCTGTTTGTCAGTTTGCTGAATGCGAACCCGGCAGATCCGAGTGCGACCGGCGGTTTGGGCATCGTCAGAATGTACCAGAAAAATTTTGCGGCAGCGAGTGAGTTGTTAAAACGTGCCGCAGCTTCACAACGTAATTCCACCTGGATTCCTGCTTACAATAATGCACGTTATTGGGCTGCTGTTCAGGGTGCGACGGTGGCCAGACAGCAGGATAATCAGCAACTGGCGATTGCCGGGTTGCGGGATGCGATTCTGATTGATGAAAAAGAACCTACTGCGCATATTATGCTGGCTGATATGCTGGCTGAATCGGGTGATTATCTGGCAGCGGAAGCGAATTATCGTACGGTGCTGCGTGAACATAAAGATAATGAACAGGCAATCTTTGGCCTGATTAATGTCCTTACGGCGTTGAACCGGAATGAAGAAGTACCTGCATTGACAGCGCGTCTGAGTGCTGAGCAGCGTTTAGGCAGCAATAGTGCAATAGTAACGGTGCAGGTAAATAATTTACGTCTGGTGGCTAAAGCAGCAGAAGCGTCCGGCGATTTGGATAAGGCGCAACTGGCCTATGAAGATGCCTTGCTGATTTCACCGGATAGCCCGTGGATACGACTTGATCTGGCACGTTTATATTTGCGTCGCTCTATGCCGGGACAGGCACGTTCCCTGCTGGATGGTTTGCTGGAATCAGAACCGAATAATGCCGATGTATTGTATGTGAGTGCCATGTTGAGTGCTGATCAGCGCATGTGGTGGGAAGGATTATCGACACTGGAAAATGTACCGGCTAAGCAGCGTAGCAAAGAGTTGATTAGTTTGCAAAATGCACTTTGGATGCACGTGCAAATGGACAGAGCTACGGCGTTTTATAAGCAGGGTAATGCTCAGCAAGCCAATGAAATTATGGCGAATGCCGAATTGGTTGCCGGTAAAAATACCGATTTGATGGCAGTGGTGGCAGATACCTATCTGGCCAACGATAATATGCCTCATGGTTTGGCTCTGTTAAGAAAAATGCTGTTATCGACGCAGAAACCATCGGTAAATTTGCGTCTGCAATATGCTAATGCCTTATTTCAAAGCGGTCAGACTGCCGAGCTTGATGCCGTATTAAGACAGTTGAGCGCTATCCGTACCATGACGACGCAAGAACAGGCCGGTCTGGCCAGTTTGCGTCGTGAAGTTGTTTTGCGTCAGGCTGATGCTGCCCGTGAAGCAGGCAATCTGGCCGGTGCGTATGACATCATCCAGCCATTGTGGGCGCAAAATCCTCAGGATGTGCCGCTCACTCTGGCTGTGGCACGCATGTATTCCAGTGCCGGTGATGTGGCACAAGCTAATGCACTTTATGCGACTGTGCTGAAGACGGAACCGGATAACAGGGAAGCTTTGCAGGCATCGGCGTATAGTTTGATCGCTGCACGCGATTTTTCCGGTGCTGAAAAGCAAATTAATACCCTGATGGTTTTGGAGCCGGATAATCCGCGTACCGTTGCGTTAGCCGGAAGATTGGCCAGAGCTCAGGGTAATAACGGCAAAGCTCTGGAGTTATTCCATCAGGCTCAGGCATTGGAACGTAGTCAGATGGTGACAGGTCAGGGTGTGACAGGTCTGCGTCTGGTTGATCGTCAGGCGGATGATGCCGTTTCCGGCACCCCGGCAACGCCGTCGGTACCGGCTATGCCCGCTATGCCAACGGCGCGTCAGTGGGAGCAGGTGCCGGTGAATCCGTTTTCGGGTAAACCGATGGCAACGCAACCCCAGTTGAATGAGGTACCCTCCATCCCTTTTTCAGGTAAGCCGGCAGCGCGTCAGCTAAGCGTGTTGCCGGCCCTTAATGTTGCTCCTGTTATTGCGATGTCTGCTGTGACCGCAACTGCGGTGCCGGTAGCTGTATCTGGTGTGCCCGGAGTACCGGCACAAATTGCCGGTGATTCTGCCTTGCAGCGGGAAATTATGGATTTGCAGAGTCAGAATAACTCGCAATTTACTGCTGAATTAGCGGTGCGTAATCGTAGCGGACAGAGTGGCTTTTCGCAGTTGAGTGACATTGAACTGCCGATGCAATTGCTTTATAACACGAAAAATGACGGGCAACTCGGTTTGAAACTGACTCCGGTATCACTGAATGCCGGAACGATTAATCTGAATGATCCTACCGTTGCCGGACTGTTTGGTCGTGAAGTGGCAATGAATGAACGTGCTATTTATAATAAATTGCCTTTTACGGCAATTGCATTGACCGATGGTCTGGTAACTCCATCGTTACTGAATGAACGCGGCACCGGACTGGCGCTGGATTTGAGTTATGAAATCCGGAATTTAAAAATTGACCTGGGTGTCAGTCCGGTCGGCTTTGCGGTAACGAATGTGATTGGCGGAGTACATTGGAATGATCAGATTGGCGGCCTTGATGTCGGTGTCGATGTGTCACGTCGTTCGGTAACAGATAGTTATTTGTCTTATGCCGGTACTACGGATAGTTTATATGGTCTTAAATGGGGCGGCGTCACCAAAAACGGTCTTAAAATTGATGTCTCTCATGAGAATGATGGCCTTGGTTTTTATGGGAATATCGGTCTGGCTGATTTGATGGGTGAGAATGTTGCCCGTAACAGCGAGTTTGAGTTAGGTGCTGGTGTTTATTCACGTGTTTATACGACTCAGGATACCGTTGCTACCGTCGGATTAAGTTTCACGAGTATGTTTTACGATAAAAATCTGAGTAACTTTACCTATGGTCAGGGTGGTTATTTTAGTCCTCAGCGTTATGTCGCACTAGGGGTTCCTGCCGATATAACCGGACGCTCCGGTCGTTTGTCTTATCAGTTGGGCGGTTCTATTGGAGTCCAGTCATTTACGCAGTCCAGTAGTGCGTATTATCCCTTGGGTACGTCAGATCAGGCTACGCTGCTTGCGTTTGCAGCATCCAATCCGTCGCTGACCATAGCAACTACTTATCCGGGGCAGAGTCACAGCGGTATAGCGTATAAATTAAGCGGTGGTGTGGAATACCGGCTTAACGCCAGTTTTGTGTTAGGTGGTCGCTTATCTATTGATAATTCCGGCGATTTCACTGAGAGCAGCGGATTGCTGTACTTGCGTTATTATTTTGTACCTCAAATTCAACCGGTGATTTTTCCGCCTTCCCCGGTTAAACCTTACTTTCAGGGATGATTATGCGCTTATTGTGTTTTCTTTTGATGTTCATTTCGGTGACGGGATTTGCTAAAGATCCGGATGCTGCCGGCCGTAACAGCCTGGCTGAGGGGGAGCTTGCGGTAGCGACTAAAAATTTTGCGGAAGTGGTCCGGGTAAATCCGTTTGATTCTGCTGCGCTGAATAATCTGGCGGTTGCTTATGCAGCACAGGGCAGTTACCAGAAAGCGCTGGATTTGCTGGAGCGTGCGGTGCGCCTGAGCCCGAAACGCACTGACATTGCGGCTAATCTGACCGAGTTGCGTACGGTTATGGCCAGTAACGGCAGCATGCCGTTTGTGCAGCGTAAACCGCCGCTGGTGAATACGTATCCGGGACAGGGTGCTGTTCCGCCTGAACCGCCGGCATTCTGGAAGTAATGGCATGCTTGACGGAATTTGCACATTGTTCATGTGCGGAAGTTGACCGAAGCATGTTTAGGGTGACCTGTAAAAGAACTTGCCAAGTTGTCTGAATTGATGCACTATTAGCGCATCAATTTCTATTTGCCGCGCACTTAAATGAATTATTCTTTTTTTTATTTTAGTCACTTCTATTCCTGCTTAGCGGCGGTGGAACAGAGGTAGGCGCGCAAAAAATGCCTTATCTAATTCTGAAAACCGCCAAAAATGGCGGTTTTTTTTTGCATTATTTAAAAGTAGCCAGGAGAAACCATGTTACGCACTGATGACCTTCGCATTCGGGAAATGAAGGAACTAGTCCCGCCGTCCCACTTAATCCGTGAATTTGCCTGCTCGGGTGTGGCATCGGCTACCGTGGCGAATTCACGCACGGCACTGCACCGGATTTTGCACGGACAGGATGACCGTGTGATGGTTGTGATTGGTCCCTGTTCCATTCATGATACCAAAGCAGCGATGGAATACGCACATTTGCTGGCAGCACAGCGTTCACGCTTTGCCGGTGAGCTGGAAATTGTGATGCGCGTTTATTTTGAAAAGCCGCGTACTACTGTGGGCTGGAAAGGTTTGATTAATGATCCGTACATGGATAACAGTTTCCGGATTAACGATGGTTTGCGCATTGCCCGTGAATTGCTGTTGAAAATTAATGAACTGGGATTGCCTGCCGGTACAGAATATCTGGATGTAATCAGTCCGCAGTATATTGCCGATCTGATTAGCTGGGGTGCCATTGGTGCGCGTACGACAGAATCACAGGTACATCGTGAACTGGCATCGGGTTTATCATGCCCGGTCGGCTTTAAAAATGGTACTGACGGCAATGTAAAAATTGCCGTTGATGCGATTAAGGCGGCGTCCCAGCCACATCATTTTTTATCGGTGACCAAAGGCGGACATTCCGCTATTGTGTCGACTAACGGTAATGAGGATTGTCACGTTATTTTGCGTGGCGGTAAAACGCCAAATTATGATGCGGTCAGCGTTGATGCAGCAGCTAATAATATCGCCGCAAGCGGTTTGGCTGCGCGTCTCATGATTGATGCTTCTCATGCTAACAGCTCTAAAAATCCGCAAAATCAAATTCCGGTTTGTGCCAGTATTGCTGAACAAATCGCTGCCGGAGATGACAGAGTTGTTGGTGTGATGATTGAATCCCATCTGGTTGGCGGTCGTCAGGATTTAGTGCCT
>CAIWPG010000228.1 GCA_903914535.1 uncultured Oxalobacteraceae bacterium
TCAGGGCATTCCCCTGGATATGTATCGCCTGATCCGGTACTTCCAGTCCAAGATCAATATTGGCGTTCAGCGCATTTGGTACCCATTCCGAAATAGCGGAACGTGCCAGTTCGGATAAATCCATGGTATGCATGGTGCTGGCACTGGCGCTGGAATTAACATTTTCCGCTCGCGCCAGTGAGAGTAACTGATTGACCAGGTGTGTTGCTGATTCTGAACTTTTAGCCAGTTGTACCAGTGATTTATGGATTTCAAAGCGGTCAGTGTGGCGCAATGCTAATTCTGATTGCATGCGCATACCTGCCAGCGGCGTCTTCATTTGGTGAGCTGCGTCAGCAATAAAGCGTTTTTGCGTGGCGATGGATTGTGTCAGACGTTCCAGCATTTCATTGAACGATGCAACCAAAGGAGAAATTTCTTCCGGAACCTGTCCCGAAATAATCGGACTCAGATCATCCGGATTACGTGCGCGTATGCGTTGTTGTAATTCAATCAGGGGTGATAAACCGCGAGCCAGTGCCATCCAGATCAGCGTCAGCGCAATGGGAAGAATGATAAATTGAGGCAGGATCACGCCTTTAATGATTTCATTGGCCAGCTGAGAACGTTTCTCTACCGTTTCTCCAACCTGAATCAGAACCAGTCTGGCCGGTTCTGTTTTGTTGCCGCTGTTCAGACTGACGATACTGTAGGCGACCCGGATTTCCAGTCCGCGCATGGATGCCAGCCGGAATTGCACAGTACCTGCCGGGCCGTTATCCGTCGGAAAAGGAAAATCGGCGTCGCCGTCCAGCAGTTTATGTTGTGCATCCGTGACCTGAAAATACACATTGTCCAGGCCGTCAGCACGTAAGGTTCGCTGCGCAGAGGGGGGGAGCGGCAGGAAGGTGTGATGACTTGCCTGACTGATTTGCTGGGAAAGGACTAAAACTTTATCATCCAGTGCGCGATCAAAAGGCTGGTTTGCAATGGATTTAGCCACCAGATAAGTGATGGCGATGCTCATAGGCCAGAGCAATAACAGCGGCGCCAGCATCCAGTCCAGAATTTCCCCAAATAGTGAACGCTGGCGATCTTCTTCCGGTTGGGTATTAAATGCCTTAGACGACTGGCTTTGCATTGAATTTTTCCAGGCAATAACCTAGTCCGCGTACTGTTGCAATACGAATGCCGCCGAGTTCGATTTTTTTGCGTAAGCGGTGTACGTACACTTCAATCGCATTATTGCTGACTTCTTCGCCCCATTCGCACAAGTGATCTACCAACTGATCTTTGGAAACCAGGCGTCCGGTGCGCTGTAACAGTACTTCCAGTAAACCTACTTCGCGTGCCGATAGATCCAGTATTTGTTCATTGATATAGGCCAGACGACCTACCTGATCAAATTTGAGCGGGCCATGGCAAATCAGGGTAGGGCCGCCGCCTGCACCGCGGCGGGTCAGGGCCCGTACCCGGGCTTCAAGTTCCGACAGTGAAAAAGGTTTCGCCATATAATCATCGGCACCCAGATCAAGTCCTTTGACGCGTTGTTCTACAGAATCGGCGGCTGTTAAAATCAATACCGGCAAATGTGAATTGCGTGCCCGCAGACGTGACAAGACATCCAGGCCTGACATTTTGGGTAAGCCAAGATCTAAAATCAGTAAATCAAAATCCTGCGTCGACAGTGCCGTATCGGCAGCCATACCATTATTAACACAATCGGTTACGTAGCCGGAGTGCCTTAAAGAGCGAGTCAGACCATCAGCCAGGACGCTATCGTCTTCTGCGAGTAATATGCGCATGTGGGGGGCTTGAGTTTAGAAGGAAAATAACGCTACAGTCTATGGTATTTTTTAACTGTACAGCAAGAAATTTTGCCACAATGCAGTGTCAATTTTGTATAAATAAACTTAGTAACTGTTTTTTTATACAGTAGTTAGAAATTGCGCTAGAATAGCGGCTACGGGTTCAAATCCACCTCACCATGCCTCATTTACTTGCTGAAAGAAATTATGGACGATAAAAAAGCCGGCTCTTCTGCCACTCAAATCGCTGATAAAGCCAAAGCACTAGCTGCTGCGCTGGCGCAAATTGAAAAACAATTCGGCAAGGGATCTGTCATGCGTATGGCTGATGGTGAGATTGTTGAGGAAGTCGCTGTCGTTTCTACCGGTTCTCTGGGCCTGGACATTGCTCTTGGTGTTGGTGGTTTGCCACGCGGTCGCGTAGTCGAAATTTATGGTCCTGAATCTTCCGGTAAAACTACTCTGGCATTGCAGACTATTGCAGAAATGCAAAAACTTGGCGGAACCTGTGCATTTATTGATGCCGAGCATGCACTGGATGTCGGTTATGCACAAAAGCTGAATGTGAATTTATCTGACCTGCTTATTTCACAGCCGGATACCGGTGAGCAGGCGCTGGAAATCGCCGACATGCTGGTGCGCTCCAACAGCGTCGACGTGATCGCTACACCGGCCCCGTTGGACGCGTACGCCAACGGCGTCGTTTCAATACCATAGGTGACAGGTGGCAGGTCCACGTTCTGCACGGCGATAATGATGGCCGCA
>CAIWPG010000229.1 GCA_903914535.1 uncultured Oxalobacteraceae bacterium
AAATAGACCACAATCTACACATTCAAAATTCCTTTTATGGGTTTAGGCGGCGTTTATGCTGTTCTCTGAACCTGTTTCTATCTCTAATTCGAAAGGATATTCTTATAAAAACTTTAAAATTGTCATTGCCCCTATTAGCTGCGTTTTGTTGCTCTCCGACGCATGTTTTAGCAACCCCCCTGCTGGGTGCCGATTTAGCAAGTTTCTCGGTATTGGCAGGAAGTTATGCATCTTACGGGGCTGACGCTACAATTAATGGTAACGTGGGAGCTGTCGGTTATATATCAGCCGGAGCCGGAGCCACGAGCCTTAATAATTATGGTGCTGGTCCTTATATTTCCTATGGTGCAGGAGCGTCAAGCCTGAGCACGAATACGCTCGGCGCTGTAACCGTGGGTGCCGGAGCCAATGCCGGCACCGTTGGAAGCAATCTATCCAGTGTGACAACTGCGCTTACACAATATGCCGCGGCAACATCTGCGTTGACCGCCATGGGTACGGGAACGGCTCTTGCTACAACGTTGGGCGGTAATGTGTCGCTCTCCGCTGGCGTCTATAGTGCGAGTGCGCTGACAACGGCTGCCAACACGGTAATCACGCTTGATGGTAATGGTGCTGCAAACCCGACTTGGGTTTTCAATATTACCGACAATCTGGTCACTGGTGCAAACACGGTGTTTCAATTTGCACCAGGTACTACAAACGCCAGTGTGCTCTGGAATGCCGGAGGCTACACGGCGCTTGGAGCCAGCACGAGCTTCATCGGTGACGACTTCTCTACGACGTACATCAGCCAAGGCGCCGGCACTACTTCGTGTGGTGGTGCCTTTTCTTTGGGCTACGTCAGTATGGGTGCCGGTGCAACTAGTGGTAGCAATTGTGCAGGCTCAGTAAGCAGCTTGGCTGCTGGCCTGGCTATCGTCAATGGCGTGGCAGTTGCCGCCCCTGCTTCGATCTCCCCGGTACCAGAGCCAGACTCTTATGCCATGTTGCTGGCGGGTGTTGTCTTGCTGGCCTGTATTAGCCGTCGGCGTAAGCAGAAAAACAACGTTTGATTTGACGTCCGACTTGGCGCATGTCAGTCAGATTTTACACTGACTCGGGCGTGCCTCACTTGAGGTACTCTCGTCGGTGGCTGTCGTGATGTTTATCTGAGGATTCAGACTATGAGGTGTTGCCCTCATTTGAATTGCATCGGATAAACAGTCGCAGCACCTCAGTTCCACCGACAGCAAACCTGGCGGCTGGTCGTGAGCATCCGTACTGTCGATGACCCGCAACAAAATTTTATCACGCAGCACGGGATACTGTAGCATCACATCCGCACAAAAATATCCCCTTACTGGTGCCTGCGTGTGTATAGACGGCGGGAATTCGCGATGGAGTGATAAGTACCTTCTTTGGAATTGAAAACTTCGCAGTCCCAGCTCATCGCGTGAGAGAACGGCGCAGCCAGAAGCTGATGGCATCCACCAGGGCCACCATCGCCAGCATCGCGATGATGACCGTGGCGGCTTGCGGCATCTGGAATAATGACAGATGATATTTAAGCATCTGTCCCAAACCTCCTGCACCCACCACGCCCAGCACAGCAGCGGCACGGATGTTATTTTCCCAGCGATACAGGGTATAGGACAGCAGTTGCGGCATGGCTTGCGGCAAGGCGGCATAAAAGAAGGCCGCCAGCGGACTTGCCCCGTTGATGCGCAAACTGGCCTCGGGTGCGGGCGGCAGATTCTCAAGTGCATCGGCGAACAAGCGCCCCAGCACACCCGTGGTATGTGCTGCCAGTGCCAGCGTCCCGGCAAAAGGTCCTAGCCCTGCGGCGATCAGTAAAATGGATGCCCAGACCAGTTCCGGTATCGAACGCAACACGTTGAGCAAAAAACGAATGACGGCATAAGGCACCGCGCCCAACCGTCTGCTGGCAGGCA
>CAIWPG010000230.1 GCA_903914535.1 uncultured Oxalobacteraceae bacterium
CATCACATTAAAATTAAACATGAAGTGGTTATTTAAATCCGGATCGGGATCTGGAGCAAACTAAATCAAGCCAAAGCCACTAGTGCATTTAAGTCACGGTGAAAAAAAAGCAGGTCAAGCGCGAAGTCTTGCTTGCTCACTTGCACAGGGAATTCACTACCGACAAAACAAAAGTCGCGACCTGGTTCGAGTAAAAAATGCTTTAACTTGCCCAGCAAACCCTGATGCAAGCCGGCCTCGCTATGTTCTTGCGGCAGGTTAAAAAATCGACGATGTAGCTGTCTTTGAAGACATTCAGGGCGTCCGGCTACATTTGTCGCACCATTGGTGAGACTTTTTCGATGAGACATTAAGAGAAGATGTATTGCCAGAATCGGGTTACACAGCGCTTACATGGAAAAGTATTTTGTCGTATAAAACAAAAAAGCCCACCAGCCGAAGCGGGTAAGCTTTTAATTTACAACGTATTCTGTGGGGTGATCGATGGGGCTCGAACCCACGACAACAGGAATCACAATCCTGGACTCTACCAACTGAGCTACGACCACCACTGTGTTACTTTATTGCTTCTGCCTTTGGTTAGGCAGGTCGCCATTATATGAAGGATTAAACTAAATTGCAAACATTTTTTGCGCAGAATAATCAGTTGGTGCGATATTGAGTAATTGCTGTAGTGCCAGGGTTAATTTTTCCGGTGTTCCGCTGGTATAAAACTGTAGCGGCGGGGATTGGTGGCCGGGCTGACTGAGTTTATGTTGTTCGGTGAGCAGTCGTTGTAATTGTCTGGCGACGGCCAGTCCGGTATCGACCAGTTCCACCTGTTGCAGGAGGTGACTGGCTGCGATGCGGCGGATTGTTTCTTCAACGAAGGGGTAGTGGGTGCAACCCAGCACGATGGTGTCTGCGCCAGCCTGCAACATAGGGCGCAGGTAGGTTTCCAGTAGTTGCATGGTTGCCGGGGTGTTGAGTTCACCGCGTTCAATCAGATCGGCCAGTCCGGGGCAGGCCTGATGAATAAAACGTATTTGTGTCGTGCGCTGAACCTGGGCGCATAGTGCCTGGTATTTGCTGCTGGCAAGTGTGCTGCTGGTTGCCAGTACGCCTACGCAACCGGTATGGGAAAGACGGGCGGCCGGTTTGACGCCGGGTTCTACGCCGATTAAGATCAGTTCAGGGAATTGCGCCCGTAATAATTTGATGGCAGCGGCAGTGGCAGTATTACAGGCGACAACCAGTGCTTTGACGCCACGTCCGATTAAAAATTGGGCAATCAGCAGTGTGCGTTCCGTGATGACGGATTCGGGTTTATCGCCATAGGGGGCAAAACCGGCATCAGCAAAGTAACACAGCGCTTCATCGGGAAGTTGCTGACGGATGTGTCTGAGTACGGAAAGACCTCCCACGCCGGAGTCAAAAATGCCGATGGGGGATTGCCGGATCAGTTTTTGCTGTAACTCGTCAGTCGCTGAGGTGGAAAGCATGAAATTCGCTTAAATTAAAATACATAAAATGCGGGGCGTAACAGGTGGCGCTTGTTTGCGCCCCGCAGTAGTGCGATGTTATACGTTAATTACAGAATTGACAGAATCAGCCCGCAACCGGAAGAATGCCGATTTTAGCCTGCCATTCTTTTGGTCCGGTGTTGTGTACCGAAGTACCCTGCGCATCAACAGCGACAGTGACTGGCATATCAACCACATCAAATTCATAGATGGCTTCCATGCCCAGATCGGCGAATCCGACTACTTTGGCGGTTTTAATCGCTTTGGAGACCAGATACGCTGCACCACCTACGGCCATTAAGTAAGCGGATTGGTGCTTTTTAATGGCTTCGATGGCGACAGGGCCGCGTTCTGCTTTGCCTATCATGGAAATCAGGCCGGTTTTTTCCAGCATCATATCGGTAAAACTATCCATGCGGGTTGCTGTAGTTGGTCCTGCAGGGCCAACCGCTTCATCACGTACAGGATCTACCGGGCCTACGTAGTAAATAACGCGATTGGTGAAGTCGACCGGCAGGGATTCGCCTTTTGCCAGCATATCCTGAATGCGTTTATGCGCTGCATCACGGCCGGTCAGCATTTTTCCGTTGAGCAGTAATGTCTGACCCGGTTTCCAGCTGGCGACTTCTTCTTTGGTCAGGGTATCCAGATTAATGCGTTGTGATTTTTCTGTATCCGGCAACCAGTTAACATCAGGCCAGCTGGAGAGTGCCGGTGCTTCCATATAAACCGGGCCGGAACCGTCCATGACAAAATGGGCATGGCGTGTCGCGGCGCAGTTAGGAATCATAGCAACCGGTTTGGATGCGGCATGTGTCGGATACATGCTGATTTTTACGTCGAGTACGGTAGTCAGACCGCCCAGGCCCTGGGCGCCGATACCGAGTGCATTAATTTTGTCGCATAATTCAATACGCAGCTCTTCGGTTTTGTTTTGCGGGCCACGCAATTTGAGTTCATGCATGTCGATGTGTTCCATCAGTGATTCTTTGGCCATCAACATGGCTTTTTCTGCGGTACCACCGATACCTATCCCTAACATACCAGGCGGACACCAGCCTGCACCCATGGTCGGAACCGTTTTCATGACCCAGTCGATTAAGGAATCAGAAGGGTTGAGCATCACAAATTTGGATTTGTTTTCTGATCCGCCGCCTTTTGCTGCGACCTGAATATCCAGCGTGTCACCTGGAACCAGTTCCATGTGAACAACTGCCGGAGTATTGTCTTTTGTATTTTTACGGGCAAACAGGGGATCGGCAACAATGGAGGCGCGCAGCATATTTTCCGGATTGTTGTAGCCTTGTCGTACGCCCTGGTTGATTGCATCAATGATGGAGCCGCTAAAACCTTCAAAACGCACACCCATACCGACTTTTAGAAACACATTTACAATTCCTGTGTCCTGACAGATCGGTCGTTTTCCTTCTGCGCACATACGCGAATTGGTCAGAATCTGGGCAATGGCATCTTTGGCTGCCGGGCTTTGTTCCAGTTCGTAAGCACGTGCTAAATGCTGAATATAATCTGCAGGGTGGTAGTAGCTGATGTATTGCAGGGCGGCCGCGATAGATTCAATCAGGTCGTCTTGTTTAATTATTGTCATGATTATTGAAGGAGTGAGGTGGAATGGAATATGTCAGGTGGCTGGCAATGAGTAACAAGTAATAGCAAGAAATAACAAGAAATAACAGAAAATCGTGAATAATACGGTGTTGGCAGCGATATTGAACCTGCCTGCACAGCAAACTGCTGGTTTTTTTGGTGAGTTTGATCGCTATTTTACACTTGCTTGACAGTTCAGTCAGTTAAATGGCGAACGATAATGGTGGTAGTTGTCATAATAAAAGATTTCTAATAGTTACTATTTTTGACAATCTTATGTAGAATTCTTTATCTAAATGCTAGATTTTCTATTCTTATTTAATTGCTTATTTTACAGGGTGAAATCATGGGGGTTATGTTAGCAGGCTTGGTCGTGTTAATGATCGGGGACAGCCATTTGGCTACACCTGGTTACCTGATTACTACATTGCACGATGATTTGACACAGCAAGGTGCTGCTGTCTATTCGTTTGGCGCTTGTGGTGCTGCTGCAGGTGACTGGGTTTCTAAGACGAAAATAGAATCGCCTCCGCCATGTGGAATAGCATCGCGTGAAAAAGAAGGCAAGGTCAAGCTGGTTGTCGGTGCTAAAGCAGCTACAACACCGTATGCCGAGTTGGTTAAAACATATAAACCGGATTTGGTTGTGGTGGTGATGGGGGATACCATGGCCGGATATACGCAGCCTGCGATGCCAAAAGCCTGGATCTGGCAACATGTGTCCGCATTGACCAAAGCGATTAAGGCCAGTGGAACTAAATGCGTTTGGGTTGGCCCAGCCTGGGGAACTGAAGGCGGTCAGTTTGGTAAGACGTATGCCCGCGTTTCAGAAGTATCGGGATATTTAAGTGAAATTGTTTCACCCTGCACCTATGTTAACTCACTGAAGCTTTCTAAGCCGGGTGAATGGGCTACTCTGGATGGGCAACATTTTAAATCGCCGGGCTATAAATCGTGGGGTGCTGCGATTACAACCGCTATTACAACGCCACCTATTGTGACTGGTTTGCACAAATGAAATTAATTGCATTATTTTTGTTATTTTGTATGAGCACCCTGGCACATTCTGCTGAGACGGCTTTATACGAGACGGGTCCGGGACAAGATTCTTCGTTTGTCCGCTTTTTAAATGGGTCGGATGTCGCCGTTGTTGTGGTTAATGGCACTGCCAAGCTAACGCTGACTACTGCAAAAACGGGACGGGTATCGCGATTTTTTCCGGTAAAAGCAGGTGCTAAGCTGGTGGCCAGTGTTGCTATGTATGGACAAATGCGTGAAGTTGGCGTGGTGGCTAAACCCGGTGAGTTTATTACCATTGCTGTTTTGCCGCAGGCGGCGGGTCAGTGGAAAACAGAAATTATTCGGGAAATTCCGACTGACTTTAATGCTCTCCGCGCTTCGTTGGCGTTAGTAAACCTGGATCCGCAATGTGCGGCTGCCGGGTTGCAGGGCGGTGCGGCACATCAATCTGTTCTGGCCGGTATGGAGTTGTATCACATGCAACGCCGCTTGCTTAATCCTGTGAGTTTGATCGGGCAAGTGAGTTGCACTAATCAGACGCAGGTTAATGAGGTGGATCTGGGACATTTGCAGGCGGGTGAGCGTTATAGTGTATTTTTGCTTCCTGTAAAATCGCCACGTGTATTGATGGTGGTCGATGAATTGGGCAAATAAGCGGCAAGGCAATAATTTTATTCAATTATCAGATAATTCATTGATAATAAAAACGGGAAAATAGTTTTTATTGTTGATAGCAGACTGACTTCCCTGATTCAGACATTCTGAATCAGGGAAGTCAGTTTTTGCTTAACTTTCGCAGGCTGCTATGGTATTTGCTTCTTTAGAGTTTCTTACCTTATTTTTACCGATTTTTTTCTTGTGTTATTTGCTGACACCACAACGCTGGCGTAATTTGACGCTGCTTATCGGTAGCTGGGTATTTTTTACCTGGTGGACGCCGAAATATCTGATTTTACTCATCGGTCTGACCTCACTGGCTTTTGGTGCCGCATTGGCCATTGAGCATTGCCGTTCATCGGTGTGGCGTACCCGTATTATGGCTCTGGCGATTATCTTAAATGTGATGTGCTTGTGCTGGTATAAATACGCCAATATGTTAGCCAGGTCACTACTTGATATCTTGCATTATCAGGGCGCAGCCGGATTTGCCTGGGAATCTGTCGTATTGCCGATTGGCTTATCGTTTACGGTGCTTCATGCGATTTCTTATCTGGTGGATGTCAGACGTGGCGTTGTGCGGGCGCAGACTAATTTTATTGCGTTTAGCGCGTATATGGCGATGTTTGGGCACCTGATCGCCGGTCCGATTGTCCGCTATAAAATTATTGATAAAGAGTTGCGCGAACGAAAATTCATTGCACATGATTTTGCGATGGGAGTCAGGCGTTTTATGGTGGGATTTTCAGTGAAAGTATTGATTGCCGATATACTGTCGCCGCTGGTTGCTCAGATTTTTAGTTCTGCACAGCCGAGTTTTGTGGATGCGTGGGTGGGTTGTATTGCTTATACCCTGCAATTGTATTTTGATTTTGCCGGTTATAGTTCGATGGCGATAGGTTTGGGACTGATGCTGGGATTTTATTTTCAGGAAAATTTCAATCATCCCTATCTGGCCACATCCATTCAGGATTTTTGGCGGCGCTGGCACATGACCTTGTCAGGCTGGCTGCGAGATTATTTATATATTGCTTTGGGTGGCAGCCGTCATGGGCGCTGGTTTACTTACCGTAACCTGATGTTGACGATGGCAATTGGCGGTTTGTGGCATGGCGGAGAAAGTTGGAATTTTTTAATATGGGGAATTATCCACGGCAGCGCATTATGTATTGAACGGATGTGTGTTGAACGCGGATTATCATTGCCTGATTTTGCTTCGCGGTGTCTGACCTTGCTGGTAGTTATGCTGGCATGGACGGTATTTCGTGCCGATGGCTTTTCTGCTGCCTGTTCTATGTGGGCAGGACAGGCAGGATTGCATGCCTGGGCCATGAGTGATGCATTGACCCTCAGCCTGCGTCCTGAAATTTGGTGGGCGGCCGGGTTGGGATTAGTGTGTGCGATTTATCCTGCTACTGTCTGGGCGCGTACCGGTGTGCCCGGCTTTCGTTCGGCCTGGTGGCGTAATTTATGGCCGGTACTGAGTTTTTTCTATGCACTGGCAGTGCTGTCGGGGCAAAGTAGCCGCCCGTTTTTATACTTTCAATTCTAATCGGAGGGGCATGCTATGAATAATAAAAATTCCTTTTCCGAACAGGTGATGATTGCGTTCTTTATCTTGCTGATAATGGGCGGCGGTCTGGCAATGGGGCTGACGATTAATCGCATTCCTGCCGATTTTTGGCGTGATCTTGCTACCTTGCCCAAGTTTGCTTCTGGTGAGGCAACACGTCAATTTTCTAAAAAAATTAATCAGGATTTCATTTTTAGTCAGCAGTTGCACGACATTGAACGTACTGCTACCTGGCTGATTACTGACGATTTTGGTGCCGGAGTAAGGCAAGGGTGTCCCGGCTGGTTGTTTCTGACTGATGAGCTGGTGAGTTACGCCGGTGCCGATGCATCGGCACAGCTACGCACTGGCATCGTTCAGCAATTGCGTCAACAGTTGGCATTGCAGAATATTCATCTGGTGGTGGCTGTGGTACCGGATAAAAGCCGGATTGAATCAGGCCATTTGTGCCATGTGCAGCGTCCTGCCGGTTTTCAGTCCAGGGTGCAGCACTGGGTTCAGCCGCTTGGCGAATCTGCTCTGGATTTAACTGCTGGTTTGCAAAATGCGAATGAGGCATTGTATTACCGTACTGACAGTCATTGGAATGAACAGGGAGCAGCATTGTCTGCACACCAGATTGCCAGCCGTGTCCGTGCATTGCAATGGATGCCGGAGACTACGGTATTTAGTCCGATTGCACATCAGGTTGCCAGTCAGATTGCTGAACGTCCCGGTGATCTTCTTCACCTGGCCAGTCTGGATAAGCTTCCTCTCTGGCTGGGACCAAAACCTGAAATGGCACGCAGCAGTCAGTGGCGTGTTGCTGCATCCTCCTCTGCATCTGCGGCAGATGATCTTTTCGGTGATGATGCTTTACCAAAAATAATTTTGGTCGGCACGTCCTTTTCTCTGCGCGCCAATTTTGCGAATTATTTACAACGTGAGCTGGCTGTTCCGATTGCGAATGTCGCTAAGGACGGGGGCGGATTTGATGGTGCCATGCGTGTTTATCTGAATAGTGCTACCTTTAAACAAACTCCTCCGGCACTGATTTTATGGGAAATTCCTGAGCGTGTATTGCAAGGTCCTGTCAGTAAGGAGGAGCAAAGCTGGAGTGATGCGCTGAACCACGGTCGTCTTACCGGGGCGTAAAGCGGCATGGCTGCACACCGGCATTTTATTGTGCCGGTGCGATTTTGCATTAGTCCTTCTCCGGATATTTTTTATTATTTTAATTATAAAAATTTGAAATTTTTTAAAAACGCGATATGATTAAGTTGTAGAAAAAATAAGTAGTATGGAAATATGTAATACGGGCTATGTACTGTGTTGCGTATTGAGCTGAGTACAATTTATGGGGTTATAAGCAGGGGCAGTTGCAATCATTTTTCCTATGACTATATAAAGGGAATGACCATGAATACAGCAATTAATTCGGTTTACCTTAAATCCAGCCCAAAAGCACAGATCTCCCGTTTGTGCGAGTCTACATTCAATACAATCATCGTTAGTTTTCTTACTTTTAGCCCGGCAGGAGACGTAGTGGCGGATGGTGCCATGGCAGATTACCGTCCGTCAGAGTGGATTGATTTATTGCATGCTGCCGGTAAAAAAATACTGTTTTCTATCGGTGGGGAATTCTTAAAGCCGGCGGATCTTGATTTTTTATTCGTGTCGCCATCTTCAACCTTGCTGCAAAATGAAGGCTATGAAAAGCTGCTGAAAACGATACGCGCTATTTTATCCGGTGAATCGCTTACGTTACACACTCTGTCAGGACAGCAGATTGTTAGCAGTTATGGCGATGGTTTTGATGGTATCGACTTTGATTTAGAAAATTTTGATTCGTATACCATAGGGCCGAACAGTGATTTTTGGGCTGAGAGGCTGAGCGCGCTTAACCTGACCCTGCGCCGGGACTTGGGCACAGACGTATTGCTGACCCATGCGCCGCAAACACCTTATATCCTCAGTGCATCTCTGTGGCCGACGGCACATGGCGCAAATCGTGATGCTTTGTACAGTCGTGTGATGCAGCTTTCCGGTGATGCATTGAGCTGGCTGAACATACAGCTGCACAATCAGGGAAATTACACGGTGCAGGCGATGTTGAATAATACCATGGCAGCATTGCTGGACTGGTCCAGAGCGATGAATACCAGTGCACAGAAAATAGTTCTTACCTTACCG
The DNA here is from genome assembly GCA_903914535.1 of uncultured Oxalobacteraceae bacterium. Lineage (GTDB taxonomy): Bacteria > Pseudomonadota > Gammaproteobacteria > Burkholderiales > Burkholderiaceae_D > Solimicrobium. Next base: position 8,530 of record CAIWPG010000230.1, read on the forward strand.
TTGTCCCCGGATGAATGTGGTTCTGGTTATGTCAGCCCTGAAATGCTCAAAATGGCACTGGAGACAATACACGCTGATTTTGGCGGATTTAACGGCTGGTCGTTTTCATCTAATGAGGCTGTTCATCCGTCCTGGGATCAGCAATTTTCCGATATTCTTGAATTGGCTGTCGCCTGATTACGATGGTACTTCCGGGTGTGGACATTGTTGTTCGCTTATATACCATTGGACTGCCAGAAAAATTCATTTCCTGTTTATTTAATTGACTCTGACCCTATTATTTTTGACGCTGTTATTTAATTGACTCTGACCCTATTTAATTTGCTTAATTAGTGCGCGGCATCAGTTGGTGGTAAGAAATCTAAATGACCTTATTTTAAATGGCTTAAAATACGGTCTGTTCAGACATTACCTTTATCTCCCACTATGTTAACTACAGTTGCTGCGTTTATTGCTTATTTGATTGGTTCGGTTTCATTTGCTGTTGTGGTTAGTAAGGCATTTGGTTTGTCTGATCCGCGTACTTATGGTTCTAAAAATCCGGGCGCAACTAATGTATTGCGAAGCGGAAATAAATATGCAGCTGTCCTGACGCTGGTCGGGGATGCGTTTAAGGGCTGGCTGGCAGTCTGGGTGGCACACAGGCTGGCTATGCCGGATGTGGCGGTTGCATTGGTGGCTTTGGCTGTGTTTGCCGGGCACTTGTGGCCGGTGTTTTTTAGATTTGCCGGTGGTAAGGGTGTTGCTACTGCGCTGGGTGTTTTGCTGGGAGTTAATGTAGGGCTGGGTATGGGGACACTGCTCACCTGGCTGGTGGTCGCGTTTTGCTTTCGTTATTCGTCGCTGGCAGCATTGATTGCGGCATTGTTCGCTCCTCTTTATTGTGGTTTGTTGCTGGGAACGGGTAGCCTGGTGTTTTTTTCGGTTGTGGTAATGAGTGCTTTACTTATTTTTCGTCATAAAACTAACATCAGTAATTTGTTTACGGGCAAGGAGAGTCGTCTGGGCAGTAAAAAAACGTCTTCCTGACGATGTCGGTTTTCTGTTTGCCGGTAATTGCTGCATTTTGTATACGACAAGCCTGTATCAGCCACGCGGGTGATGGTGTTTATGGAGTAGCTTGAGACGCTCTCTGGCAACATGTGTGTAAATTTGTGTGGTGGAAATATCAGCGTGCCCCAACAGCAATTGTACGACACGTAAATCGGCACCGTGATTAACCAGGTGGGTGGCGAATGCGTGGCGTAGTGTGTGGGGTGAAAGCGGGGCGTGGATATTCGCCTGCAGCGTGTATTTTTTAATGAGTACCCAAAACATCTGGCGTGTCATCGCTGCTCCGCGTGAGGTAACGAAGAGCGCATCGTCTGTCTTGCCTTTCATGATGAGGGGACGGGCTTCTTTCAGATAACGGCTGATCCAGTTACTGGCAATTTCACCGAACGGAACCAGACGTGTTTTATTGCCTTTGCCGGTAATACGTAATACATTGTCATTCAGGCTGACTTCTTGCATCGTTAGCAGCACTAATTCGGTAACGCGTAAGCCGCTGGCATAGATAACTTCCAGCATGCAGCGGTCGCGCATGCCCAGTTCGGTGCCGATATCGGGAGCTGCCAGTAAGGCTTCTACCTGTGATTCGCTCAGGGTGTTGATATTGCGTTCTGCTGCTTTTGCACTCGCCTGCTTTATGCTGGGATCGGCTGTAATTTTTTTCTCACGCAGGGCAAACTGATAAAATCGCTTTACTACTGCCAGACGCCGATTGACCGTAGTTGCCTTGCTGATGTCGTGCATATAGCTAAAGTAAGCGTTAATTTCTGTGCTTCCTGCGGTCATCAGGGGAATTTTGTGGTGACTGAGCAGCCAGGATGCCAGCAAGGTTAAATCTGTCCGGTAGGCTTCCAGCGTATTTTTAGCCAGACCATCTTCCAGCCATAGCATGGTGCAAAATTCGTCGATATTGCGCTGGTTATCCTGGTCAATAGCCATGTATGCCTTCATGTGCCAGCAGCCAGCGTTTAGCTTGCAGATGAAAACCCGCTGCATCGTTATGGTGTGCAAAACCACCAAGTCCATGTGCTGCGGTAACGCGATGGCATGGAATGATCAGGGGAAACCAGTTGGCACCGCAGGCCTGACCTACAGCACGCGGTGCAGAGGCAATTTGTTTTGCAATACTCCCGTAACTTTGTACCTGACCGCATGGAATGCTGCAGATGGCATTCCATACTTTGCGTTGATGTGCGGTGCCAATGTTATTTAGCGGCAGTGTAAAGAGAAAGTCGGGTCGTCTGAAGTAACATTGAATCTGGCGTGCAGTTTCTTTAGCGAGTGAATCTGACGGAGGGATGAGTGAGTAGCCGGGAGGCAGATACATCAGTTCAGTGACGACATCGTGCCCTGTACGAATACCGACAGCACCGAATGGTGCCGGAATGACGGCGCAAAACCAGTCAGATTGAATTGTTGTCATGTGTTATCTGTTTTAAGATACAAAAAAGGCGCATCCGAGGATGCGCCCTGAAAACAACTTTCGCGTTTCGTGCCATTAGTAGAGCATATCTGATATGAATTTATGCACTCTTGGCTATAGTAAACGCGGTCTCCTCGATATTGTCTCGGGTTACTTTCCGATTTTTATGCACCTGCTGAATTCATCATTCCGGTTACCTTATCATACACTTTTTACATTTGCAATTTCAAGTGACTACCTTGTGATTTATTATGTGAAAGCGTTGTAATCATGCGATTATCAGGCAAATTAATTAAAATTAGATGCTATTTTTTATTGCATAAAAATTTATTATGTATTATGTGGTCCTGAAATTATTATTCACTAATTAGTGAGTAAATAAAGGTGAGTTAGCGACTTTTAACCTCTTTATTGATGGATTCAATTAATTTTTTACCTATTCTTCCTTCCATCTCAGTCTGAACCGGTCTGAGTGTTTTCTGCCATAAAGCTTTTTCTGCCGGGCTTAATTCAATGACGGTTGTTTTCCCTGTTTTTTTGATGGCAGCCAGGTCGCGGTCATTTTTTTGCCAGGCAATTTGATTAGCGTAATTGCTGGTTTCATTGATTGCGGTACTGAGCTGAATACGTATTTCTGCCGGTAAGCTATTCCAGAATTTTTTGTTTACAACGACGGCATATCCCACGTAACCGTGGTTGGTCATGGTGAGGTATTTTTGTGTCAGGTATATTTTTTTGTCGTAAAAAGTGGTGGGCAGATTTTCGGTGCCATCAATGGCATTGTTCTGTAATGATTGCACCAGATCCGATGAGGGTATCACGCGCGGTATCGCGCCCAATGCCAGCATTTGTGTTTCGACTACCTTGGAGGATTGCACCTGAAGTTTCAATCCGCGCAGATCGGCAGGTACATGAAGCGGCTGATTGGATGACATGCTTTTAAACCCGCTATCCCAGAATCCCAGTCCGACAATGGATTTGGCATCCAGTTTTTTTAACATGTCGCGCCCGATCGGGCCTTGTGTTATGCGGTGCAGGGCTTCGGTGTCAGAGAAGAGATACGGCAGATCAAATACGTCGAATTCTCGTATGCCGAGGGCTGCAAATTTATTCAGTTCCGGTGCCAGCATCTCTACGGCTCCCAGTTGCAAGGCTTCCAGTTCTTCTTTATCTTCATAAAGCTGGCTGTCCGGATAGATGTCAATTTTGACACGATTGTGCGTCATTTTTTCAGCCAGCTCTTTAAAACGCTGAACAGCGAGCCCTTTTGGTGAGTCTGATGAGACTAGGTGGCTGAATTTGATTACAATCGGGTCTTGTGCAAATACGTTCGCGGCGCTGGTAGCGAGTAGGGTCAGTATCAATGCATAATATTTAATACGCGCCATCCTTATTATCCTTATTGTTGTGCAACAAATACTACACCCATTCATTATCAGAAATGACAGGATAAATATCAACTGTGGAAAACCACAAAACAGTAACGCGGTCCTCTTTTTTTAAACAGCATTGGGTCTTCCCCATTTTGCTGGTGCTCCTCTTTTTGCCTGTACTTGTTATTCTTCCCTGGCAGGCACAAAAAATTGAGTCGGAAGACCGGCAACAACAACTGATCGCTGACAGCCTGTGGGTTGAGCAGGGAATACATTTTCAGTTGAGTCGTAATGAAGAAAATTGCCGTTTTTTGGGTGATGTTATTATCGCTAATAGCATCCCGCTTGACCAGTTAAAAAAACGTGTTGCCAAGTTAATTGAGAATAATCCTGAGTTGTTTCAGGTTGTCTGGCTGGATGAGGATGATCATGTCGTGTTTAGTTCCCGTCCTTTTGCCATTTCCGATTTTTCTCTTTATTCGCGCCAGTCGATTATACATGCACGCAGCAGCCAGATTCCTCAGTACAGTCAGCCTGCGGCGCCGGATGGTGAAGCACATCCTATCCTGATGGATTATCATTTTCCGCTGTTCCGGCATCAGCGCTATATAGGCAGTCTGGTCATCAGTTATCAGACTTCAGCCATTCTGGAAAAAATGGTGCCCTGGTGGTTTGCCCAGGAAACTGAAATCAGTTTATTGGATATTGATGATAATGTGCTTGCCGATCGCGGAGCCGGAGGCTATGGACGTAATGTCTATACGCACAATCGCAGCCTGGATTTACCCGGAGTGAATCTGGTTTTGCATACCAATAGTATTCGGGGGGCACCGCGATTATTACCTAATTATCTTGTTACCTCGGTTTTTTTACTGGGATTGGGTTTGTTGTGGACTTTGTGGGCTTTATGGCGTGATATCCAGCGGCGTCAGATGGCCGAGTCCGCCCTGCGTCAGCAAGTCGCCTTTCGCCGTGCGATGGAAAATTCGCTGGTAACCGGTTTACGGGTGCGTAATCTTGAGGGGCAGCTGGTGTATGTAAATCCTGCTTTTTGTGAGATGGTCGGATTCACTCAGGAGCAATTGGTCGGTGCTAAGCCGCCGTTGCCCTATTGGGCTCCTGAAGCAATTGAAGGGTATCACCAGAGTATGGCTAAAATTGTCAGCAGAACGGCGGCGCATGGCGGTTTTGATACCGTGTATCAGCATGCTGACGGCAGCCGGATTCCTGTGCTGATTTATGAATCTCCTCTGGTCGATGAAGATGGCAGCCAGACTGGGTGGATGGGTTCTATTTTAAATATCAGTGACCGGAAACAGGCAGAGCAGGCTTTGCGCATGCATGAAGAAAAATTGCATAGTACTGCCAGATTATCTACTATGGGTGAACTGGCCTCTGTGATGGCGCATGAACTGAATCAACCTCTTGCGGCGATTTCCAGTTATGCCGGTGGTGCGCTTTCGATGATGAAATCGGGTGAATTAGAGCAAAGTATGCTGGAGTCCGTGCTGGAGAAAATGCAGACGCAGGCGCAAAGAGCCGGGCAGATTATCCGGAGTGTGCATGATTTTGTCGTGAAGCGTGAGCCGACACGAACGCTGGTCTATCTGGATAAATTATTTTTGAGTGTTTTGCCATTAATTGAGCTGCAGGCGAAGTCGTATCTGGTGACATTGAGAATGGAAATAGAACCTTCCTTACCCGGAGTGTCAGCGGATCAGATTTTGCTGGAGCAGGTGGTTCTTAATTTAACGCGTAATGCTTTTCAGTCTATGCAATCAGTGCCGATTGAATTGCGATTGCTGCGACTGCGTGTGATCTGTGAGGACAATCAGATTCAGGTTGAAGTTATTGATCGCGGACTGGGTATTACCGATGCAGTGGCCGAGCGCTTGTTTTCTCCGTTTTTTTCTACAAAATCGGAAGGTATGGGTATGGGCCTGAATATTTGCCGGACTACTATTGAATTTCATGGCGGTCAGCTGACTTACCGTCCTAACCCGGCAGGTGGTACTATCTTTTGTTTTTCATTACCGGTGCATGAAGCAGTCAGTCGCTGAGAGTCTGAAATCCTAAGAATTTGAGAACCAACGAATCAAAAATCAAGAACAATAAGGACCGCTAATGCTGCATATTATTGATGATGACGCTGTTTTGTGTGATGCCCTGATCTGGCTGGCGAAATCACGCCAGTTAGTCAGTAAAAGTTACGATAGCGCTGAACGTTTTCTTGAAGCCATCAGAAATCCGGCCGGATTTTCATTTGCAGCCGAAGGTGATTGTATTTTGCTGGATGTGCGTATGACAGGGATGAGTGGCATTGCCTTGTTTGATATTCTGGAGGCAGAGCAATTAAGCCGTCGTCTTCCGGTTATTTTTCTGACCGGACACGGTGAGGTACCGATGGCGGTGGATGCACTGAAACGGGGTGCTTTTGATTTTTTTGAAAAACCGTTTGACGATGGTGCTTTATTTAATCGCGTTCATCAGGCGCTGGAGCTGGCACGGCAATCCGGTACTCTGGCGCTGGTGCATCAGCGTCTGGCCGGTTTGTCGCTGCGTGAACGCGAAGTACTGGATTTGATTTTGCTGGGAAAAATGAACAAAGTCATTGCAGATCAGCTGGGTATCAGTATGCGCACTGTTGAGGTGCATCGTGCGCATATTTTTGATAAAATGCAGGTGAAAACAGCGGTGGAACTGGCTGGTTTGTTGAAGTAACTTGTTTAATCAGAATCATAAAGCAGGCTGGGTTGAAAACCCGGCGAAGTAATCGGACGAGACCGAAAATCGTCTGAAAGCCATCAAAAAATTACCATATAAATCAAAAAGTTATGGTGGGTGTATTTTTGAATTGCCGGGTTTTTAACCCGGGATCTGCCCATTTTCCAGAGCCCATAATATGTGTTCCCGGATCATATCCGTCTTATCTTTTTCTTCTTCGCCGCCTGGTGCAGGTGTTTGCGTTTCACACCAGCTTAAACGTGCCTGTAGTGCGGTATCTATGGCGCTGGTGTCCTGGTTTTTTTGCAGCAAGGCCCGGCGTGCGTTACCCAGACCTACGGCCATGTTACGTAACCAGCGTTGGTAGCCAATACGCCGGATCGGGCTTCCTTCCAGTTTTTTCATAAAATCGGACTCACTCCAGCTGAATAATTCAATCAGGCTGGCATGATCAAGGCCATTGCGTACTAAAAAATCGGTTTGCTCGCTGACCTGTGCAAACTTGTTCCACGGGCAGCCCAGCTGGCAGTCATCGCAGCCATAGACGCGATTGCCGATAAGCGGACGCAATTCCGGCGGGATGCTGCCCTTTAATTCTATTGTTAAATAAGAAATGCATCGGCGTGCATCTACCTGATATGGCGCGACTATCGCCTGAGTCGGGCAGATATCCAGGCAGGCTGTGCATTGACCGCAACGCGGTGTGATGGGGGGATCGGCTGCCAGTGGTAAGTCGGTAATAATTTCACCGATAAAGAAGAAGGAGCCGGCATGACGATTTAGCAATAAAGTATGTTTGCCACGCCAGCCAAGTCCGGCTTTTTCAGCCAAAGCGACTTCCATTACCGGCGCGGAATCGGTAAAAACCCGATAACCAAATGTACCCACTTCAGCTTCAATACGGCTGGCCAGATCTTGCAGGCGCAAACGCAGTACTTTGTGATAATCACGTCCGCGTGCGTACATGGAAATAAGTGCCTGCTCACTTTGTGTACTGCGATGTAATTCCAGTTCACGCCAGTCAGCGCGACTCTCCGGTGTTACATAATTCATACGTACCATGATGGCACATACGGCGCCGGGAACCAGTTCTGCGGGTCTGGCACGTTTCATGCCGTGCGATGCCATGTAGTCCATCGTGCCGTGGTAACCGGCATCCAGCCATGCAGTCAGTCCTGCTTCATGCCGGGAAAGGTCGATGCCGGTGATGCGAACTTCAGAAAATCCGCACTCTTTCCCCCACGTTTTGATACTCTGTTCCAAAAAAGGATATTTGTCGTTTATCATGCGAATTGAGAAGTGAAGCTGTAAAATAAAAGAGTGGGTTCAATTGTGGTCAGGATTAATGAGTCACTCTTAAAAAAGACACACAAAAGAGCTTGCGAAAATTGACCGTCTATACTTAGTAATACTGCTGTCGGTGTAGTTTGGTATAAGCCCTGGTCCGGTTATTACTAAACTTAGCGTTGACGGTTCAAAGAGCGATATCAACGAAGCAAGTTGAACTACTGAAGTTAATATGATCTGATTACCACCATTTTACGAGATGCAGCATTTTAAAACGCAATTAAAGAACGAATCCGCCACAGATGCCCTCGGGCGTTGCCTTGCGCGGGTATTGGTGCCGGGCCTGGTGATCTATTTGCACGGTGATCTTGGTGCCGGAAAAACAGCATTAACACGCGCCATAATACATGCTGCGGGCTATGTCGGGCATGTAAAAAGCCCGACATACACATTGGCGGAGCCGTATGAGCTGGAGCTGGACGGACAGGCGCTGACGCTGATGCACTTTGATTTATATCGTATGTCCAGTCCGGATGAGTTTTTGGAGGCCGGATTTCGTGATGTATTTAATCATTCCACTATTTGTATTGTGGAGTGGCCTGAACATGGTGCTGAGGTATTACCCGCACCGGATCTGGCCTTATTTTTGTCTGTAGCCGGGACAGGGCGCCTGGCAGAATTGCAAGCTCTGTCTGATAAAGGATGTGCATGTCTGACTCAACTGAATTTTTTACCCAATCTGTGAAGCCGGTACGATCCCGACGTGTGGCTTTGAAGAGTGGTGCAACCCTGCTGTTATCGGTATGTGTTCCTGGTTTGTCATTTGCGGCACAAATTTTAGCGGTGCGGGTCTGGCCTGCGGAAGAATATACCCGTATTACGCTGGAAAATGATAGTAATTTGAAGGCAACACATTTTTTGGTTGCTAACCCGTTACGTATGGTGATCGATATTGAAGGGCTGGCGCTGAATTCGACTCTGAAGGAGTTGGTTGCCAAAATTCAACCTAATGACCCATATATTAAGCAGGTACGGATCGGGCAAAACCGTCCGAACGTAGTGCGGCTGGTTGTGGATCTGAAAGAAGAAATTAATCCGCAGGTCTTTACGCTGGCACCGGTCGGCAATTATCAGCACAGGCTGGTGTTTGATTTGTACCCGGTTAATCCGGTTGATCCGATTGCGGCACTGATAGAAAAAGGTCAGTGGTTACAGGATAAACCGCCGGAACAGGCAGAGACGCAACTGGCTAAAAAATCGGATATTGTGCCGGAATCCCGGACTGACAGTAAATCTGCCGCTGATTTAAAACTTGCTGAATTGCGGCAATCCGAGCTTAAGGCGGGAATGAAGCCGGATATAAAGGCTGAGAATAAGACTGAAAGCAAACCGGATATCAGACCTGCTTTGCCTGCGGAGTTACGTCCGGACCCAAAATCGACATCATCACAGCCCGCGCTTATGCGTATGATCACTATTGCGCTGGACCCGGGGCATGGCGGGGAAGATCCGGGTGCCGTTGGTCGTGGCGGTAGTCGTGAGAAAGACGTCGTACTGTTAATTGCTAAGCGCTTAAAAGATAAGATTGAAATGCAGCCCAATATGCGGGTGTTGTTAACCCGTGACGGCGATTATTTTGTTCCTCTTAATGTGCGGGTTGAAAAAGCCCGTAAAGTGCAGGCTGATTTGTTTATGTCGATTCATGCTGATGCGTTTGTGGAATCTGCTGCCAGAGGTTCTTCGGTATTTGCTCTTTCAGAAAAAGGAGCCAGTTCGACAGCGGCGCGCTGGATGGCAAATAAAGAAAATTCAGCGGATTTGATTGGTGGTGTTAACATTAAAAGTCATGATAAACAGCTTGCCAGTTTATTGCTGGATTTATCTACAACAGCACAGATTAACGATAGTTTGAAATTGGGTAAGGCGATTTTGGGTGAAATTGGCGGGATTAATCGTTTACACAAGGGGATGGTGGAGCAGGCCGGGTTTGCTGTATTAAAAGCACCGGATATTCCCAGTGTATTGATTGAAACGGCATTTATTTCTAATCCGGAAGAAGAAGCTAAATTGACGGATGAAAACTACCAGAATCAAATGGCCGATGCCATTCTGAAAGGGGTAAATCGTTATTTTTCTAAAAATCCGCCGCTGGCTAAAAGCCGGCTGACATAATATTGCCGGCTTGAGTAGCTGAGCTTGATTATATTTGCAGGGAATGCCGGAACGGAAGGAGGGTTTATCCTCCTTCCTCTTGTTTTACCTGTTACTGGTTTATCAGAAATCAGGAGTTAATTTTGATTGGTTTTTTTAAGATTTTTGAGTAATTTCCAGCCCGCGCCAAATAGTACCGGCAGTATCACTGCACCGACACCAACCAGTACGATGGTATTTAACTGATCGCGTATGAAAGGAATATTTCCGAGGAAATAACCTGACATTACAAGTAAGATGACCCATACACTGGCACCAATGATATTGAAAATCTGAAAATTTTTGTGTGTCATATCTGAAACACCGGCGACAAATGGTGCGAAGGTTCTGACGATGGGAATAAAGCGTGCCAGTATGATGGTTTTACCACCGTGTTTTTCATAGAAAGTATGTGTTTTTTGCAGAGCCTGTTTGTCGAGCCAGGCGTAGTCATGCTCGTAAACTTTGTGACCGATGGCGCTGCCTACCCAATAATTGACCGTGTTTCCCAGTACGGCAGCCGCAATGAGCAGAGCACATAGCAACCATGGATCCATTACTCCGGTTGCGCAAAAAGTACCAGCGATAAACAGTAATGAATCGCCGGGTAAAAACGGTAAGATAATTAATCCTGTTTCGCAGAAAACAATCGCAAACAAAATGACATAAATCAGTGTGCCATAATGGTCAACGAAGTGGCCTAAGGTCTTGTCGACATGTAGAATCATGTCGAAAAATTGCATGAAATCCATAGTTCTCCTTTGTTCAAATGGAATCATACACTATCTGTGATTTGCTCAAGCCCGGATTTTCCAATTCAACTGCCCGGAAGGAATTTTTTACGGTATTTCGGGTCTTTTGTTGTGTGTCGACAAAACCGTTTTATAATTCCACACTATGAATGAACCTATCCCCGCTCTCCGCCCTATTCAGGCTTTGCCTGATCAACTTATTTCTCAAATTGCTGCCGGCGAGGTGGTGGAACGCCCTGCTGCGGTAGTTAAAGAATTGCTGGAAAATGCGCTGGATGCCGGCGCAACCCACATTACCATTCGTCTGGATCAGGGTGGCGTGAAACGCATTGCGATTACTGATAACGGACGAGGTATTTCCTCTGATCAATTACCGTTAGCGGTCGCCAGACATGCCACTTCCAAGATTGCCTCACTGACGGATCTGGAACATGTCGCCACGCTGGGGTTTCGGGGCGAAGCCCTGGCATCCATCGCGTCGGTGTCGCAGTTTGTATTAAGTTCCCGTACTGCCGACAGTGAGCATGCCTGGCAGATTGAGCAGGGTGTCGTCAGTCCGGCTTCCGGTGCGCCGGGCACGACTGTCGATGCGCAGGAGCTGTACTACAACACGCCCGCACGGCGTAAATTTTTAAAAACAGATGCGACCGAATTTGCACACTGTGCTGAGGTCGTGCGTCGCCTGGCGCTGGCACGTCCTGATGTGATGTTTACGCTGACACATAATGGCAAAACGGTCGAGCACTGGACTGCCGCGAGCATGGAAAAACGCAGTGCGCATATTATGGGTGCTGATTTTTCCCAGGCACGTTTGCCGGTTGATCATGCGGCCGGGCCTTTGCGTATTCATGGCTTTGCCGGTTTGCCGACCGCTTCTAAAGCACGCGCCGATGCCCAGTTTTTTTATGTGAATGGCCGGTTTGTACGGGATAAATTACTCACCCATGCAGTGCGTGCTGCCTATCAGGATGTGTTACACGGCGATCGTTTTCCCAGTTATGTGCTGGAGCTGCAACTTGATCCTGCATTGGTGGATGTGAATGTACATCCGTCTAAAATTGAAGTGCGTTTTCGTGATAGCCGTGCTGTGCATCAGTTTGTCTTTCATGCGATACAGGCGGTATTATCGCAAACGTCGGCAACGGCTTTTGGTACTGTACCGGCGCCGGTATCGCCGGCGTCCTTACTGGATGCAAATAGTCCGGTCGGCGGGCTTTCTGACACCATGCCATCTTCCGGGGCCGGATCAGCTTTGCAGGCAAATTCACAGACAAATGCATTTCCTTCTTCTGCCGGCACCTGGCGGGGCGGACAAGCGACGCAATCCGGATTGTTTTATCGTGCCGGGGCAAATTCCGGTGCCGGTGTGGCGCAGTCGACGGCAGCATATGGCGCTTTATTTTCACCAAGACAATCCGGCAACAGCCCGGCAGCCTGGTCGGGCGCTAATCAGCTGAACGGCGATTTACTTGAGCCTGTAGTGCATCACGAGGCGTCGCAAGAGGAATATCCATTGGGCTTTGCACTGGCTCAGTTGCATGGTATTTATATTCTGGCGCAAAATAATCGCGGTATGGTGCTGGTGGATATGCATGCGGCCCATGAACGTATTCTCTATGAACAATTAAAAAATGCATTGGATGCCGATGCAATGGCGGTGCAGAATTTATTGATTCCGGTAACGTTTTATGCTGACCAGCAAAGTGTCGGCATTGTTGAAGAACAGCCGGAACTGTTACAGTCGTTAGGGTTTGAAATCGCCGTATTATCACCGACGACACTGGCCGTGCGCGCTATTCCCGCCTTACTGAAAAATGCTGATGCTGAATCACTGGCGCGCGACGTTTTGCGTGATGTGGCAGAATTCGGTGCGTCACGGGTATTGCTGGAAAGGCGTAATGAATTATTGGGCACACTGGCCTGTCATAGTGCAGTGCGTGCCAATCGCAGTCTGACTCCGGTGGAAATGAATGCTTTATTACGCCAGATGGAACAAACCGAACGTGCCGGCCAATGTAACCATGGTCGTCCGACCTGGGTGCAACTGGTTTTGGGTGATCTGGATAAATTATTTTTACGTGGGCAGTAAGCAATGACATCAATACCTCTTTTTTCTATGTCAGGCGAGTCTGTTGCGCTTCCTGCGGCACCGGTATTACCCGCTACAGTTATCGCCATTATGGGCCCTACCGCATCCGGTAAAACGGCAGCGGCATTAGCACTGGCTCAGCAATTTCCCTGTGAAATTATTTCGGTGGATTCCGCATTGGTGTACCGTCAGATGGATATCGGTTCTGCCAAGCCAGGCAAGGAAGAACTGGCCGCTGTGCCGCATCATTTAATTGATATTATCGATCCTGCTGAGTCCTACAGCGTGGCGCAGTTCCGGGATGATGTGCTGGGTCTGGTCGGGCAAATTGAAGCACGCGGTAATGTGCCGTTGCTGGTGGGCGGCACTATGATGTATTTCAATGCCTTAATGAAAGGCTTGGGTGATTTACCTGCCGCCAATCCGGAAATCCGGGCCCGGCTGGATGCCGAAATTGCTGAGTTTGGCATTGCCAGCTTGCATGCACGTTTAGTGCAGCTTGATCCGGTAACGGCAGCGCGTTTGCCTGTCGGTGATACGCAACGGATTCAGCGTGCGCTGGAAGTTATTGAACTGAGCGGACAATCGATGTCCAGTTTATTTGCACAGCAAACCTTAGCAGAACCGGCATTAAAATTACGTGCTTTTTCATTGGAGCCGGGCGAACGTCATGTTTTGCACCAGCGTATCGCTGACCGGTTTGATCAGATGCTGGCACAGGGTTTTTTAGATGAAGTGCGTGGCTTAAGAGCGCGTGGGGATCTGACGCTGAATCTGCCTTCTATGCGTTGCGTGGGTTATCGGCAAGCATGGGAATATCTGGATGGTGAGTATGATGCAGCTGAGCTGCGTGAGCGCGGTATTATCGCAACCCGTCAGCTGGCCAAGCGTCAGCTGACCTGGCTGCGCTCTATGCCGGATCGTATCGTACTGGATTGCCTGAAGCCGGATTTACATGAAAAAATACTGGCGCAAGTACGGGACTGGGGTATAGGGGGGTAGTTAAGAAAAAACAGGTAAAAATACAGGTATTGAGGCACTGTCCCACATTGAGCATGATCGTTCAATGTGGTTTTTTTTACTGGAAAAATGACTTAATCAGGCAAATTGCGCAAAGTCTGGTTTACGTTTTTGAAAAAAAGCAGCGATTGCTTCTTTGGCTTCCGGTGCTGAGAGCATTTGAGCAAATTGCTGAAATTCTTCCTGCATTTGTGTCTTTAATTCAGCAGACTGCCTAGCTTTCATCAGGCGTTTAGTTGCACGTAGTGAGGCGGCCGGCAGCGCGACCAGTTTAGCTGCTCTTGATGTGGCGTATGCGATTAATTCCTGACCAGGTAATACATTATTCGCCAGTCCCATTAATAAGGCTTCCTGTGCGTTGAATGGTTCGCCCAGCATAAGTTTTTCTGCGGCGCGCTGATAGCCTGCAACACGTTGCAGCAACAGGCTGGAACCAAATTCGGGGCACAAGCCCAGTTGGGTAAACGGCAGTACCAGTTTGGCATTTTCCGCCAGATACACTAAATCACAATGCAATAGCATAGTGGTACCTATGCCAACGGCATTTCCGGCAACCGCAGCAATGACCGGTTTTTCTGCATTATAAAGTGCCTGCATGAACCGGACTACCGGACTTTGGCCGCCTTGCGGGCCAGCTAATTCGGCAGCATTTTTTATAAAATCTTCTAAATCATTACCTGCTGTAAAAACCTCAGCGTGACCGGTAAATAAAATAACACGAACAGTATTGTCAGTTTGTGCTGTATTTAATGCGTCTGCCATATGCTGGTACATGGCGGAGGTAATGGCATTCTTCTTTTCAACACGATTGAAGGTGATGGTCAGAATGCCGTTTTCATTGTGCGTCAGAATATCCATTGCTACTCCTTGTTTGTTGTTCGTTTTTTCGGGGGCTAAATTAATCCGGTGCCGGTAAAAAAGACCGTCTGAGTAGTGTAACAAAATCGCTTTAAAGTGACTTACTACATTCAGACGGTCAGGTGGTTCCAGGTGTCGTTTTGATATTTACATACGTTCAAAAATACCTGCTGCTCCCATACCGGTACCGACACACATGGTCACCATACCGTATTTCAGGTTGTTACGGCGTAATGCATGAACGACAGTGGCAGCACGGATAGCACCTGTGGCACCCAGCGGGTGACCGAGTGCAATCGCCCCGCCCATCGGGTTGACTTTAGCCGGATCCAGGCCAAGGTCTTGTATGACGGCGATGGATTGTGCTGCAAAGGCTTCGTTCAACTCAAACCAGTCGATCTGATCCTGTGTAATACCGGCGGCGCGGCAAGCAACAGGTATCGCTTCTTTAGGACCGATACCCATAATTTCCGGTGCTACCCCGCGCACGGCAAAGGAAGCAAAACGTGCCAGCGGTGTCAGGTTAAATTGGCGTAATATTTTTTCGCTGACCAAAATTAATGCGCCGGCGCCATCTGAAGTTTGTGAGCTATTACCGGCAGTAACAGTTCCTTTGGCTGCAAATACGGCTTTTAAACGTGCTAAGCCTTCCAGTGAGGTGTCCGGACGCGCACCTTCATCACGACTGACGCTGCGGTTGATCAGATCGATCTGACCTGTGCTCAGGTTGGGAGTACGTTCGGTAATAGTAACTGCTGTGGTTTCATCATCAAAATAACCGGCTTGCTGGGCTGCAATGGCGCGCTGGTGTGATTGCAAGGCAAAAGCATCTTGTGCTTCACGCGACACTTTCCATTGTTGCGCCACTTTTTCGGCAGTGAGTCCCATGCCGTAAGCCATGCCGATATTTTCATCTTTAAACATATCCATATTCATGGAGGGATGATGTCCCATCATGGGTACCATGGACATGGATTCGGCACCTGCTGCGATCATGATATCGGCCTGACCGACCCGAATCCGGTCTGCTGCCATCGCAATGGCAGTGATGCCGGAAGCGCAGAAACGGTTAATGGTGACGCCGCCTACGGTTTGCGGTAAACCGGCCAGCAATACGGCCATGCGTGCCAGGTTGCTGCCTTGCTCTGCTTCGGGAAATGAGCAGCCGACAATGGCATCTTCAATCAGTGCCGGATCGAGATTGGGTACTTGCGCCAGTGCAGACTGTAATACGCGTACCAGCAGATCGTCTGGACGGGTATTTCTGAACATGCCGCGGCCAGCTTTGCCAATCGGGGTGCGGGTAGCTGCGACGATGTAAGCATCTTGAAGTTGTTTGGTCATTTTTTATGCTCCAATAAATTGCATTTTGATGTAGTGCTTAGTTGCGTACAGGTTTGCCGG
>CAIWPG010000231.1 GCA_903914535.1 uncultured Oxalobacteraceae bacterium
CAGTTATGCGCAATAACAACTTCTTCATCCGCATCGGAAACACGGCTGTCATCCCAGCTTGGCAGGTCCGGAGCACGCAATATTTCCTGTTCGTCGATATTTTCTGCGACGGCCTTACCGATAACCAGACACTCCAGCAGTGAATTACTGGCCAAACGGTTAGCGCCGTGCAAGCCGGTATAAGTGGCTTCCCCCACGGCATAAAGGCCGGGCAAATCCGTGCGTCCTGCCATATCTGTCACGATACCGCCGCAGGTGTAATGCGCGGCAGGCACGACAGGAATAGGCTGTTTAGTTATATCAATACCCAATTCCAGACAACGCGCATAAATCGTCGGGAAGTGTTCTTTTAAAAATTCGGGAGCTTGATGACTGATATCCAGATCAACATAATCCAGACCGCGTTTTTTCATTTCAAAATCAATGGCGCGTGCGACAACGTCACGCGGAGCCAGTTCACCACGTTCATCGTGAGCAGGCATAAAACGCTTACCGGCAGAAGCACCGGCACCGGCGGGTAGTTTTAATAAACCGCCTTCGCCACGTACCGCTTCTGAAATCAGGAATGATTTGGCATAAGGGTGATATAAGCAAGTAGGGTGGAATTGAATAAACTCCATATTCGCTATCCGGCAGCCGGCACGCCATGCCATCGCGATACCGTCACCGGTTGCTGTGTCAGGATTAGTCGTGTACAGATAAACCTTACCTGCGCCGCCACTGGCGATAACGGTATGTTGTGCGGTAACGGTGTGAACTTGTCCGGTTTTTACATCCTGCACATATAAACCCAGGCAGCGTGGTGTACTGGACGATGCAGCAAACAACGGTACCGATGAAGTGGTGGCAGGTGGCTGATCCAACTTATCGGAGGTAATCAGGTCAATGGCGTAGTGATGCTCAAACAGTGTGATATTCGGGTGTTTGCGTATCTGTTGCTCCAGCGTGCTCTGTACGGCAAGACCAGTCGCATCGGCAGCATGAATAATACGGCGCTGGCTATGTCCGCCTTCGCGGGTCAGGTGAAATCCCAGTTCTGCCTGCGTATCAGTCGTAAACGGCACCCCTTTGGAAATAAGCCATTCAATGGCATTACGTCCGTTTTCCAATATATAACGGGTAGCAGCTTCATCGCATAAACCCGCTCCTGCAATCAGGGTGTCGGAAAGATGCTGCTCGACGCTGTCACCGGAATCCAGCACGGCGGCGATGCCGCCCTGTGCCCAGCTACTTGCACCATCGAGCACCGTGCGTTTGGAAAAAATGGCGACTTTATGATTCTCCGCCAGATGCAGAGCGACTGAAAATCCTGCCAGGCCGCTCCCAATAATTGCAACATCGAAATTCATGATTCTTCAAATGTGGTCTGAGTGGGCTAAACTATAGGCGCTTTATTGGCTCTGGTAAAAGCATTTTTTCTGATTCGGACAACAATTCACTCAGGTATGCTGCCGAATCTGCCAGACTGTGCGCATCAGAACCACACTAATTGCTATGTTTTTTTACCGAATGAAGTTAAGTTAGTCACACCAAGTTAGTTATATTAAGTTAATTCTATATTGAAGTAATGTTGAACACAGCGTACGTAATCTCCGGGTTTGAGTGCGCTATAAGATGTTTTATAAGAAACCAGATTGCAGGAATAGGTTTTTCCGTCGATACGACCGAAATCATGTTGCCAGTTTGCATCCCAGTACAAAGCCTGGTCTGCGGCACCATTCAAAGGGAACGGCGCCATCGTAACGCAATTGAGCGCTTCACCACGCTCAATAGGTACACCAAAAAATCCGGCCATACTCAGATAAATAGCGGCACGATGAAGTTCTTTCTGCCCTACAGCTCCCTTTCCACACTCAACCCCGCCGCTGATAACATTTGTAGTGGCAGCAAAACTATTAGTGATTTGTGCCACTGTATCAACATTATTTGGTTGCCAGCTACCATCCACTATAGCCAGCATGGATGGTTTTGGCGGCCGGGGATGGACAAAAAAATGTATGGCGGAAGCAAATGTGACGTAACCACACCCTAATCCTTTTTCGTTGCATTCCGATTTACGCAAAAAATAAAGACCCTGCTGCCATGCCGGAATGCGCAAATCAGCATTATGTGCACCGGTACGCATAACAACGTGCGTTAGTAATGTCGCCAGGCTTTTGTAGCAAATATCATTACTGCGGACAGTAGTGTCTGCATCGCCACAAAAGGCCGGAAACCGGGCAACTGCTTTCAAAAAACGATCGTAAGTGTAACTTTTGTGCCTGATCGGAAAAACTAGTTCCCAGTCATTTGGCGATAATACCCGTTCGACCCGCTGCACATTCGCCGGGTTATTCGTGAGGCCGGCAGCAACAGCTTTTACTGCGCTTAAATCCAGCATACGTACTGATTTTTTTATGTGTTGAAATAAAAGAGAAGACGTTTTTCGTTCTTCATCACGCAGCGCCTCCTGCAAATCGGGGAGCCCGGTGCGAACTCCGCCAAGAGGTCCGGCAAAATCACCGGGAATACATTCGCTAAAGGGGCGGGGCTCCCATACGGTATCCGGATTGGTCTTGCTATCAACAAATTTAGCACGCCATACTGAGTAGTTATACATCATATAACTGCCAAGATCATACTTTTTCCCCGGTTTCCAGGGAGCACAGAACGCCGGCGCAGCACCGGACAGAACAATTTTTGCCGGTGGCGCGCCCATTGAAACAATCACTTTATCAGAGACGAATTGTGACTCTTCCTCATCCAATCCGGCTTTTGCATCCAAAATTTGTGCCATAACGATGACGGTGCAAAAGCCTGCTTTACATAGTAAATTCGTTTTTGGTTTCATTGATTTTCCTCATAAAAATAATCGAATGACCACAGGCATTCTAGGTAAACGCCTACTCAGTTCAAGTAATTATTTGTCATGATTAGGAAATACTATTGAAATTTAACTAATTTAAATTTATTTAAATGAAATTAAATGAATTAAATTTCGAAATAGAGGGGGAATTTTCAATTATTACCGGAGGATGACCGGGGTATTGGTGTAAGCGCAATACAATTATGGCATAATCGAATACTCCTTAACGAACGCATCCATGTGGTCTCTTAACTATGTTGAAAACGCTCTACGATAAGCTGTGGGAATCCCATGCGGTTCATGCAGAACAAGATGGCACGACAATACTGTACATAGATCGTCATTTATTACACGAAGTGACCAGTCCGCAAGCTTTTGACGGACTACGTCTTGCCGGACGTCAGCCATGGCGTTTATCGGCCAATCTGGTAGTTGCCGATCACAATGTACCAACGACTAACCGTATTAACGGCATCGCTGATCCTACCTCGCGTTTGCAGGTAGAAACGCTGGATGCTAACGCGAAACAATACGGACTGACTTACTTTGGCATGAATGACCTGCGTCAGGGTATTGTTCATGTCATCGGACCTGAACAAGGGGCAACGCTGCCTGGTATGACGGTGGTTTGCGGTGATTCGCACACATCAACGCATGGTGCGTTTGGCTGTCTGGCACATGGAATAGGTACTTCGGAAGTAGAGCACGTACTTGCGACACAGACTCTGGTCACTAAAAAATCCAAATCCATGCTGGTACAGATTGACGGTGCGATACCTTTGGGTGTTACCGCTAAAGATCTGGTACTGGCCGTCATTGGTCAGATCGGCACAGCCGGCGGCACTGGTTACGCGATTGAATTTGGCGGTTCTGCCATACGCAGTCTGTCTATGGAAGGTCGTATGACCGTATGTAATATGGCGATTGAAGCGGGCGCACGTGCCGGCATGATCGCTGTTGATGATACGACCATTGATTACGTCAAAGGGCGTCCTTATTCACCGGCAGGCCCGCACTGGGATCGTGCGGTTGATTACTGGCGCACGCTACACACCGATGCCGGTGCGCAGTTTGATCTGGTCATCAGCCTGAATGCAGCAGAAATCAAACCGCAGGTTACCTGGGGTACATCACCAGAAATGGTGTTGCCGGTTGACGGACGCATTCCTGATCCTGATCAGGAAAAAGACAGCACTAAGCGCGATGCGATTGAAAAAGCGCTGGCGTATATGGCACTCAAACCACATACAGCAATCAGCGATATCCGTATCGACAAGGTATTTATCGGTTCCTGCACCAATTCACGCATTGAAGATTTGCGCGCTGCGGCCTTTGTGGTTCGTGGTAAACACCGTGCATCTAATGTCCGGTTGGCGATGGTTGTCCCCGGCTCCGGTCTGGTCAAAGAAATGGCAGAACGCGAAGGTCTGGATGTCATTTTTAAAGATGCCGGATTTGAATGGCGCGAGCCTGGTTGCTCTATGTGTCTGGCGATGAATGCCGACCGGCTGGAACCCGGCGAACGTTGTGCTTCAACCTCGAACCGCAATTTTGAAGGCCGTCAGGGGCAGGGCGGACGCACGCATCTGGTTTCACCGGCGATGGCAGCGGCAGCAGGTATTGCTGGGCACTTTGTTGATGTGCGTACCTTACTGAAATAAGCTACGCAGATTGCGCTGAATTCACCGTTCAGTACGGTATGGTTTGTTGTCCGGCCCACGACAACGTCGGACAGCAAACCGGGCGTATCAGTTCTGAACGAAAAACTAAAGCTTAAAGAAAGAATAGCTAACGTGGATAAATTTACTGTACATAAAGGCATCGTTGCTCCCTTAGATAGAGCCAATGTAGACACGGATGCCATTATTCCGAAACAATTTTTAAAATCGATACATCGCACCGGTTTTGGTCCGAACTTATTCGACGAATGGCGTTACCTGGATCATGGCGAACCGGGTGCCGATAACAGTATTCGCCCGGTAAACCCGGACTTTGTACTGAATCAGGCACGCTATCAGGGCGCGTCCATTTTGTTGACCCGCAAAAATTTTGGCTGCGGTTCCTCACGTGAACATGCTCCGTGGGCCTTGCAGCAATTCGGATTCCGGGTGGTACTCGCCCCAAGCTATGCAGATATTTTCTTTAATAACTGCTTTAAAAATGGTTTGTTGCCTATCGTGCTGCCTGAAGCAACTATCGATGCCTTAATCAATGAAACTAAAGCGTTTGTCGGCTTCCAGTTACAAATTGATTTGGAACGCCAGGTAATTATCAGCGGTACTGGTACACAATACCAGTTTGATGTTGAGCCATTCCGCAAGCATTGCCTGATGAGTGGTCTGGATGATATTGGCCTGACTTTGCGCTCAGCCGACAAAATCCGTGAATTTGAAGCGCGCCATCTGGCAGCGCAGCCCTGGCTGGCCAATACAATTTAATGTATTGAACAGGTTTGGTCAACTTAACGCTATTTGGTCTTATTTAGCCCTATTTGTTTGCTTATCACATACTAATTTAAAATGAAAATTGCAATTTTGCCGGGTGACGGCATTGGTCCGGAAATCATTGATCAGGCGGTTAAAGTCCTGAATGCACTGGGTGAATCCTTTTCTATGGAAACTGCACCAGTAGGTGGTGCAGGCTACGCGGCGCACGGACATCCGTTGCCGGAAGCAACGCTGACGCTGGCAAAGCAGGCCGATGCCATTTTGTTTGGCGCAGTAGGCGACTGGCAATACGATACGCTGGAGCGTGCTCTGCGCCCTGAGCAAGCCATTTTAGGCCTGAGACAGCATCTCGGTTTATTTGCCAATTTCCGGCCAGCTATTCTTTACCCTGAATTAGCTGGCGCATCTACCCTGAAGCCAGAAATTGTTTCCGGCCTGGATATCCTGATCATCCGTGAATTAACCGGCGATATTTACTTCGGTAAACCACGTGGTGTACGGATTGCGACCGACGGTGCATTTATTGGCGACCGCGAAGGTTTTGATACCATGCGCTACGCCGAAACAGAAATCCGGCGCATCGCACATGTCGCCTTTCAGGCAGCACAAAAACGCGATAAACGTCTGACTAGTGTTGATAAAGCCAATGTCCTCGAAACTTTTCAGTTCTGGCGTGATATCGTCACCGATGTACACAAAGAGTATCCGGATGTCGCGCTTGATCACATGTATGTCGATAACGCAGCAATGCAATTGGTACGTGCCCCGAAAAAATTTGATGTTATGGTAACCGGCAATATGTTCGGCGATATTTTGTCCGATGCGGCGGCCATGCTGACCGGTTCTATCGGTATGCTGCCTTCGGCGTCGCTGGATGCAAATAATAAAGGTTTGTATGAACCATCGCACGGTTCCGCACCGGATATCGCCGGTAAAGGTATTGCTAACCCATTGGCGACGATTTTATCGGCAGCGATGATGTTGCGTTTCTCCCTGGGCAAGCCAGAACAGGCAGATCGCATCGAAACCGCCGTCAAAAAAGTATTGTCACAAGGTTTGCGTACAGCGGATATTTACGAAGCTGGCACGACCAAAGTGAGCACGGCAGAAATGGGCGATGCTGTAATGCGTGCATTAGCCTGATTTTAGCTTTATAGTATTAACCCGATGCGTAAATACGTGTCGGGATTGCGTCATCAGTTAGTAGCGGGGTTTTATTGCCATGAGCAAAGCGGAGCACTGGCGCTTCCCGCAGGACATGGCAGCATCTGTCCTAAAAGTAATTAGCAGCTCAAATACATCTCAATAAATCAGGAAATAAAATGAAATTAGTCGGTCTGGTCGGTTGGCGCGGCATGGTTGGTTCAGTATTGTTGCAACGTATGCAAGAAGAAGGTGATTTTGCTCATATTGAACCGGTATTTTTTTCAACGTCGAATGCAGGCGGTAAAGCACCGGCATTGGCAAAGAATGAAACTATACTGCAAGACGCAAATGATATTACAGCACTGAAGAAGTGCGACATTATTATTACCTGTCAGGGCGGCGATTACACTACTGAAATTTTTCCGCAATTACGGGCTGCCGGTTGGGATGGCTACTGGATTGACGCCGCATCGACTTTGCGCATGAACGATGATGCGATTCTGATTTTAGATCCGGTCAATCTGGATGTCATTAAATCCGGACTGACACGTGGCATTAAAAACTTTATCGGTGGTAATTGCACCGTATCGTGCATGCTGATGGGATTGGGCGGTCTGTTTCAACACGATCTGGTTGACTGGGTCAGTAGCATGACTTACCAGGCAGCTTCCGGCGGCGGAGCGCAGCATATGCGCGAGCTGCTGACGCAATTTGGTCAGATCAATGCATCCGTTAAATCCTTACTGGATAACCCTGCAGCTGCTATTTTGGAAATTGATCGCCAGGTATTAGCTACACAACACGGGTTCAGTGCTACTGATACCCAGCATTTCGGTGTGCCGCTGGCGGGCAATCTGATTCCGTGGATCGACAAAGATCTGGGTAACGGCAGCTCAAAAGAAGAATGGAAAGCCGGTGTAGAAACCAATAAAATCCTGGGGCGTGGCGTCGGCTTTGAAAAAGCAGCCATTCCTGTCGATGGTTTGTGTGTGCGTGTAGGCGCAATGCGCTGTCATTCTCAGGCATTGACCATTAAACTCAGACAGGATGTGCCGCTGGATGAGATTGAAGCGATTATTGCTCAAAATAATCCTTGGGCCAAGGTCGTTCCAAATACACGTGAAGCATCTATGCGTGATCTGACCCCGGCAGCAGTAACAGGCGGGCTGACTATTCCGGTCGGACGCTTGCGTAAGTTGCAAATGGGCGGCGAATACCTTTCTGCGTTTACGGTCGGCGATCAATTATTGTGGGGTGCTGCAGAACCACTACGCCGCATGTTACGGATTTTAGTGGATTAATGCTGTCAATTTAATAAAAACAAAAAGCGGAGAGGGGCATTTATGCCCCTTTTTGTTTTTTATGCTTCACTATGCAGAGTCTTGCGCTTATATCAAAATCCCTATAAATGCGTCGTGCAATCATACATTAGCGGAATTGCGTCTCCTTATTTCACATTATCTCACGCGCAGACCAAGATAAACTTGCGCGACCATGTACGTGGTGTTATGGTTAAAAGGAGGAGCAACATTTGGCGGAACGTAATTAGCCTGAGTGATATGTGAAGAAGTACTTTTTTCCGATAATTTTTCGTCAGTGAGTTTGTTTGATTTTCCAGACATTTACCTCAATCAATTACATGTTACAAAATATGCACTCGAAAAAACGCACAAAATTGGTTTCAGTCGGTATGAAAACGCTAAGTCTGGCGTTAACTACTACTTATTTGGTTTGCGGTAGTGCCTATGCTGCCGGCATGGGGAAACT
Organism: uncultured Oxalobacteraceae bacterium; assembly: GCA_903914535.1. Taxonomy (GTDB): domain Bacteria; phylum Pseudomonadota; class Gammaproteobacteria; order Burkholderiales; family Burkholderiaceae_D; genus Solimicrobium. Next base: position 8,206 of record CAIWPG010000231.1, read on the forward strand.
GACCGTTCTTTCTTCGCTGGGACAACCGCTACGCGCAGAAATTGAACTTACGTCAGTTACTGCAGATGATAAGGAAAGCCTGACTCCCAAGCTGGCGTCAAGCGATGCCTACAAACAGGCAAATATTGATTACAGTGCTAGTTTATCTACATTCCAATTTGCCGTCGAAACACGCGGAGCACGCAGTTATATACTGGTGACCACCACTCAGCCGCTTAATGAGCCTTTTATTGATATTTTGCTGGAACTTAATTCCAGCACAGGCAAGTTGCTGCGCGAGTACACCATACTTATTGATCCGAGTGATCTGCAATCCAATACCGGAGCGGCCAGTACCCCATCCGGTACGTCAGCCGTCAGCGGAGCCATGACAAAACCGGCTGCGTCCGCAGATTCCGCTTCTCCGGTAAAATCAGCAGAAAAAAAATCGCAGGTCAAAATGGGTTATCACGTGGTGAAGGGTGACACCCTGAGCAAAATCGCTGAAAAATACAAACCCGATGGCGTGACACTGGATCAGATGCTGGTTGCTTTGCAGCGTAACAATCCAAGAGCATTCATCAAAGGCAATATGAATTTATTGCGGTCAGGACGTATACTCAGCGTACCCGACACCAGCGACATCACTAAAACGTCTACAATTCAGGCCAGAAAAATCGTTGTGGCGCAATCGGCAGACTTTAATGCTTACCGCAGCAAGGTGGCAGATCAGATTACACAGGCAGCGCCGGATAAAGAAACGCAATCCAAAACATCGTCAGGCGGAAAAATCACTGCTAAAGTCAATGAATCGGGCACTGAGACCAATACGGCTCAGGATAAGCTGACACTATCAAAAGCAAAAACGGATGATCAGACCAGACAGCATGCCAGCGAAGAAGAACAAATAGCAAAACAAAAAACACTGGATGATGCAAATCGCCGGGTAAAAGAACTGGAAAAAAACACAGCTGATTTACAACGCGTATTAGAAGAAAAAAATAAAATAGCGGCAGTTGCTTCTGCCAGTGCCACAGCCAGTATTACCGGCACCGGCACCACTACCACGACAGCTGCCATGCCGGCATCCGCCCCTCAGGTAAGCGGATCTCCCCAGGCAGCGTCGCAGGCTCTTACGGACGTCATGACCCAGGCCGCCGCATCACTCCCTGTTGCTACTGCCGATACGCCGGTTATCCCCGGCACTAAACCTAAAAAGCATAAATTGGTTGCACCACCGCCTGAACCGGATTTTGTGGATAATGCTTTACCGTTTTTACCCTATGCAGGCGGTTTTTTAGCCTTGCTTGGCGCATTGGGAATTTACCTGGGTAAACGGAAAAAAAAACGACAGGCAGCGGAAGATGATAATTTTTTAAGCGAGTCCAGCCTTAAAGATAATTCTGTGTTTGGTTCTGGCAGTGGTCAGAGTGTTGATACCAATAATAGCGTTTTTAATACTAACTTTTCTCCTTCTGCAACGCAGCTAGATGCAAATGAAGTGGATCCGGTTGCCGAGGCAGACGTTTATATCGCTTATGGACGTGATGAACAAGCTGAAGAAATTTTAAAAGAAGCATTACGCACACAACCGGAACGTCACGCTGCCCGTGTTAAATTGCTGGAGATTTACGCGCAGCGTAAAGATGCACGCTCTTTTGAGACTGTAGCCACCGAGTTATATGGAATGACCGGAGGTCAGGGCGCCGAATGGCCGGAAGCTGCCCGTATGGGCAAAGAACTTGACCCTGATAATCCGCTTTATTCTGAAAACCACTCGCAGGAACATCCACTGCCTGTAGTTGAAGACAAATACGAAGAAAATGCAGATATTCCTCCGGTGATGTCTTCCGATGAACTGCTTTTTCAGGAAATTGACGCAGGTGCCCTGCATAAGGATTCTTCCGTGCCGCATTCCGGCCTGGACTTTGATCTCGGATCAGATACCCCGGGCCCGGTATTAGCAGAAGAACCGGCTGAGACCATACCAGATGCTGAACCTCAGTCCCATACGATCCCGGAACCCGATACTGAAATAAGTCTTTCCGCTCTGGATTTTGATTTTGAAGCAACTACAGCACAACTACACGAAACAACGGAATCAGCAAAAACAACAGCACCCGTCACAGCAGAACCGTTGCCGGCACAAGAAGAAATAATTCATGAAGAGCTACCCGCTGAACAATCACAACCTGAAGAACCGCTAACTGAAGATGTGCCGTCAGGAATACCGGCGTCACCTTTTGCATTTGATTTATCCAGCATCGATCTTGATTTGCCCAACGCACAGGCAATTGACAAGCAAGAAACTTCTGCTGAAATGACCGAAGAAGA
>CAIWPG010000232.1 GCA_903914535.1 uncultured Oxalobacteraceae bacterium
CGCAATTCGATCGCCTCGCGGGAGCCGGTCGATGCGCCGGACGGCACAGCAGCGCGGCCCATTACGCCGGATTCCAGCAATACATCGCACTCAACCGTTGGGTTGCCGCGCGAGTCGAGGATTTCACGCCCGATGATATCAACGATAGCACTCATGTATAGCTCCTTAATAATATTTTTTTAACTAAAAAATTGTTAACTGAAATTTCAACAAAAAAGAACAGCGCTGCTCAGCGGCTCTCTTCTTTTAATTCAGTGATCAGCACTCAGACAAAATTCGATTCCAGAAAGCCCTGCCCTTTAACCACTTTATCAATGGCGACCAAGGTAGTTAATAATTCTTTCATGCGAGCCAGCGGCACCGCGTTCGGGCCATCGGATTTAGCTTCTGCCGGGTTTGGATGTGTTTCCATAAACAATCCAGCCACACCAACCGCCACCGCCGCACGTGCCAGCACAGGCACAAATTCACGCTGACCGCCGGAAGTGCTGCCCTGACCGCCGGGCAATTGCACGGAATGGGTCGCATCGAATACAACCGGGCACCCTGTTTCACGCATAATAGCCAGTGAACGCATATCAGAAACCAGGTTGTTATAACCAAAGCTGGCACCACTTTCACACACCATAAACTGATCAGGCAAGCCCTGCTCCAGAGCCGCAGCGCGTGCTTTGGCAATCACATGCACCATGTCATGCGGAGCTAAAAACTGCCCTTTTTTGAAGTTGACCGGTTTACCGGAGCGCGCACAAGCCTCAATAAAATCCGTCTGACGACACAAAAAAGCCGGTGTCTGCAATACATCGACAACGGCAGCAGCTGCCGCAATTTCTTCGATGGAATGGACATCGGTCAGCACCGCGACATTCAGCTCGCGCTTAACATCCGCCAGAATTTCCAGCCCTTTTTCCATGCCAAGTCCGCGGAACGAACTACCCGACGAGCGGTTGGCTTTATCAAAAGAGGATTTGTAAATAAACGGAATGCCCAGCGCATCGGTAATTTCTTTGAGGTGTCCGGCAGTATCCATCGCCATCTGACGCGACTCAATAACACAGGTGCCTGCGATCAAAAACAGGGGATGATTCAGGCCGGCTTCAAAACCACAAAGTTTCATTTTTCGTCCTTGTTAGCCAGAATGGCTTTCACATATGAGATAAACAAAGGGTGTCCGTCACGCGGAGTCGATTTGAATTCCGGATGGTATTGCACGCCCATGTACCAGGGATGCACTGCCCGCGGCAATTCCATGATTTCGCACAAATCTTCTGACGGTGTACGTGCAGAGACTACCAGACCGGCTGCTTCAACACGCGGCAGGTAATGATTATTGGCTTCATAACGGTGACGGTGACGTTCAGTGACTTCCGGACCGTAAATTTCAAATGCCAGCGTACCAGGAGCAACTGCGCATGTTTGCGCGCCCAGACGCATTGTACCGCCCAGATCAGAATTAGCATCACGCGTTTGTACCTGCCCGTCGTGATTTTGCCATTCATTGATCAGTGCAACCACCGGTTGCGCGGTAGCCTGGTCAAACTCGGTAGAATTGGCCAGACCCAGATCAGCCATATTACGGGCATACTCAATCAGGGCGACCTGCATACCCAGACAAATACCCAGATAGGGGATTTTATGTTCACGGGCATAACGCGCTGCGATGATCTTACCTTCTACGCCACGTTTGCCAAAGCCGCCGGGAACCAGAATACCATCGTATTTTTCCAGCGCGGCAGTGCCATTGGCTTCAATTTCTTCTGAATCCACATACTCGATATTGACACGACTTTCCGTATGTATCCCTGCATGACGCAATGCTTCTGTCAGCGATTTGTACGATTCGGTTAAATCAACGTATTTACCGACCATACCAATGGTGATTTCATGCTTAGGATTTTCCAGTGCATAAATTAATTTATCCCACATGGATAAATCAGCCGGTTTCGGGTTTAACGCTAAACGCTCACAAATCAATGCATCCAGACCCTGGTCATGCAACATTTGCGGTACTTTATAAATCGTATCGGCATCCCAGAGTGAAATAACACCTTCTTCACGCACATTGGAGAACAATGAAATTTTTTCGCATTCATCGTGTGGAATCGGACGATCTGCACGACACAACAAAGCATCAGGAGAAATACCGATTTCGCGCAATTTTTGTACGCTATGCTGGGTAGGTTTAGTTTTTAATTCACCGGCTGAAACCAGGTAAGGCACCAGCGTCAGATGAACAAAGGCGACCGTATTTCTTCCGGAACGCAAACTTAACTGACGTGCAGCTTCCAGAAATGGCAGCGATTCGATATCGCCGACAGTACCACCGATTTCAACCAGGGCGACATCATAGCCTTCGGCACCACGACGGATAAAATCCTGAATTTCATTAGTAATATGTGGAATGACCTGCACGGTCTTACCCAGATATTCACCACGTCGCTCTTTACGAATCACGGATTCATAAATTTGCCCGGTCGTGAAATTATTGACTTTTTTCATGCGGGTGGAAATAAAGCGCTCGTAATGACCCAAATCCAGATCAGTCTCTGCGCCGTCGTCGGTGACAAACACTTCACCATGCTGGAATGGGCTCATGGTGCCGGGATCCACATTAATGTACGGATCAAGCTTCAACATGGTGACATTGAGACCGCGGGATTCCAAAATAGCGGCGAGAGAAGCGGCAGCAATACCTTTGCCTAGGGAGGATACGACCCCACCTGTTACGAATACAAACTTAGTCATTGCAGAAAGTGCCATGCGGCACGAGCGGGAAATTCGAATTATACCTCAAAGCAGGCCCATGCCAAAAGCCCAATTTTAAAGTAATCCCGATTTCTTAATGAAAAAACAGCAAATTCACTATCACAATAACCTTAATAAACAGACTATAGCAACAAGGCGGATACAAATGCACCCTAAATTACAGCGGTGCCGAAACCTGTCAGTACAGGCTCCTGACACTAACTGACAACGACATCCAGCGTCTCTCGTAACAACACTTCAAACTGCACTGCCGCTAACGGATAAGAAAATAAATACCCCTGCATATCATCACAACCGGCCTGCTTTAAAAACGCCAGCTGTGCATCCGTTTCAACTCCCTCGGCAATCACTTTATAATTCAATTGCTTTGCCATACTGATAATAGCATTAGCAATCGCGCGATCACTGGCATCATCCGGAATACCGCGTACAAACGAACTGTCAATTTTCAGGGTATGAATAGGAAATCGTTTCAGATAAGATAAACTGGAGTAACCAGTACCGAAATCATCCAGCGATAAACGCACACCAAGACGCACAATCTGATCCATGATAGAAATCACGGTATCCGAACTTTGCATGAGCATGCTTTCCGTAATTTCCAGCTCCAGCCACTCTGCTTCCAGCTTGCGTTTATGCAGTGCGGCGGCCACCCGAGCCGGCAATGCCAGCGAAAATTCATTCGCAGAAACATTCACGGCAATCCGGCATGGCGCAAATCCGGCATTTTTCCAGCGCAAGGCCTGATCACAAGCCTGTTCCAAGACCCATTCACCCATTTGAACAATCAAACCGGTTTCTTCTGCCACACCAATAAACTCACCGGGAGGAACCATGCCACGACTCGGATCAAACCAGCGAATCAACGCTTCAGCACCAATGACACGGCCGGTTTCAATCGACACTTTAGGCTGATAATACAACAACAATTCGTTACCGGCCAGCGCCCGTCTCAGACCAGCCTCCGTCTGCATACGATCCAGCGCGCCCTTATTCATTTCCTGACTGAAGAAAGAATAACGACGATGCGCCCTGCTCTGCTGCACCCGGCACATGGCAATATCAGCCTGCCGCAACAATTTTTCGGCATCATCACCATCCTGCGGATAAAAACTGATCCCGATACTCGCACTGATGCGCATTTCATTTCCATCTAAATGAAATGGCTCTTCCAGCACATCCAGCATTTTTTGCGCCACCAGACCCGCGTGCAATTCCTGCGTAATATCATATAATGCAACGGCAAACTCATCATTTCCTAACCGCGACACCAGATCGTCTGAACGCAGGCAGGCACGAAAACGCTGGGCGACCTGTTTCAGCAAAAAATCTCCTGCTTTATGGCCCAGTGTGTCGTTAATCGCTTTAAACCTGTCCAGATCCACATGAAAAACCGCGCCAAACACCCTGCCGGATTGCAGCGCATGCAAATTCCTGTCAAGCTGTTTTAAGAATAATGTCCGGTTAGGCAAACCGGTCAGAGAATCAAAGTAAGCAAGACGGTTAATCTGCTCCTGATCTTGCCGGCGCCGTGTAATATCACTGAAATAGCATATCGTACCGGCTATCTGCCCATAATTGTCGAGCAATGGCGAAAGCGATAAACTTGCCCAAAAAATTTCACCTGATTTTTTGCGGCGCCGCACTTCCATTTCACGCCCGCCATTTTCCAGAAAATAATCGTAAAAAGGCAGGCTGTCAGCGTTTTCATCATCGTACAGAAATAAGATATTACGGCCTATAGCCTCTTTGGCAGGATAACCGAACAATTCCTGGGCACCGCGGTTCCAGCTTAATATAAACCCGGCCATATCAAAGGTAATGACCGATTCATGAATCTGATCCAGCATTTGGTCTTTCAGACCCAATACACGCGCCACCTGCTGTTCTTCCTGCTTCCGGGATTCCAGTGACTGCAACAGCAGCACTGTCAGCTCAACCAGGGCAAGCAATCTGGCATACTCCGGTTTAGCATAACCATCCGGCCTGCCAGAAACAACATACCAGCCGTAAACACCAACTTGCAATTGCAAACTATGCGTATCTGTATCTGCCTTACTGACAGCCGGCATCACAAAAAGATAGTCGCCCTTTGGACTCTCAAGCCAAACTCTGGCGATAGCCCCCAACTGCTCAGCAAGCTCAGAACCAGAAAATCGCTGGATTACTTCACTTAATTCCACGCCAAGCAACAATGCCTCGGTTTCACTCACCATGTAATATATCCTGACACACGAGATTCGCCCAGGCATACGCCTCTATGAGAACTTCATAGTAAGCAGCCGGCGTCACATTAATCCCCATCAGACTCTGAACTGAAATACCAGAAATATCACCACATGCCTGCTCTGTTACCATGAGCAACTTACCATAATAACCGTCACGCCCGATCAGCGCACCCAGCACATCGGCCGGAAAATTCAACGGCTTGACCACTTCCGACATTGGCAGAGAAAATAATACATCAAGTAACGAAAGCATGCCCACCATAAACGCAAAATCTTGCTGACCGCGCCCGCCACCACTCTTTTCACATAACATCTCCATGCACCTGGCACGCCATGCCGCACGCAGCAATAAGGGATTGATGCTGCTGCCGTCCTGTTTTTTTGCGTACAAAAGTAATTGCAGCCAGCGTTGCAGCTGGCGGCGTCCCACTACAGCGATAGCATGCGAAAAACTGGTCACTTTACCGGCATGCGCATAAGAAGCGGAACTAAC
>CAIWPG010000233.1 GCA_903914535.1 uncultured Oxalobacteraceae bacterium
GTTCAGATCCCACGGACGTTTTGTGCCCTTGGCATCGGTATATACGTTGTAAGTGACCCCGTTTTCGCGCACCTGTCTTTGCACCATATCAAGGCGCTGGCGCATTATTTCAGGAGCTTCTCCGGCAAGATTATCTAGAAAAGTGCGCCAGTGCGCGCGTGGCGCACCGGAGGCATCCAGCATTTCGTCGAAGCTACCTGGCACCGCATTGTATTTGGCGAGTAGTTCATTTAGCATCGGTACAATTCATTCTTCCATACTGGGTCTAGGAGTCTGTCGGGCTTAAGGATTTTCTATTAGGCAATTTAAGCCCGACAGATTTCTAGGATGATACTCTTACCAGGGCTGCCAGCGCAAATCAAGCGTCATCGGAAAATTCGGATTTAACTCTTCTTTATACACTGTCATTGGTCCCGGTGTATGCCCGTGTGCCCAAAAACGGGCAAAACGTCGTGCTTCGGCAGCATTGGCATTCACTGGTGCATTTGTCTCGCTGCGTCCGCCCGGATGGGATACATGATAGGTACAACCTCCAATAGCCCTGCCGCTCCAGGTATCGACCAGATCGAATGTGAGTGGCGCATGAATTCTGATGGTCGGGTGCAGTGCCGACCACGGGCTCCAGGCTTTGAAGCGGATACCTGCCACATATTCGCCTGGTACGCCTGTCGGGTGCAACGGCAGCATGCGTCCGTTACAGGAAATGACATGGCGTCCTGTGGTCAGACCACGCACCAGTAATTGCATACGTTCAACGGAAGAGTCTACGTAACGCGCCGTACCGCCCGCACTCATTTCTTCACCCAGCACATTCCACGGTTCTATGGCCTGGCGCAATTCCATTTCTACGCCTTCGTAGGCGACAGTACCGAAACGAGGGAAACGGAATTCAATAAACGGGTCAAACCAGTGTTCTTCAAAGGCATAACCGGCAGCGCGTAAATCTTTGACTACATCGCGTATATCCTGTGCTACAAAATGCGGAAGCATCCAGCGGTCGTGTAATGCGGTTCCCCATGGTACCAGTTTAGCCTGATAAGGCTGATTCCAGAATTTGGCAACTAATGCACGCAACAATAGCATTTGCAATAAACTCATGCGTTCATGCGGCGGCATTTCAAAGGCGCGGAACTCGACCAGGCCCAGGCGACCGGTAGGACTATCGGGTGAATAGAGTTTATCGATAGAAAATTCAGAACGGTGGGTGTTTCCGGTTAAATCTACCAGTAAGTTACGTAATAAACGATCTACCATCCACGGCTTATCACCGGGATTCATACCGGGTAAAATCTGCTCCATCTGTTGGAAAGCAATGGCAAGTTCGTATAAATTATCGTCCCTGGCTTCATCTACACGCGGTGCCTGGCTGGTCGGGCCGATAAACGTCCCTGAAAATAAATAAGACAAAGCCGGATGATTTTGCCAGTAGGTGATCAGGCTTTTCAGCAAATCAGGACGGCGCAGCATCGGGCTGTCTTCGGCAGTGGCACCACCCAGTGTGGCGTGATTGCCACCGCCGGTGCCGGTATGGCGTCCGTCTACCATAAATTTTTCTGTGCCAAGGCGAGTCAGGCGTGCCTCTTCGTACAAGGTGGTCATGTTGTAGACTAATTCTCTCCAGCTGGCTGCCGGGTGAATATTGACTTCAATGACGCCCGGGTCCGGTGTGACGCTCAGTAACTTAATGCGTGGATCGCGCGGTGGCGGATAGCCCTCTATCCATAATTTGAGTTTGAGTCTGCTGGCAGTATTTTCTACTGCTGTTACCAGTGCCAGATAGTCTTCAATACGTTTGACCGGCGGCATGAAAATGTGTAAACGACCATCACGTACCTGGACGCACAGTGCGGTGTGAATGACATCACGCGGAGCCGGTTGCGGGTCAATTGCCGGTGGTGCTGCTGGTTTTACCGGTATTTTTTCTGCAGGGGTTGCCACCACGGAATTAAATGTGGCGGCAACGGTAGTTTTGGTGCTTGTTGCTGTTACTTCGGAAGCAGTTGCATCGGTTTTAAGTGCAGAAGCTGTTGCTGTCGCCTCTCTTCTGGTTTCTGCTAAAGCATTACGCTTTGCAAACGGGTCAAGGTCAAAATCGTGTATTTCTTCTTCAGGCAGTACCCACGGCAGAGCGGCGAGCGGCAGACGCAGGCCCATGGGGGAGTCTCCCTCGGACAGGTACAAATGTTCGCGTTTGAGTGGCCAGACTGATGTGCGCCAGACAGAACCCAGAGCGATATTTGGATCAAAATCTTTGGCTTTGAGCGGTAAGACATAACCCGCGACTTCGCCTAGTCCGTGCTCTAACAGCCGTGCCAGGCTACGCCGTTGTTCCGGTGCTTTCAGATCCAGCTTGAGCGGATCCAGATTGGCCGGTAATCCCTGTTCGCGCTGTGCTTGCAGCATGACATCTTCATAGGCGGGAATCTGGCTGCCGGCGGGCAGATTCAATATTTTCACTAACTCGGCAGAAAAGCGTTCTGCTTCTTTCCATCCATAGCCGTCATCCTGATTTTCATCAGAAAACAATGTGGCATCCAGCCACATTGGCTGACCGTCTATGCGCCAGAAAATATTCAGGGCCCAGCGAGGTAGTGGTTCACCGGGATACCATTTCCCCTGTCCGTAATGCAGCATGCCGCCGGGCGCAAAATGATTTTTCAACCTGTGCATGAGTTGCCCTGCCAGCTCGCGTTTTTTATCACCGTGTGCCAGCGTATTCCATTGATCTCCGTCCATGTCGTCGATAGACACAAAAGTCGGTTCACCACCTTGTGTCAGACGCACATCCTGGCGCTTCAGATCAGCATCCACCTGCATACCAAGCTGGTCAATTTTTTGCCAGTCGGCTTCTGAATAGGGTTTGGTTACGCGCGGATCTTCGTGAATGCGGGTAATGGTCATTTCGTGAAAGAACGTGACTTCGGCTTTATCGGTAAAACCACTGACTGGTGCTGCTGATGACGGCATTGCTGTGCAGGCGAGCGGGATATGTCCTTCACTGGCGAGCATGCCAGAAGTCGGATCCAGTCCTATCCAGCCGGCGCCGGGAATGTATACTTCGGTCCATGCATGCAGATCGGTAAAATCAGTTTCTGCTCCGGACGGGCCATCCAGCGCGGCCTGGTCGGCACGCAATTGAATCAGGTAACCGGAAACAAAACGTGCTGCCAGTCCCATTTCACGCAAAATCTGCACTAATAGCCAGGCGGTGTCCCGGCAGGAGCCGGAACGTTTTTTGAGTGTTTCTTCCGGAGTTTGTACTCCGGGTTCCATTCTCAGCAAGTAAGCAATATGGCTTTGTAAACGCTGATTAATCGCCACCAAAAAATCATTGGTTGCCAGTTTTTTCACCAGAATGGCACGGCGTGCCGCAGCAATCCATTCCGTCATCAGTGGTCCGGATTTAGTGGATTTCAGGTAGGCGCTAAGTTCTGCATTAAGTTGCGCCGGGTAGCTGAAGGGAAAATGCTCGGCGTATTTTTCAACAAAAAAATCAAATGGATTAATTACCGTCATATCAGCGACCAGGTCGACCGAGAACTCCAGCATGTCTGATTTTTCCTGGAATACAAAACGTCCTATGTAGTTGCCGTAAGGATCTTGCTGCCAGTTGATGAAGTGCTCTTCAGGCGAAACTGTCAGTGAATACGACAGAATGGGAGTGCGCGCATGAGGGGCAGGTCGTAAGCGTACTTCATGCGGCGACAAGGAGACCAGGCGATCATAGCGGTAGCTGGTTTTGTGGTGCAGCGCGACACGGATAGCCATTAGGAATAACCTTTCGATGAGTATAAATGCGAAATAACAGATACCTTGCTTTAAGCAGGATTCGTACCAGTATATAAGTGCGCACTCCGCTGTAGTATCGTAGTAAGCTGCTAAGTATGTGTTACTTGATGTTGCGCAAAACACATGTGTCACAGCTGAGTTAAAACCGGTGCATCAGATTGAGAATATGTTGGCTAAAACTTACAGATTTCAAATGCAAGTCTGAAGTGTACGCCAAATTGCGGGTAGTGCTTACGCAGAATTTATGCATATCGGTCATGGCAGCATTACCTGATCGTGCGGTACTAAATTAAACGTGGATTTTAGCGGGAGACCTTGTAACAGGACTTTGCGCGGACGTTGACAGTATGAAGTAAAAAGCAGAACTATAAGCTGGCACGGTTCTTGAATGATGTTGAAGCAAAGGGGGAGTCCAATGTCAAATTTTTTCGATGAAATGTATTCCAGTACGGCAATCGTTCGACCTCATTATCATGAGTTCGGTCATTGGCTGGCACAGCAAGCTTCGCATGTTATTGAGCAAAAAAGGGCAGAGGCTGAGCTTATTTTCCGTCGTGTTGGTATCACTTTTGCGGTGAATGGCGATAATGAAGGCAAAGAAAGGCTGATACCGTTCGATATCATCCCGCGCATTATTCATGCGGATGAGTGGGCGCAGTTGCAGGTGGGGTTAGTACAACGGGTGACGGCGTTAAATATGTTTCTTCATGATATCTATCATGAGCAAAATATCTTAAAGGCGGGCATCATCCCTTCTGAGCAGATTTTGCAAAATGCCCAGTATCGCCCTGCTATGCAGGGAATTAATGTTGCGGCTGACATTTATGCACACATCGCCGGTGTCGATATTGTGCGTGCAGGTAAAGGGGAGTTTTACGTTCTTGAGGATAATCTGCGGGTTCCTTCCGGTGTATCGTATATGCTGGAAAACCGTAAAATGATGATGCGGCTGTTTCCTGATTTGTTTGCATCGCACCGGATTGCTCCCGTTGAGCATTATCCCGATTTGTTACTGGAAAATCTGCGCTCCGCAGCTCCGCAGGGTATCAGTGACCCTACCGTGGTTGTCATGACTCCGGGCATGTATAACTCGGCTTATTTTGAGCATGCGTTTCTGGCCCAGCAAATGGGCGTGACTCTGGTACAGGGTAAGGATATGTTTGTTGATGATAATACTGTCTTTATGCGTACTACCCGTGGTCCGCGCCGGGTTGATGTTATTTACCGGCGTATAGATGATGACTATCTTGATCCGCAGGCCTTCCGTCCTGATTCGACGCTTGGTGTGCCGAATCTGCTTTCTGCAGTGCGTGCCGGCCGGGTCAGTCTTGCTAATGCGATCGGCACCGGGGTGGCGGATGATAAATCAGTTTATCCTTTTGTCCCGGACATGATTCGTTTTTATCTGAGCGAAGAGCCGATCTTGAATAATGTGCCGACTTATCAGTGCAGAAAAAAAGAAGATCTGGCATATACACTGGCCAACCTGTCGCAATTGGTGGTGAAGGAAGTTCATGGTGCCGGTGGCTACGGCATGCTGGTTGGCCCGGCCTCTGCGCAAGCTGAAATTGAAGCATTCCGGCAGCGCATACTGGCTAAACCCGATGGTTATATTGCACAGCCTACACTGGCGCTTTCTGCCTGCCCGACCTATGTTGAATCCGGCATTGCGCCACGCCATATTGATTTGCGCCCCTTTGTGTTATCTGGGAAAACAGTATCTATGGTGCCGGGAGGCCTGACCCGGGTCGCGCTGCAAGAAGGCTCACTGGTGGTTAATTCGTCGCAAGGCGGCGGCACAAAAGACACTTGGATATTGGAGAAATAATATGTTAAGCGGTACCGCAGATCACCTTTTCTGGATGGCCCGCTACACGGAACGGGCTGAAAATACGGCCAGAATGCTCGATGTTACTATCCAAAATGCGCTGATGCCGCAAACAGCTCAGGCACTGGAGCAAGGCTGGCTGGCATTGCTGGGCATTTCCGAGCTGGAGTCCTCTTTTGCACAAAAATATGGTGCGCCCACGCAAAAAAATGTGATTGATTTTATGGTGCGCGATCCGGATAATCCCTCTTCGATTGCAGCATGTCTGACAGCGGCGCGTGAAAATGCCCGCGCTGTCCGGGGTACGCTGACTACCGAAGTGTGGGAAACCATGAATATGACCTGGCTGGAGTTGCAACAGTATCTTAAGAGTGGCATTATCGGCCAGACTCCGGGGCAGTTTTTTGAGTGGGTTAAGCACCGCTCTCATTTGTCGCGTGGGGTTACGGTAGGCACCATGTTGCAGGATCAGGCCCTGAATTTTATCCGTTTAGGGACGTTTCTGGAGCGTGCTGATAATACGGCACGGATTCTTGATGTGAAATTCCTTGCTACACGCAATAACAAGGATATTGAGCCTGATGCGCAGGCAGAATTTTATTATTGGGCCGCGCTGTTGCGCTCTGTATCGGCATTTGAAATTTATCGCAAGGTATATAGTGACGTCATTACTCCGGCACGGGTGGCTGAATTGCTTATGCTGGAAGCTAAAATGCCCCGTTCTTTGCTGGGGTGTATGACTGAAGTCGTTGCGAACTTAAATAATGTTCGCAACGACTTGTCTCAGGAAACGGAGCGTTTTGCCGGCAAATTGCATGCTGAACTGCAGTTTGCAGACATTGATGATATTCTTAAGCGCGGTTTGCACGATTATTTGACTGAGTTTTTGGCCAGAATTAATGAATTGGGCGAGCGCTTAAGTTACGATTTTTTGGTGCCACTTACCGTTTAGTCATGTCATAGTGATAATGCAGTCGCATTGGTGGCGTCGGCTGCCGGTGAGAACTGCACCAGTGAATGCGTTCGCAGAATGTTAGCATAAGCGATTCTGCGTCGTGTTCATCTGGTCTGTTATACGTGCACCAATTGGTTGCGTATGTCCGGGTACAGTTAGTACTGTCTTCACCGTAATGGTGCATATTGCACCATTAGTGTTCTTTTGAATAAGAAATAAAAACACCAATATAGTCAGGATGGCCGGTCGTATTTCTGGTCATGCCCTTATGTATGGGAACCCATATATAAATAATCCGGTGATGTTCACAGTTAGTGTTAATTAATTTTAAAGTGGATAATAGTCGCTCGTTTTTGCAAACTCATTTTATGGAGGCACAGGCAAATGACTCATTTCATCACACGCCGTAATAGCATCCTGTTTTACCTGGCATTTGTTTGCTTTACTGTGCACGCGGCTTCAATGGCTCCAGTTGCTTCTGAGCATGGAATGGTCGTTTCGGCACAGCATCTGGCTACCCAGGCTGGTGTGGATGTCTTAAGAAAGGGTGGAAATGCGATTGATGCAGCGGTCGCGGTTGGCTACGCTCTGGCGGTAGTTTATCCGGCAGCCGGTAATCTGGGGGGTGGCGGATTTATGACGATTGCGCTGGCCGACGGGCGTGAGACTTTTTTGGATTTTCGTGAAAAAGCACCGCTGGCTGCTACAGAGACGATGTATCTGGATGACAAAGGTAATGTTATTCCCGGTCTGAGTAGCAGAGGTCATTTAGCTGTCGCAGTACCAGGTACTGTGGCCGGATTAGAAATGGCGTTAAACCGCTATGGCAGTATGAAGCGGGCAGAGTTAATTGCGCCTGCGATTGCGTTTGCTTCGCATGGGTTTATATTGGATCAGGGAGATGTAGAACGATTTCAGGTTGCAAGCGATGATTTTCGTCGTGATCCGGCATCTGCCGCGATTTTCTTGCATCAGGGTGCCCCATTCGTTGCCGGACAAAAACTCATACAAAAAGATTTGGCAAACACCTTACGCCTGATCAGTCAGCACGGTACAGATGGATTTTATAAAGGCGAAGTCGGACGTGCGCTGGTTGCTGCCAGCCGTGCCGGTAACGGTATCATTTCACAGGCCGATCTTGATCAGTATACAGCGCGTGAAATGACGCCGGTTCGCTGTAACTATCGCGGTTATCAGTTGATTTCAGCGCCGCCACCCAGTTCGGGTGGTGTCGTGATTTGTGAAATATTGAATATATTGGAAGCTTATCCGCTTAAGGAGATGGGGTTTCGTTCGGCTAAGGCAGTGCATTTACAAATTGAAGCCATGCGGCATGCTTATGCGGACCGGAATACTTCTCTAGGCGATCCGGCATTTGTGCATAACCCCATAGCGCAGTTATTGGACAGCGCTTATGCTGACCGGATTCGTGCAACGATTGATCCGGCCAGAGCGGGTATTTCCAGTCAGATCAAACCGGGCTTTGCTCCACATGAAGGGAGTAATACCACGCACTATTCTATTGTGGATAACTATGGAAATGCCGTGTCGGTGACTTATACCTTAAATGATTGGTTTGGTGCCCGTGTTACTGCCGCCAAAACAGGAGTATTGCTCAATGATGAGATGGACGATTTTACAGTGAAGCCCGGTGTGCCCAATATGTTTGGCCTGGTGCAAGGCCAGGTGAATGCAATCGCGCCCGGAAAACGGCCTCTTAGTTCTATGAGTCCGACTATTGTTAAGCGGGACGGTAAATTGGTGTTGGTGTTAGGGACGCCGGGGGGCAGTCAGATTATTACCACGGTGGTGCATACTTTATTGAATGTGATTGATTATGGAATGACTATCCAGGAGGCGGTAGATACACCACGTTTTCATCAGCAATGGATGCCAGAAACTACCTTGGTAGAAGATTTTGCTATCAGCCCGGATACCCGTGCTTTGCTGGAAGGAATGGGACACCAGTTTGTTCGTATGGTGCCGTCCAATCATGTGGCTGCGATTCTGGTCGGCGCTCCGACCCTGGATGGTGTTGCCCGTGGAAATAATCGTTATTATGGTGCTAATGATCCGCGTCGTAATACCGGCCTGGCATTGGGATTTTAGTTGGTGTCGTTGTGATCTGTTTGTTGTGTAAATTTTCACACCTTAAAAAGTGGATTTATTGATAAGCATTTTTGTTGTTTGGCAACATCGAAAAATTTACTTTTTATTAAAGTACCGCAGAGAGAAGTTCAATGAATATCATTATCTCAATTCTAACTTGACGTTTACGTAAACGTCATATAAGTTAATGTCACTATTCCAAAAATCCATGACAGGATACTCTATGACTGATTTATCTATCGCCTCCAAACTGACCGAATACAAGCCTGTTAATAAGGTGCGCTTCGTTACCGCAGCTTCGCTATTTGACGGACATGATGCCTCGATTAACATCATGCGCCGGATTTTAATGGCGAACGGGGCGGAGGTCATACATCTTGGTCATAATCGCTCTGTAGAAGAGGTCGTGACTGCCGCTTTGCAAGAGGATGCGCAAGGGATTGCCATTTCCAGTTATCAGGGCGGGCATGTTGAGTACTTTAAATACATGATAGATCTGTTGCGTCAGCGTGGCGGTGCACATATTAAGGTGTTTGGCGGCGGCGGCGGGGTGATTGTTCCGGAAGAAATCGCTGAATTGCATGCCTACGGTGTATCGCGGATTTTTAGTCCTGAAGACGGTCAGCGCATGGGCTTGGTCGGCATGATCTTGTCGATGATGCAGGCGTGCGATGTGAATTTATCCGCTTACGCACCAACCAGTCTGACTGCATTGCAGGAGCCTGATGTAGCGATGCGTCAGCGTAGTCTGGCTCAGTTGATTACAGCACTGGAAAATGAACAACTGGCACCAGAGCTGAAAGCCGCCCTGCATGAGCAGGCAGTGTTAAAGCGCGTACCTGTGCTGGGCATTACCGGTACCGGCGGCGCGGGTAAATCGTCCCTGACGGATGAGTTGATCCGGCGGTTCCGGCTGGATCAGAATGACAGTATTACCATTGCCCTGATTTCTATCGATCCGTCCCGTCGTAAATCCGGGGGGGCATTGCTGGGTGACCGGATCCGGATGAACGCGATTAATCCGTGGGGAGCTGGTCCGCGGGTATTTATGCGTTCTCTGGCGACGCGTGAAGCCGGATCAGAAATTTCACCGGCATTGCCTGATGTTATTGCCGCTTGCAAGGTCGCCGGGTTTGATTTAATTATGGTGGAAACATCCGGTATTGGTCAGGGTGACGCGGCGATTGTGCAGCACGTGGATACCAGTATGTATGTGATGACGCCGGAATTTGGTGCGGCATCCCAGCTGGAAAAGATCGATATGCTGGATTTTGCTGATTTTGTGGCGATTAATAAATTTGATCGTAAAGGTGCATTAGATGCGCTTCGGGATGTGGCAAAACAAGTGCAGCGTAATCATGAATTGTGGCATCTGAAAGCGGAGCAATTACCTGTTTATGGTACGCAGGCATCCCGTTTTAATGATGATGGCGTTACTGCCTTGTATCAGGGATTGCTGGTCAGGTTGGTGGCACAGGGTTTACCGGCACAAGCCAGTAAATTGCCTCTGGTTGAATCGCGTTTTTCCAGCGGAAAAAATGTCATTGTTCCGCCTGCACGTAGTCGTTACCTGGCTGAGATTGCAGATGCTGTGCGTAATTATCATCGTTTTACCGGCAAACAAGTCAGACTGGCGCGTGAAAAGCAGCAATTACAGGCAACCTTAACGATGTTGTCGGGGCAGGGGAGTACGGAGGTAATTGAAGCCTTGGTTACGGAGCGTGATAATCACCTTGATGCCGGCGTTAAAAAATTATTGAATTCGTGGCCGGAAGTACAGGCCGCTTATGCCGGCGATGATTATGTCGTCAAGGTGCGCGATAAAGAAATCCGTACCCGTCTGATCTACGACACCTTATCCGGCACTAAAATTCGCAAAGTTGCTTTGCCTAAATTTGTTGATCACGGTGAAACCTTGCGTTGGCTGATGATGGAAAATTTGCCCGGTTCTTTCCCGTATACCGCCGGCGTGTTTCCCTTTAAGCGGGAAGGCGAAGATCCGACGCGTATGTTTGCCGGAGAGGGAGATCCGTTCCGTACTAACCGTCGTTTTAAACTGGTATCGCAAGGTATGCCTGCCAAGCGTTTATCTACGGCATTTGATTCCGTTACGCTGTATGGCGCTGATCCGGCAGTCCGTCCGGATATTTATGGCAAAGTCGGCAATTCCGGCGTTTCGGTTGCTACGCTGGATGACATGAAAGTACTGTACGACGGTTTTGATTTATGTGATCCGGCGACATCGGTATCGATGACTATCAATGGCCCGGCACCCACTATACTGGCGTTCTTTATGAATACGGCGATTGATCAGCAAATGGATAAGTTCCGTGCTCAGCATCAGCGCGAACCGGATGCCGGTGAAGCGGCTAAAGTGCGGTCCTGGGTATTGGAAAATGTACGTGGTACGGTGCAGGCGGATATTCTGAAAGAAGATCAGGGACAAAATACCTGTATTTTTTCAACGGAATTTTCACTCAAGGTGATGGGCGATATTCAAGCCTATTTTGTACAGAACCAGGTACGTAATTTTTATTCAGTTTCCATTTCCGGTTACCATATTGCCGAAGCGGGGGCTAACCCGATTTCTCAGTTAGCGTTTACCTTATCTAACGGATTTACGTTTGTGGAAGCCTATCTGGCACGCGGCATGCACATTGATGATTTTGCTGCGAATTTATCGTTCTTTTTCAGTAATGGTATGGATCCGGAATACACCGTACTCGGACGTGTGGCGCGCCGTATTTGGGCGATTGCTATGCGTGATAAATATGGTGCCAATGATCGCAGCCAAAAATTGAAATACCATATTCAGACCAGTGGTCGTTCGCTGCATGCGCAGGAAATTGACTTCAATGATATTCGTACGACTTTGCAAGCCCTGATCGCGATTTATGATAACTGTAATTCATTGCATACCAATGCGTACGATGAAGCGATTACCACGCCGACCGATGATTCTGTCCGGCGCGCGTTAGCAATTCAGTTGATTATTAATCGTGAATGGGGTCTGGCGAAAAATGAAAACCCGATACAGGGTAGCTTCATCATTGAAGAGTTAACCGATATTGTTGAAGAAGCAGTTATGCTGGAATTTGAACGAATCGCAGAACGCGGCGGTGTATTGGGTGCGATGGAAACCGGTTATCAGCGCGGAAAAATCCAGGAAGAGTCCATGCACTACGAGCACTTAAAGCACGATGGAACTTTGCCTATCATCGGTGTAAATACTTTCCGTAATCCGCGTGCCGGTGAGGTGCCGCAAAAAATTGAATTAGCACGTTCTACCGACGATGAAAAACAATCTCAGTTAACGCGTCTGGCAGCATTCCATGCCACCAATGCCGATCTGGCTCCTGCTGCGCTGACGGCATTGCAGCAAGCCGCTATTGCAGATAAAAATGTATTTGAACAATTAATGGCCGCAGCCCGTGTGTGCTCTCTGGGGCAAATTACCACGGCCTTGTTTGAAGTGGGCGGGCAGTATCGGCGTAATATGTAGTGAACATAAAACAAAGCTGCAATTTATTCATTAATTCAGTGTGGCTTTGTTTGTTTTCCGGTGTTTTTTTTCTTGCTACGCTCCTTGTCAGTACATAAAACGATAAGGAGCGTTTTCTTATTCCTTCAGTGCCCGGCGATAGCTAATCGCTTCGGCAATGTGCCCTCGCTGAATTTGTTCAGCCTGCTCCAGATCGGCAATACTGCGCGCCACTTTAAGTACCCGGTGGTAGGAACGCGCCGACCAGTTTAAGCGGTTCATGGCGGCGTGCAGCAGTTGTGCGCCACTGGCATCCGGAGTGCAAAACAGATCAATTTCAGCGGTATTCAGTAAGTTATTCGATTTGCCCTGACGTGTTAACTGGGTGGTGAATGCGGCATTAACACGAGCCTGAATTTGCGCGCTGGTGTCGCCATCGGCCTGTTTGAGTAAATCGGCATGTGGTAGTGAGCCAACCTGAATTTGCATATCAATACGATCCAGCAGCGGGCCGGAAATTTTGCTCTGATAACGCAAAATTACGTCGGGGCTACAGTGGCATTTACCATTGGTGTGACCATGGTAGCCGCACGGACATGGATTCATGGCAGCAATTAATTGAAAGCGCGCCGGAAAATCGGCCTGACGTGCTGCACGTGAAATGGTAATGTGGCCGGACTCCAGTGGTTCACGTAATACCTCCAGTACCCGGCGGTCGAATTCGGGCAATTCATCTAAAAATAATACGCCATTGTGTGCCAGTGAGATTTCGCCGGGGCGCGGTGTGCTGCCTCCGCCAACCAGCGCGACGGCAGATGCCGTGTGGTGCGGACTGCGGAATGGCCGTACCTTCCAGTGTCCGGCGGCAAAGCCCCGTGTCAGTGATTGCACCGCGGCTGCTTCCAGTGCTTCGGTATCGCTCATAGCCGGTAAAATACCGGCGAAGCGATTGGCCAGCATGGATTTTCCGGTGCCGGGAGGGCCAATTAACAGGGCACTGTGTGATCCGCAGGCCGCTACTTCCAATGCCCGTTTAGCCTGTTGCTGCCCTTTGACATCAAAAAAATCGGGGTAATGCGGAGGGGTGGTCTGGTGGTCCGGGCAGTGGCGCACCAGACGTGTTTTTTCGTTGCGGCTGGCAAAATGGGCACATACCTGGATTAAAGAATCGGCCGGATAAATATGTGCTTCATGCACCAGCGCGGCTTCGTTGGCATTGGCTCTGGGTAAAATAAATGAAATTTGCCGTTTATTGCCGGAAGATATTCCATTACACATAGCAAAAGTCATTGCCAGTGCCCCACGGATCGGGCGCAACTCGCCGGATAAAGAAAGCTCGCCTGCAAATTCATAGTGATCCAGGGCATCACCGGGAATTTGTTTTGATGCTGCTAAAATACCTAATGCAATCGGTAAGTCAAACCGGCCAGATTCTTTGGGTAAATCGGCGGGTGCCAGATTGACGGTAATCCGGCGATTCGGAAAGTCAAACTGGGTATTTTGCAAGGCAGCACGCACCCGGTCTTTGGCTTCTTTGACTTCGGTATCCGGTAAACCAACTATCGTAAAACCGGGTAATCCATTAGCAAGATGGACTTCGACCGTAACGGCGGGTGCGTCCATGCCACTGAGGGAACGACTTTTTAATACGGCTAAACTCATACAGGACTCGCTGATAGCAGAGGTGGGATGTCGTTAGCGGAATGTATTGGCTTTTGCCGAAATAACACAGCCGGTAATGCAACTAATTTCATACAGCTAAGGACACATAATCTGAGTATTATTGATTAATTATATGATAACTATTCGTGCAATTTTTTGATCGATATCAGATAAGGTGCTGGTTGAGTTGATGGTGGGATAGTGTTGCAGACGCTGATTGTGTGCTTGTATTGTCAGATGTTTTTCCTCAAATAAAAATACATTAGCAGCACTGATATAATGCGGCGCTTATAAAGAGTGTGGA